>JALYHL010000014.1 GCA_030776625.1 Actinomycetota bacterium | reverse complement strand
ACCCCAGCCCGAGCCGACGGAACCCCAGCCCGAGCCGACGGAACCCCAGCCCGAGCCGACGGAACCCCAGCCCGAGCCGACGGAACCCGCGACCCACCTGCGGGCGGTCGACCTCAGACTCTCTCGGCACCTCATCGCCCGCGGGCGTGTCCATGCCGGAGAGGCCGAGATGTGCTCGAGCGGGGTCGCCGTATCGCTAGAGCGGCGCGCGAGTTCAGGCTGGGTGCGCCTGCGGACGAAAACGACCCGAGACGACGGCAGTTTCCGGTTCGACCTACGTGACCGGCCGGGGCGCTACCGAAGTGTCGTGGACGAGGTCGCCGGAGGCGAGGGTGACGGCCGCTACATCTGCGGCGCGGCTGCCTCGGCTCCCGTTTCACACCGTCACCGGTAGGGAGTCGCTAACGGCGCAAGATGCAGCCGAACCTTCTCGAGCGGTTGCAGCCGATGCCGATTGTGGTCACCTCTCGCTCGGGCCCGGGTCCCTGTTCTCGAAGGAGCTCTTGCGCAGCCGGCGAATCCACACGGGACAAGTCGTGGAGCGCGGTGGGGGAGGTAGTACTTCTGTGATGCGTCTTCGACGAGGTCGCGCTATGAGCCGGCGGCTGGGGATGTGCACGCTCCTCGCTGCGCTCGTTGTGGCGGCATCGCTCCCGACAGCTACGGCTGCCGCTCGAGCGCCCGCTCCTCCGGACGCCAGCGACAACGTTCGGCTGACGCACAGCTTCCCGTACCGGGTCAAAGACATACCGTTCAATGTCGGCGGGAGCGACCTTGCCTTCCAGGGCCGCTTCGTCTACGCAGCGGAGCGCGGTTGGGAGGGCTCATCCGGCGGCGTCCACATCTACGACGTGAGCAAGCCGGAGGTTCGGAAGGTCGGCTTCGCGCCCTGCGGAGGCTGGCAGAACGACGTCGCGGTGGTCGAGCCGGGTCTGATCGCGGTCGGCTACCACCAAGGGAAGTACAACTGCGGCAACCCCAAGGGAGGCGTGACGTTGATCGACGTCAGCAATCCCCGCAAGCCGAAGATCCTCGGGAGTACCGCGGGCGAGCTCCCGCCCGGCACCGATCCGCTAGGTGCGTACTTCACGGGCCCTCACACGATCACCACTTACCCCGGGAAGCCGATCATCTACGCGTCTCCCGGCGGACGGCAGATGGGCGCCGAGCCTGTAGAGACGATCATCGACGTGTCCGACCCGCGGCGTCCGAAGGTCGTCGGCACCTTCGACAGCGGCATCGGGTGCCATGACCTGACCTTTGACATCCGCGGCGACCGGAAGCTCGCGTTCTGCGCGGGACCGGGCGAGACGCAGATCTGGGACGTCGCAGATCCGATCGCTCCCCAGTTGATCGGTCACATCGTGAATCCGTTGCACAACTTCCACCATTCTGTCGCGGTTTCCAGTGATGGGCGCTATGCGGTCGTTGGGACCGAGACGGGTGGGAATGACTGCATCGGTGGACCTACTGGAGCTCTGTTCATCTACGACGTGACCAACCCGCGGGCGCCGGTGATGTTGGGGTACTTCGGCGCTCCTCGTGGGCCGCACTCGATCTTCGTGTATGGCCGCGAACCTGAGGGAGATTGCGCGGCCCATCTCTTCAACCTGATCCCCGGCACGTTGACCGTGGTCAGCGGCAACTACTGGGGCGGGATGAGCGTGGTCGACTTCAGCAATCCGGTGGCTCCTCGTGAGGTGGCGCACTACCGAACCGAAGACACGAATTACTGGGCCGCCTACTGGTACAGGGGCCGGGTCTTCGCGAACGGGTTCAAGAGCTTCGACGTTTTCGACGTGGCTCTCTAGCGGACGGTAGTGAGTCGCTCCGCCATCTCGCGGAAGCGGCCTACCGGGACCAAGTGAACCCCGTCGAACGCCTCCGATTCCTCCAACGACGCGATCTGTTCGCACGCGATGTCGATGCCGACGCTCGGGTCGTCGTCGAGCTTGTCGATGATCGCCTCGGGGATGCGGATCTCGGGGATCGAGGCGTTCACGCTGCGCGCCATCCTGCTGCTGGCGAGCACGAGCACGCCGGCGTAGACCTTGCCCTCGAAGTCGAGGCTCTCTCGCCACCGCCGCAAGCGATCGATCGAGTAGCTGATCTGCACGAAGATGAAATCGGCCCTCGTCCTCCACGCCAGCGGCCGCCCCACCTTCGCGACGGTCCCGATGCGGAAGTCGGGATAACCCTGGAACAGCGGGCCGGTGCCGAAGGAGCGGACCTCGTCGATCATGCCGCGCACCGTGAGGTCCTCTGTTCTGCGGCCCTCTCTCGGGGCGTCTCCGTAGACGAAGAGGAAGTGGTCGACGCCGTACGCGGCCGCGGTGAGAAGGTCTCTGCGGAAGCCCAGCAGGTTGCGGTCGCGGGCGTTCATGCAGGCGATCGACAGCCCGCCCATGTAGGCGACCTCGTGCGCGACCGAGACGCTGGAGACGGTTGCTCGTCCCAGGTGGTTGTCCGGGATCAAGAAGGCGTCTGTGACGGGGCTCAGCACGTCGATCTGCTCGCGCACGTGCTCGATGTCGGGGCGGCGCGGGGGCTCGATCTCGCACAGGATCCGGAAAGGGCCATCCTCTAAGAAAGACGGCGGCGGCTCTGGGGGCCGGGGAACTCCGGAGTCGTAAGAGGAACTCATCTCCTGGATATACCAGGAGCGGGGGGTGGAGCCGCTATGGGGCGACGGTCTCCTGGATCTCTTGGACCGTCGACTTCACCTTGCGCACGACCTTGTCGCCCTCTGCGGCACCCGGACCGACCGAGCCGTCTTCGTCTTGCTCCTCCCGGTAGTCAGGGCCCTCCCCGCCCCGGCGGTTGGAGGCGTTGCGCCGGATTTCGGCCACCAGATCTGTAGCCGTCTTGACGACGTCGGCGGCCGGGGCCGGTGCCGGATCGGCTGCCTGTGCCGGTGCCACCCGCTCGCGCACCTGCGACGAGTGAGTGGCCGCCGAGGACCAATCCACGGAGTGTTCCGAAGGCGCAGCGATGTTCGGCGAGGAGGCGACTGGTCGCTCGGGCGCTGGGTCGACCTCTGGCGCGGACGGCACCCCGGTGAGGGCCGCGGCGACGATGATCGCGGAGACCGCGGCGACGCGCTCGGCTATGAACGGTGCCGCCGACGGCGAGAGCGATGCCACGCGACCGGCATCCGCCGTGATGCGGTCGTTCATCAGGTGCCGGACGCCTAGGAGCGGGGCGAGCGCCCAGCCTTCGGCTTTGTCCCAGGCGCGGCGCAGCGACATGCGTGCTCGGTGCAAGAGGGCCTTCACCTGTGACGGCGTCATGCGGAGGTGTCCCGCGATCTCCTCGTGCGAGTAGCCCTCGAGGGTGCGGAGCGCCAGAGCGCTCGCGTGCAGCGGCTGGATGTCCTGGATGGCCTTCTGGAGCCGCGGGTAGGCCCCGACGACGATCTCCTCCGGTCCCTGTTCGGTGGCGAGCTCGTCTTGGTCGTCCGGAAGCGCCACCAGGTTCGAGCGCGACCTGGAGCGGATGTGGTCGACGCAGACGTTGGTGGCGATCCTGCTGAGCCAGGCGCCGAGGTAGAAGCTACCGTTGAAGCGAGGCAGCGCAACGTATGCCCTCAGGAACGTCTCCTGCGTGGCCTCCTCGGCGTCCTGGGGCGTCCGCAACATGCGGCTACAGACCGCGAGGACGCGGGCGTGGTAGCGCTTGAAGATCTCCTCGTAGGCGTGCTCGTCCCCGCTCTGGAACGCGATGACCAGAGCGCGGTCGGCGATTCCCCCCGGCGTCCCCTCAGATGCCATGGGGGGAAGGTTCGCCCTCTTTGTCCCTTTTCCTACATCGGGCTCGAATTGGATGCTGGTTCGCCTCCAGTCCGGCTAGCTGTGCGACGGCTCCAGCGGTCGATCGGTGGCGAAGGGGTCGCTAGAAGGCCCCTGCGTCTCGACCGCGGGCCCCGTTGGATAGGCCGCGGGCTCGTTGTTCGTGGTTTGGTCGCTGCTGCTGCTGCCGCCGACCAGGCCCTTCGCCTGGTTCACGATCGGGCTCAGCTTGCCGCTCTTGTAGAGGAAGCCGAGGCCCCCCAGCACGCCCGCCCACAGCGCCTTGCCCTTGTTGCGGGCGACGAAGGACTTCTTCGGCGCACGGGCTTCTTGGACGCGATCGAAGATCTCCTTGATCGCGAGCGCTGCCGCAGCTTTCTTCACGATAGGGCTCATGGCTCCTCCTAGGTCGGTGTCGGTGCTCGATTTGGCTTACCCATTCAGCGAGCGGGCGAACCTCTTGAACAGCCGTTCAGCGCGGTCGCGGACGCGCCCAGCCGAATAACGGCGGCGCTGCGTGACAATAGAGACGTGATCGTTTTCGAAGAGTTCGAGACCAAGACCGGCGGCCGCCTGGATACGCTCGATATCACCGGCGAGGTGATGCAGACGCTGACCGCGTCGGGCATCCAGGACGGGAGCGTGTTGGTGTTCTCGCCGCACACCACATGTTGTGTTCTGCTGGCGGAGGCCGGCGGCGAGACGCGCGCCGCTCTCGAGGACACGATGGAGCGCCTCGCACCCCAGGACGCCTATTACGCGCATGACGATCTGACGATCAGGACCGAGAACCTGGTCGAGGACGAGCCGGCCAATGCCCCGGCGCACATCTTCCAGGTCCTCGCGGGCAAGGCGTCGGAGTGCATCCCCGTCCACGCCGGAAGGTTGTTGCTCGGCGAGCGCCAGCGCGTGCTGTTCGTGGAGCTCGACTCGTCGCGCGAACGCCGCTACTGCATCCAGGTACTCGGTAACGGCTCGTCGCCTCGATGATCGGCCCCTCGTGGCTGGTGGAGGACATGCTGCGCGTCGAGCAGCTCTTGCTGGCGACCGCGGGGTCTTCTGACGTCCCGCTCGTCGGAGAGGCATCGACGCACCTGATCAAAGCCGGCGGCAAGAGGCTGCGACCGGCGCTCGTCATGATCAGTTCGCGCGCGGGTGCCCCCGGGAGTCGTGCCACCGACCTGGCCGCGGCCGCGATCGAGCTCGTGCATCTCGCGACGCTGTATCACGACGACGTCATCGACGAGACCGACACGCGGCGCGGCGCTCCGACCGTGCATTCCAAGTGGGGGCTCGAGGTCGCGGTCCTGGCGGGCGACTACCTATTCGCGAAGGGGTGCGTGCTGGCGGCCGAGGCCGGCGGGGAGGTCACCGACATCTTGTCGCGAGCGATCGCGGAGGTGTGCGAGGGCCAGATCGTGGAGACCACGGCGGTGGGCGATCCGAGGCGGGCGCCGGACGAGTACCGGCGTACGATCGAGCTGAAGACGGCAGCGCTGTTCGGGGCGGCGGGTGAGCTCGGGCCGGCTACCTCGGGAGCGCCAGAGCTTCGCGAGCCACTGCGCGTCTACGGGCGCAACCTCGGGCTCGCCTTCCAGATCGTCGACGACCTTCTGGACCTGGTGGGCGACCCGGAGGTGACCGGCAAGGTGCCGGGCACAGATCTGAAGGAGGGCGTTTTCACGCTGCCCGTTCTGATCGCGGCGGAGCGGGAGCCGTTGCTGGTGGAGCGCATCGCGGCGGGGAGCCGCGACCTGGCGGAGCTTCTGCCGCTCCTGCGCTCCAGCGGGGCGATCGATGCGGCCCTCGCCGAGGCTCGGGCCCACGTCGCAGCCGCCCTGAAGGCCCTCGAGCCGCTCGCGGACTGCGACTGGACGGAGGCCCTCCGGACGATCCCAGAGGGCGTCCTAGCCCAGCTCTAACCCCGTTCTGAGCGCGCGAATGGTCGTTATGCAGCCATTCGCGCCACCGGGCCTGTGTCCCGCATCTGGCCGATATCGGCTGCGTGTAGGCGTCAGCGACAGAGCGGCGAACCGTTGTGCCTATGAAGGACATCCACCTGTTCCGCGCCGCCACTCTGACTCTTGCCGTCGCCGCCGTTGCTGGCTTCGGCGCCCTGTGGTCTCCCGCAGTTCCGGCTGGAGCCCGCCCCCCGGGCGTCGGCGAAGGGCTGAAACCCATCGCGATGATTCCGTTCGAGAACGGGACCCATCTAGAGGTGACGACGATCAAGGGCCGCGATTACGCGTTTGCCACCGACGTCGACCCCGGCTCCCTGCGCGTGATCGACGTGACGGTCCCACAGAAACCGCGCGTGGTAGCGAAGCTTCGATGTGGTGGGTTCCAAGGCAACGTGCAGATCTCTCACGACAAAAAGACGCTGCTGATCGGTCTGGATGCCCCTTCGAAAGGCGGGTGCATGCCTGTCGGACAGATGGGCTTCGTCACGATCGACATCTCCAAGCCGAGCAAGCCGCGCCCGGTCGGCTATGCCACGATCGAGCGCGGGTCGCACTCTCTCGCTACGCACCCAAGCAAGCCGTACGTGTACAACGGGGAAGGCTTTCCCGAGACTTCCGGCGAGATGCAGGTGTGGTCGATCGCCGATCCGGCTCGCCCGAAGCTCGTGACGACGCTCGACACCGGCGCCCATAGCCCGCACGACCTCGCGTTCAACAAGGACGGCTCAATGGCGGCTACCGCCAACGTTGTCAACTTCCACGTCTTGGACACAACGAACCCCGTCGACCCGAAGATCGTGGCGACCAGTCAGTGTCCCGGCTGCCTCCACACCCATGAGGCGCGCTTCACGCCCGACGGCAAGAAGGTGATCGTCAACGACGAATACCCGGCCGCGCCCACTTGTCCCACCGGCGGCCTCTACTTCTACGATCTGAGCAGGGACCATCAACTCACTCTCACCGGTGCCTACCTGCAGGGAGAGAAGGGCGCCAACGCGAACAACGAGGCCGGATTCTGCACGCCGCACGTGTTCGACATCTCGGAAGATGGCATGAAGCTAGCGACCTCGTGGCACACGGCTGGGATCAAGTACCTGGACATCAGCGACACGTCGGGGATCACGGTGGGGGCAGAGCAGGTGGTTCCGGGGGGTCCGAAGGAGCTGGGCTGGTACGCCAACAGGGGTGGAGATGCTTTCACGGCGAAGCTTCACGAAGGGCCGTACATCTACACGGTGGACGTGCGCCTGGGCTTCCAGATCTTCAAGATCGACCGCCCATAGGTGCCTGCCCGCCGCCGCACCACCACCTGAGCCAGCCATCCCCCAGATCGCTTCTCCTTCGTACCGGCGAGTCCGGCGCGTCCCGTTGTTTAGCTGTTGCTAGCGATGGTATAACAGTTGCAAGCATCCGCAAGCAAGGAGGATCCACATGGCCAGCAGGCTCGAATCACTTGGGAACATCCGGGAGAAGGCGATGGAGCTCGGCGTGTACCTGCCGCTCGGCGCCTACTCCAAGGTCCGCGACGAGCTGTCGGACCTGAACTCGAAGCGCGTCCGCAAGGCCTTCGACGGCCTCATCGAGCGGGGCGAGGACCGCCTGGAGCCGGTCGAGCGCCTCATCCGTCGTCGTGCGCGTCAGGCTGAGAAGCGCGTCGACGAGGTCCAGCGCGACGTCGCCAAGACCGCTCGCAAGACCACCCGGCGTGCGACCGCGGCGGCCGACACGGTTGCGCCGAAGCTTCCCCGCGTCGCGGCCCCCAAGAAGGCGAGCGAGCTTCCCATCAAGGGCTACGCCGGCCTCACGGCCAGCGACATCGTGTCGGAGCTGCGCGGCCTCACCCAGACCGAGCTCGCCAAGGTCTACAAGTGGGAGCGTGCGCACGAGAACCGCTCTACCATCCTCGACGCGATCGACTCGAAGTTCGTCGAGCTTCCGATCCCGACCTACGACGCGCTGAACGTGGACGAGATCGTGCAGCGTCTCGACAAGCTCGAGACCGACGAGCTGAAGGTGATCCGTCGCTACGAGGCCGAGACGAAGGACCGCACCACGGTCATCGAGAAGATCGACTCGCTGATCTAATAGTTGCTCCGACGCCCGGCTCCCACAGGAGCGGGGCGATCAGAACGGCCTAACGCACGACCTTGGGCCCGGCCGGTTTCGAACGGCCGGGCCCTAACCTTTTCACGAACATGTCGACGAGGTGCTCGATGTAGCTGCCCTCGTCCGCCGGCAGCATGTGCTTGCCGCCGAGGATCTCTTGCTCGACGAAGAACGCGAGCAGGGAGTTGAAGAAGATCCGCGCGGATACCGTTGGGTCGACCTGCGCCCGGACCCGGTCGTTCATGCGGTCCTCGAGGATGCGCGCCAGCTCCTGGATCGATTCGTTCACCGCGTCCGCGAAGAACGCCTCTTTTTCCTCGGGGAACACCTGCACCTCTTGCAGCAACAGCCGCGCGAGCTCGGTGTTCTGTTTCAAGACGTCGAAGAAGCCGCGCGCCAGCACGATCAGAAGCGCGCGCAGATCCAGTTGCTCTGCCAGCTCCGGCAGCGTTCGGAGCAACGGCAGGAACGAGTACTCGTCGATGATGGCGCGGAACAGGTCGCGCTTCGATTCGAAGTAGTGATAGATGAGGCCTTCTGTGATCTCGGCCTCGCGCGCGATGTCGCGCATCGAGGTGCCGTGGAAGCCTTTCTCCGCGAACAGGTGCAGGCTCGTCTGGAGGATGTCCTCCCGGCGGTCCCGTCGCGTGTGCTGCGGCTCGCGCATCTACGGCACCCTGCGACCTAGTGCTTCGAGAACGAGCTGTGACCGCCGCGGGAGCGGTCGTTTATCTGACGCAAGAGCTCTTCGCGCGCGGTCCTGACCGCTTGGCCCCAGTCGGCGTGGTCGGCGGACGCCACCAGATGGTTCGGTCCGTAGTGGAGCTCGACCACGACGTGGTTCTGCGGCGCCCCGCTCGCGTTGGAGATGCGCACGTCGGCGACGACCTCTTCCTTGAAGTCCTTCAGCCGTCGATCGATCTTCTCCAGGTCACGCTCGACCTGATCGATGTCGGTATCCGTGAGGTCTTGACCCGGGCTAGAAACGCGCAGACGCAATGAGATCTCCTCCTCGAGTGGTAGGTGCTTGATGCTAACGCTCACGCCAGCCAGTCGAGCAGGGGCTGAGGTGGGAGCTCGGCGGAGAAGTTCTCTTGTACGTGAGCGCGGGCCGCGGATCCCATCATGGCCCGGAGTCCGTCGTTACGGAGTAGCTCGATGATGCGGGCCGCGAGGTCGTCGCGTGAGCTCGCGTCTACGACGAAGCCGGTGTGGCCGTCCAGCACCGCCTCCGGTGTGCCTCCCGAGCGTCCCGTGACGCACGGTGTCTCGCACGCGGACGCCTCGAGCAGCACGACACCTAGGCCCTCGATCTCGAGGCCGAACCAGCGATCCACAACGGGGAGCGCGAACACGTCCGCGCTTGCGTAGAGAGCGGGTGCATCCGCGTCCGGAACGCGACCCGCGAACCTGACGGATGCGCCGGTGGTTGCCGCGAGCTTGCGCAACCGCTTTTCCTCCGGCCCCGTTCCGCCGACGACCAGCACGACGTTCGGCACCTCGTTCGCCATCTGCGGCAGCGCCCGGATCAGCCGGTCGACGCCCTTGCGCGCGACGAGGCGCCCGAAGCACAACACGACCTTGCTGTCCGGCTGAACGCCGTAGCGCCGCAGGACGGCCTCGTCCGACGCGTTCGGATGGAACCGGTCGGTGTCGACGCGGGCGCGCAGCCGTTCCATGCGAGGTACCGCGACGTGCATCCTCTGCAAGAGCGAGACAACCGCGGCCCCCGTGTAGTCGCTGACCGGCAGCAGGAGATCGGCGGCCCCCAGCGCGGCGGCCATCCGAGACCGGAGCAGCGGGATCGCGCCCGGCACCACGAGCTCGGCTCCGTGCACGATGACGGAATAACGCAATCCAGCCGAGCGCAGTTGGGGGCCGAGCAGGACGAGCGGCCACGGCGTGCCGAACAGGATCTTGTCCGTTCCCTGCGCCCTCGCTTCCTCGACGATCGCCCGCAACACGGCTCGTCCCGGCCACAGCATGGTGCCGGGGCCGCCGCGCACCGCATATGGA
>JALYHL010000013.1 GCA_030776625.1 Actinomycetota bacterium | reverse complement strand
CCCATAGAGATCACCCCGCCCGGGCGCAGAGCTGTGCAACGAGCGGAGGGGCTGCCGGCGGCGCAACCGTGCAACAACGGAGGCGGTGGCGTGTACGGGTTTGAGCGGACCGTTCGGAGGGCGACGTCGTCCATAGCCAGACAAACACTGCGACGTCGCCCGGAGCCGAGGGAGGCCGGCGCCGTTCAGGCGCCCGCCGACCGTGTCCAGCGATGCCCGTGCCGCCGCCGCCGGAGCGGGGCTCGGTGTCCGTCCCGCCGCCCCGGAGCGGGCGGAGCGGGTTGACTTTGGCTGCCTGCTTTGGTTGGGTGGTCGCAGCCGCGCGCGGGTGCGGCTTCTACCCGACGGAAGGAGGCGATGGACGATGACCGGATCCCTCGCCTGCCGTTGGGTCTCGGCCTCCTAGGGCTACTCCTCTAGGGCCGCGTCACCAACAAGACGTGCCTTCTTCGGCGCGCCCTTACGCGCCTTCTCCTCTCACTCATCTACATCGAATGGAGACGCTCTTGCACCCACGTATCGAGTTGGAATCACTTGGTTGGGACACGTTCTTCGAAACGAGGTTCACGCGTTACCGGGACCACGACCTCATCCCGGCCCGAATCACCACGCAGCACAAGGGCTCCTACCTCGCACTCGCCGAGGTAGGAGAGCTTCACGCGGTCGTCGCCGGCAGGATGCGCTACGACGCGTCGGGGCAAGCCGACCTGCCGGTGGTCGGAGACTGGGTCGTGGTCGAGGCGCGGCCCGACGGTAGCGCGACGATCAAGGCGATCGTCGAGAGACGGACGAAGTTCTCCCGCAAGGTCGCGGGTTTCGAGTACGACGAGCAGATCCTCGCGGCGAACATCGACGCCACCTTCTTGGTGAGCTCCCTGAACGCCGACCTCAACCCGCGCCGTCTAGAGCGATACCTGACGATGGCGTATGCGAACGGCGCTCTGCCGGTCGTGGTCCTCACCAAGGCAGACCTCTGTGACGACGTCGCTACCGGTTTCGAGCAGGTGGCGAGCGTGGCGGTGGGAGCTCCGATCCACGTCGTGAGCGCCATCACCGGCAACGGGCTCGACGAGCTGCGGCCGTACCTGGCGCGGAACCAGACGGTGGCGCTGCTGGGGTCTTCGGGCGTTGGCAAGTCGACGCTCGTGAACGCTCTAGCGGGCGAGGAGCTGTTGAAGGTCCAAGAGATCCGCGAGGACGACGCCAAAGGGCGCCACACGACCACGCACCGGCAGATGGTGCTCCTGCCCGACGGCGGGATCATCATCGACACGCCCGGCATGCGAGAGCTCCAGCTCTGGGACGCCGACCAAGGGCTACGAGGTTCGTTCCAGGACATCGACGCTCTTGCGATGGAGTGTCGCTTCCGCGACTGCCGCCATGTCTCAGAACCCGGTTGTGCGGTGAGGGCCGCGGTCGACGCCGGTGACCTCGCCACGGAACGACTGGCGAGCTTCAAGAAGCTCCAGCGCGAGCTCCTCTACCTGGAGCGGAAGATAGACCAACGCATCGCGCAGGAAGAGACGCGCAAGTGGAAGGTGCAACACAAAGCCATGCGCCGCATGAAGTCACCCAAGGTGTGACGCGGGGCTGCTGCTAGACCGCGGCCGTTCTCTCTGATAGCGCCGGTGGCTCCCGAAGTTCTTGCTCCGGGTGCCCGATGTCTACGTCCGCTGAAGCGGCATCTTGTTCGCGCAGGTCGGGGTCGTGGTGGCACAGATACGACACCGCATCCCCGAGGTCGTAACGGTCGATCCACGTCGACCAGGTATCTATATCGGTGGAGGCAACCGCGCACCACTCAGCGATCTCGACCTCGGAGTACCCTGGATACTTCGGTACCCGTTCCACCTCGCTGCCGTCGGGCCGAAAGAAACTGGCCAGCTTGCCGTCGAAGGTCATCGTGTAGCGGCCCTCGTGCAGGAGCCGGTGGTGCCGGCGGCACAACAGCGTGACGTTTTCCGGTTCAGTGAGACCGTCGTCGATCCAGTGGCGCACATGGTGACCGTCGAGAGCGCGAGCGTTGGTGCAACCGGGGAAAACACAGTGACGGTCCCGCGCCTTCAGAGCTTTGCGAAGCGCCGGTGAGATCGTGCGCCGACTGCGTCCCAGCTTCAGAGGGATGCCGTCTCCTTCTAACAGCCCCATGATGGTGCAGTCGCACGAGATGCGCCGCGCTGTATCGGCGGAGATCCCGACCCGGTCTTCGATCTCAGACGTCCCTTGCTCATCACCTTTGAGAGCGGCCTGGTCGACGTGCACCATGACCTGGTATCTAGACGCCACCGGCGCATCGGTGAGACCGTGGCTGAGGAAAGTCTCAGCCAGAGCGACCAGGGAATCGGCTCGGCGGGCGCCGTGCCTGTCCGCCAACTGGCGCGCCTGTTGTTGTTGCTCAGCGCCATCGAGCTCGCCACTGAACACCTCTTCCTCTTGCCACAGGAGCTTCTCCGCGGCCTCGATTGCTTGCTCCACGAGCGCCCCCTGCTCCGCCGGCATCTGGGCCCGCAGACGGAAGACGCCGTCCTCCGTGTAGTGGTAGGTGAGGTCGCGGTCCCGCTGGGCGGCGGCCGCTCCTTGCGCGTACACCTTGGCCCGACGAAAACCGGCTGTGATCGAGCCAAGCTGTGAGCACGTTCCGTTCTGGGCCCAGATAAGCAGGTGGTCCTCGGTCTCTGCGTTCGCCACCTGAGCGATCGTCTCGGTCTTGTCGAAGCTGATCTCGCCCGCCGCGAACGACTCTTTGATCTTCGGAAGCTCCGCGAGCTTCTCGGCCAGACGCAGGTGCCTCCTCGCAGCGGGCAGCTTCATCCCACCCGCGCATGCGAGCCAGGCGGCCGGGTCGCCCCCTTCAGCCAGCCGATCGCCGTGCGTGGTCATCAGCTCCAGGATCCGGGCTTGGGCCGCCGCGATCGCGGACGACAGGGACATGATCTCGTCGTGGACCTTGAGCTCGTCCTCGTTCCCGCAGCCCTGCCCGAAGGGACGCTCGTTCGCCTCTACCGGCGCGTAGAGCCTGCGTTCGGGGCCCCAGCGGTGGGTGTTGCCGTGGTTGTCGGTGAATGTGTCGAACATATGTTCGATACTATATGGCTACGGCTGCCGGCGTCAACCCCTGTTTGCGTGGGTTCGTGGGGTGGCGGGACGCCGGGCCCTAGGAGCCGCCGGAAGACACGCCGGAACCAGACTCCGCCCGAAGGCCGCTTGTGCAGCCCTATGTGCTTGCCGTTGCAGGCTGCTCGTGGCGGGTAGGTCTCGTTGCTAGACCAGCGGCGAGCGCGCCGACGGCCGTCGTGGCGTGCACGATCTGGTCCGCACCATTCGAGGCGATCCAGAAGGTGCTGGGGTCGAACACCTCTAGCGCCGCAACCACGGCGACGTGGAACAGCCCGATCCCCAATGCCGCCTCGCGGGCACGTTCAGGGTTCAGCGTGAAATACGTCGTGATCGCCCCCAGGATCAGCGCGGCCAGCGTATGCCAGCCGTTGGTCTCGAAGATGCCGAATAGTGATCGCTCCCCGCCCGCTCCGCTGCCTCTGTCCCGATCGGAAACGTTCGGTCGTAGAAGAACCCCGCGACTCCCAAGAGGAGATGCCATACCGCTGCTACAACCATGAACGCGCGCGCCGGAGTCCATCCAACCGGCCCCATGTTTCCGGTCGGCGCGCTGGTCGCTGAAACGTTCACGTCACCACCTCTGCTACTCGGCGACATTTCCGCGAACACGTGCGCTTGAGCCACAGCCTGCGGAAAACAGCGGCTCAGGCCCAGACGAGCAGGCCCATGTCCATCTCGTTCGTGAGGTCTTCGTGCGAGGGCACGACGCGCACGGAAAAGCCGTAGAGGCCCGGTGAGTCACTGGTGAACGATCCGCGGTACGAGCACGTGCCGTCGGTGCACTGGTCTGGCTGCATCTCTACCAGCGTCGGCTCGACGAGCTCGCCGTTGGCGCCGACGCGGCCATGCGCCAGCTGCACCGCGATGTCGTCGGTGCCGAGCCGGCCGAGGCGCACGGTCGCCGTGACGTCGCGGGTCTCGCCGACATCCGCAGCGCGCGAGTCGCCCTCTACATCGATCACCCGCACGTCCTCCCAGGTGTCTCGCACGCGCTCTTTCCACCGGGCGAGGTCCCTGGCACGCGCGAAGCCATCCGCCGCCATGGTGGCGCCCTGGTCCGCGGCCGGCTCGTACAGATCGGACACGTAGTCGCGCACCATGCGATCTGCTGTCACGAACTCGCCGAGGCTGCCTATCGAAGCTTTCATCCGCTCGACCCACCGGCGTGGAACGGGACCCTCCGGCCGCTCGTAGAAGCGAGGGACGATCTCGCGTTCGAGCAGGTCGTACAGCGCGCTGGCCTCGATGCGATCCTGCAGGTGAGCGTCGGGGTATACCTCGGGCGTACCGATCGCCCACCCGTTCTCGCCGTTGTAGCACTCGTCCCACCAGCCATCGAGGACCGAGCAGTTCAGCGCGCCGTTCAGCGCCGCCTTCATGCCGCTCGTGCCGCACGCCTCCAGCGGCCGACGCGGGTTGTTCAACCACACGTCCGCGCCCTGGCAGAGAGCGCGCCCGATCTCCATGTCGTAGTTCTCGATGAACGCGAAGCGCGCGCGTATTTCCGGGTCGGCGGAGAAGTGGACGAGCTGCTGGATCATCTGCTTGCCGCCGTCGTCCAGAGGGTGTGCCTTCCCCGCGATGACGATCTGCAGAGGCCGATCGCCCGAGAGCAGCAGCCTCTTGATCCGGTCGACGTCCGAGAGCAGCAGCGTCCCGCGCTTGTACTGCGCGAAGCGGCGAGCGAAACCGATCGTCAGGACCGACGGATCCAAGATCTCGTCCGTCCAGCCCAGCTCCGCCTCGGACATCCCCCTGTGCAAGAGCTGGCGACGAACTCGGTCCCGTACGACGTACACCAGTCGCTCCCGCGCCCGTTCCCGCGCCCGCCAGAGCTCCGCATCGGGGACCTCACCGATCTTCTTCCACTTGCCGCCGCTCTCGATCCATCCCGGCGCCAGCCGCCGGTCGAGCACCTCGCGGATCTCGGGCCCGAGCCACGTCGACGCGTGCACGCCATTCGTGATCGATCCCACGGGAGACTCGTCGTCGGGGACGTCCGGCCACAGCGTGGTGAAGATCGAGCGCGACACCTGGCCGTGCAGCTTGCTCACCGCGTTGGCACGGCCGGCCAGCCGCAGGCCCATCACCGCCATGTTGAAGGAGGACTGCAGGGCGGTATCTGCGGTCACGGGGACAGCGCTCCCCAGCGACATCAGTCGCTCGAAGGCGATGTCGCACTCCTTGACGAACGAGCTGAAGTAGCGGTCGATCAGCGGACCGTCGTACACATCGATGCCGGCCGGAACGGGGGTATGGGTGGTGAACACCGTCGCCGCGCGCACCGCCTCGAGTGCTTCCTCGAAGTCGAGGTCGCCCCCGACCACCAGCTTCCTTATCCGTTCGAGCCCCAAGAAACCGGCGTGCCCCTCGTTGGAATGGAACACGTCGCACTCGTAGCCGGCCGCCTCCAGGGCGCGCACCCCTCCGATGCCGAGGACGATCTCCTGCTTGAGGCGGTGCTCGGTACCTCCGCCGTAGAGGCGGTCCGTGACCTCGCGCTCCTCTTCGTCGTTCTCCTCGACGTCACAGTCCATCAACAACAGCGGGACGCGCCCCACCTGCGCACGCCACAGTTGCGCGACGCAGCGCGCGCCCGCGAGGTCGACCTCGATCTTCAACGGCGTCCCGTCGGAGCCGGTGAGAAGCGTGAGCGGCATGGCGTGTGGATCGAGCTCGGGGTAGCGCTCCTGTTGCCATCCATCCGCGTTCAACTCTTGGCGGAAGTAACCCTGTCGGTACAGAAGACCCACCCCGAGCAGGGGAACACCGAGGTCGCTGGCGGCTTTCAGATGGTCTCCGGCCAGTACGCCGAGGCCGCCCGAGTAGATCGGCAGCGCCTCGCTAACGCCGAACTCGGGAGAGAAGTAGCCGACCTGAGAGAGGGGGCTCTTCGACCGCTGCGACTGGAACCAGCGAGGCTCTTCCAGGTATCGCTGCAGATCCTCTTCGACCGTCGCCAGGAACGACATGAAGGGCCCATCCGCGGCCAGCTCCTCGAACCGGTGGCGGGTGATGAGCCCCAGCATCTGGACCGGGTCGTGACCCGATCGCTCCCACGCGTCCGCGTCGATCCACCGGAACAGGTCGACGGCACGGGGGTCCCAGCTCCACCGCAGGTTCAGGGCGATCGAGGGGAGGACACCGAGGGACTCCGGCAACGATGCGCGGACCGCGAAACTACGAAGAGCCTTCACGTGCCAAGCGTCTCACAACCCGGGACGCGATGAACGCAACATCCGCATACGTAGATCAAGCGAGAAGGATGGAGCCTGTATCGGTGGCGATCGAGACCGCGTTCAGCCCTTCTCCTTGAGCCGCCACTCGCACATCGAGGTCCGAACCCAGCAGGCGTCGCTGGATGACGGCGGCGTCTCCTGCGACGTCCACCCACTCGATCCCCCGCGGCTCGACCTCGTGATCCGCCGGCGCCCTGCCTGGGAGCTGGTCGCGCGGCACGAGCCACTCGATATAGAAGGGCAGGCAGGGATCGGCAAGGGCATCCTCCAGTCCCGCGAGCTTCCACTTGAGGATCTGCCCGTCGGGACGTCGACGTTGCATCTCGAGCGCGGTCAACCCGAGCCTCTCGCACACGTCGTCGATGTGATCCACCCGGAGACACAGCGCCGCGAGGCGGTCGCCGCCGCTGGAGAGGCGCGACACCCACGCCGCGAGAGGGCTTCCCTCCGCCTCCGACTCGTCCACAACCGCTATCAACTCGATGTAGTCGGGGCCGAGCGGGATGATGCGGTTCCCGGTGCCGAGACCCGTGTGGCGGCCGCCCTCAACGGAGGCGAGGCCGAACTCCGTGCGGAAGCGGACGGCGGCCGCGTCGAGGTCGCGAACGGCGACCAGCACGTGGTCGAACTCGAGCATCTCCCCCTTGTAACAGACCACCATCGCAGCAGGCGTCGGTGAGCCGAGCGGTAAGTTGGGTAGGGAAGGTGGGCGACCTCCGGAGGCGCTCCCGCCGATCGCCGCGGTTGCGGGTGGCTACGGCTAGTCCAAGAGCAAGGAGTGATTCCCTCTGAAGAACGACCTCAAGCGGGGCCATGTGATCGTCGAGCACGTCTTGCCCCAGGTCGATTGCGGTCGCTATCCAGTCAAGGCGATCGCGGGCGACGAGATCGAGGTCTCCGCAGACATCTTCCGTGACGGCTCATGGCTCCTGCAGGCCGTGATCCGCTACCGCGGGCCGGCCGGGAAATGGCAGGAAGCGCCGATGGAGCATGTGGACAACGATCGCTGGGCGGGAACCTTCCGCCCCGGCGAGGTCGGCCTGTTCGCCTACACGATCGAGGCGTGGACAGACCACTTCGCGACCTGGCGGCGAGACCTCGTCAAGCGCCTTGATGCCAAGCAAGAGGTGTCGCTCGAGCTGGAAGAAGGGGCGCTTCTGATCGAGGCTCGCCTCAAGGCGGTGCCGGCGCCGGACAGGAAGGTGCTCAAGGACGCTGTGGAGGCGATACGCGCGGGCTCTGGGGAGGTCCGCGACGAGAACGACGCGCGCGCGGCCGCTGCGCTGGATGAAGAAGTCGCGCGAATCATGCATCGCCACAGCGACCGCAGCGGGTCCACGACGTACAAGCCGACGCTAGAGATGCTGGTCGAGCGCGAGCGGGCGCGCTTCGGCGCCTGGTACGAGCTGTTCCCGCGCTCGACGGGGACGAAGACGAAACACGGGACGCTCGCGACGGCCGCCAAGACCTTGGCCCGCGTCGCCGACATGGGCTTCGACGTCGTGTACCTGCCGCCGATCCACCCGATCGGCACGGCGCATCGCAAGGGCAAGAACAACTCACTGACCCCCACTGCGAAGGATGTAGGGAGCCCATGGGCGATCGGGTCTCCGGACGGAGGTCACAGAGACGTCCATCCAGACCTCGGTACGTTGGCCGACTTCGACGCGTTCGTCGCGGCGGCCGAACGACTCGGGCTCGAGGTGGCGCTCGACTTCGCGATCCAGTGCTCGCCGGACCACCCCTGGGTCACCGAGCACCCGGACTGGTTCAACCACCTTCCGGACGGCTCGATCCGCTACGCGGAGAACCCGCCGAAGAAGTACCAGGACATCTACCCGATCAACTTCGACACTCCCGATCGAGAGGGTTTGTGGACCGAGCTGAAGAGCGTGCTCGACCATTGGATCGACCACGGCGTCAAGATCTTCCGCGTCGACAACCCGCACACCAAGGCTCTGCCCTTCTGGGAGTGGGTCATCAACGCCGTGCACGACGAGCATCCGGAGGTGATCTTCCTCGCGGAGGCGTTCACGCGGCCGAAGGTGATGCAGTCCCTCGCTAAGGCCGGCTTCACCCAGTCCTATACCTATTTCACCTGGCGGAACACGAAAGCGGAGCTGACGGAGTACCTCACGGAGCTCACCCAGACCGAGATGGCGTACTACTTCCGCCCCAACTTCTTCGCCAACACGCCCGACATCCTGCACGAGTACCTGCAGGAAGGGGGTCCTCCGGCGTTCAAGATCAGGCTGGTGCTGGCCGCGCTGCTGTCGCCGACGTACGGCATCTACTCGGGCTACGAGCTGTTCGAGAACGTGCCCATGACAGAGGGCAGCGAGGAATACCTGAACTCCGAGAAGTACGAGCTGAGGCCGCGGGACTTCAGTACCTCCGCGAGCCTCGCGCCTTACATCGCCCGCATCAACGACATCCGCCGCAAGAACCCGGCGCTCTCGGAGCTCACGAATCTGACCTTCCACTCGGTCGACAAAGAGAACCTCATCGCGTTCTCGAAGTCGTCGCCGGGGCAGGACTCGCTGTTGGCCGTCGTGAACCTCAATCCCTTCCACTGGGAGGAGGGCACCGTGCACCTCGACATGGAGGCGCTCGGGCTCGACCCGTGGCAGAGCTTCGAGGTGCACGATCTCGTGACGGACAGCGCGTACTGGTGGAACGGCGCCGCGAACTACGTGCGGCTCGACCCAAAGGACGAGCCGGCCCACGTCTTCCAGGTGCGAGGGTGATGCGGTCCGCCCGGTGGTGCCGCTGATGGTGTGGGGCGCGAAAAACGAGCCAGGCAAGGCCGCAGGGAGCGGGCGCACCTGGAAGGTGCGTTCGCGACTGAGAACGCAGCATGGCGAAGCTTTTTCGCCGCCACGGCGCGGCAGATACCGCCGGGAGGGCCGCTAGGTGCTCGAGTCCGATCCGCAGTGGTACAAGAAGGCCGTCTTCTACGAGCTCTACGTTCGGAGCTTCTACGACTCCAACGCCGACGGCTACGGCGACTTCAAGGGGATGACCGAGAAGCTCGACTACCTCGAGTGGCTCGGGATCGACTGCATCTGGCTGCTCCCCTTCTTCCAGTCACCGTTGAGGGACGGCGGCTACGACATCTCGGACTTCTACGCGATCCTCCCGGAGTACGGGAACCTGAACGACTTCATGGAGTTCATGGACACCGCGCACTCCAAGGGGATGCGGGTCGTGTCGGACTTCGTCGTCAACCACACTTCGAACGAACACCCCTGGTTCCAGGAGTCGCGCAAGCCGGGATCGGCGAAACGCGATTGGTACGTATGGTCGGAGACCGTCAAGAGGTACGAGGACGCACGCATCATCTTCATCGACACTGAGAAATCGAACTGGACGTGGGATGAAGAGGCGGGCGCTTACTACTGGCATCGCTTCTTCAGTCACCAGCCCGACCTCAACTACGACAACGAAGAGGTCCAGGAGAACGTTCTAGCGGCGCTCAGGTTCTGGCTGGACCTCGGCCTCGACGGCTTCCGCCTGGACGCCGTCCCGTACCTGTACGAACGCGAGGGCACGAACTGCGAGAACCTCCCGGAGACGCACGAGTTCCTGAAGCGGATCCGGTCCGAGGTGGACAAGGGCTACGAGGACAAGGTGATCCTGGCCGAGGCGAACCAGTGGCCGCAGGACGTCGTGCCGTATTTCGGAGACGGCGACGAGTGCCACATGGCCTTCCACTTCCCGCTCATGCCGCGGATGTTCATGGCCGCGCGCCGCCAGGTGCGGTATCCGGTGGTGGAGATCCTGGAGCAGATCCCCGAGATCCCGGACGCCGCGCAGTGGGGCATCTTCCTCCGCAATCACGACGAGCTGACGCTCGAGATGGTGACCGACGAAGAGCGCGACTACATGTACAACGAGTACGCGAAGGACCCGAGGATGAAGTTGAACCTGGGGATCCGGAGACGACTGGCTCCACTGCTCGAGAACAACCGGGATCAGATCGAGCTCTTCCACGCGATGTTGTTCTCGCTACCAGGGACCCCCATCGTCTACTACGGCGACGAGCTCCGGATGGGCGACAACATCTACCTGGGTGACCGCGACGGCGTGCGCACGCCGATGCAGTGGACGGGCGACCGCAACGCCGGGTTCTCGCGTGCCGACTTCGCGCAGCTCTACCTGCCGGTCTTGCTGGATCCGGTCTACGGGTACCAGTCGGTGAACGTCGAGGCGCAGCTGCGTAGCCAGCACTCGTTCCTTCAGTGGTTCCGGCGCATGCTTGCGATCCGCAAGCAACACCCGATGTTTGGCACGGGGTCGTTCGAGGTGCTGCACCCCAAGAACGCGGCGATCTTCGCCTACATCCGCCGCGAGAACGACGACATCATCCTGTGCGTCAACAACCTGTCGCCGAGGGCGCAGGCGGTCGAGCTAGAGCTTGCGGGGTACGAGGGTATGTATCCGATCGAGATGCTGGGGCGCGAGAGGTTCCCCAACATCGGTGAGCTCCCGTATCTGCTCACGCTCGGCCCCCACTCCTTCTACTGGTTCCAGCTCGTGGCGGAGGGAGAATCATGAACATCGACTTGGAACAGATACGCGCCCGCTTGCCAGAGCAGAGATGGTTCGGAGGCAAGGGCCGCGTGGTCGCGTCGGTGTCGCTGGTCGACTCCGGGATCATCGAGGACGGCCCTCCGGCGCTGGTGATCGCGATCGTCGAAGTGGCCTACGGCGACGGTGGAACCGATCTCTACCACCTACCGTTGCTGGTCGAGCCCGATGGGTCCAGCCGAGATGCTTTCGAAGACGCCGACAGGCTGAAGGTTCTGGGCGAGCTCATGTGCCACGGCTCCTCGATCAAAGGCAGCAGCGGGGTCTTCCAGTTCGGCGGCCCGAGCCTGGATCCCTCGCATCCTCCAGGAGCGCTGTCGGTCCGCGTGCTGGGGGCCGAGCAGAGCAACACGTCCCTCGTGCTGGACGAAGAGGTGATCGTCAAGACGTTCAGGCGCGTCGCCGTCGGCCGCAACCCGGACCTCGAGCTCACGCGGTTGCTCAGCACCGAAGGCTTCATGAACATCCCTGCCCACGCCGGCGAGGTCACCTACGAGGGCGAGGACGATACCGAGGAGAACCGCATCGATCTCGGGCTTGCACAACAGTTCATCAGCGACGCGAAGGAGGGGTGGAGCGAGACGCTCGAGTGGATGCGCACGCTGTATGACGCCGTCGACCCCGCTGATGTGAACGAGGACATCCGGTTCCTGATCGAGGAACGCGCTCGCGATCAACTGAAGACGGTTGAGGATCTAGGCGAAGCGACGGCGGCCCTTCACGTCACCCTCGGCCGCGAGCAGGTGGACCCCGACCTCGCTCCGGAAGCCGTGGTCTCGTTCGACCTCGACGAGTGGGCCGCCGCCGCAACAGCGTCTCTTGCCGCGCTCGCGGACGCCGAGCTCGTCGAGCTGAGGCCTCTAGTGGCCGGCATAGAGGCTCGGATAGCGAAGGTGACCGAGGTCGAAAGCCCCGGGAAGAAGATCCGCGTCCACGGCGACTACCACCTCGGCCAGGTGATCCGCAGCTCGCGCGGATGGCTCATCCTGGATTTCGAGGGTGAACCGGCGCGCACCCTCGACGAGAGGCGCGCCAAGCAATCGCCGCTGAAGGACGTCGCTGGGATGGTGCGCTCGTTCAGCTACGCCGCGACGGCCTCGTTGTTCGAGCGCGCCGGTGAGGACGCAGCCGAGTGGCAGCGACTGGAGCCCTGGGCGCTCGGGTGGGAGGAGCTGGCCCGCGATCGCTTCCTGCACGGGTATCTGACCCGATCACACGAGGGAGACTTCCTGCCCGGTGACCGCGCCTCGTTGCTCGCGGTCCTCGACTTCTTCGAGATCGACAAGGCGCTCTACGAGCTGGCATACGAGCTGAGTCATCGTCCGACCTGGGTCCACATACCACTGCGCGGTATCCGGCAAGTCATCGAGCGAGGTGAGGGCGGATGAGCACGCAAGTCGAACGTTTGGTCGCGGGTGAGCTGCGTGATCCTCACAGCGTCCTCGGACGCCACGCGGCGAAGACAGGGACGGTGTTGAGGGCGTGGCGACCCGAAGCCGAGAGTGTGCGCGTCCTCGTCGGCGACGAGGCGGTCGGCAAGCTGGAGAAGGTGCATCCGGCCGGCTTGTTCGAAGGGGTCGTGGAAGAACCGGTATCCGACTACCGGCTCGAGGTCGGGTATCCGGGAGGGCAGAGCTTCACGCTGAGAGACCCGTACGCGTTCCTGCCGACCGTCGGCGAGCTTGACCTGCATCTGTTGGGCGAGGGACGCCACGAGCGACTGTGGGAGAAGCTCGGGGCGCACACCCGCACGATCGATGGGATCGCCGGCGTCTCGTTCGCGGTGTGGGCGCCCAACGCGCGCAGCGTCCGCGTGATCGGGGAGTTCAACTCCTGGGACGGTCGCCTGCACCCGATGAGGACGCTCGGGTCCAGCGGCATCTGGGAGCTGTTCATCCCGGACGTCGGCGACGGGTGCCTGTACAAGTTCGAGGTGCTGACGGCGCAGGGTGACTTGATCGTGAAGACGGATCCGTTCGCGTTCGCCACGGAGGGGGCACCTACCAACGCGGCGATAGTGCACACTCCCGGGCATCGCTTCAAGGACGACGAGTGGGTCATGAAGCGAACGCGCGACAACCGGCACGAGCTACCGATGACGGTCTACGAGCTGCACCTGGGCTCGTGGCGACGGGGGCCGGACGATGAGGTCCTCGGCTACCGCGAGTTGGGCGAGGAGCTCGCCACCTACTGCGTCGAGATGGGCTTTACCCACGTCGAGTTGATGCCGGTGGCGGAGCATCCCTTCACGGGATCGTGGGGCTACCAGGTCAGCAACTACTTCGCGCCCACTGCCCGGTACGGCTCCCCAGACGACTTCCGCTTCTTCGTCGACACGCTCCACCAGGCCGGCATCGGCGTCATCGTGGACTGGGTGCCCGCCCACTTCCCCAAGGACGAGTGGGCGCTGGCGCGCTTCGACGGGACCGCGCTGTACGAGCACGTCGACCCCAAGAAGGGCGAGCACCCCGACTGGGGGACGCTGGTCTTCAACTACGGCCGCAACGAGGTTCGCAACTTCCTGATCTCGAACGCGCTGTACTGGATCGAGGAGTTCCACGTCGACGGACTCCGCGTTGATGCGGTGGCATCGATGCTGTACCTCGACTACAGCCGCAAAGAGGGCGAGTGGGTGCCGAATCAGTACGGGGGCCGCGAGAACCTCGAGGCGATCGAGTTCTTCAAACAGCTCAACACCGTCCTCCACGCGGAGCACCCGGGCGTGTTGATCATCGCCGAGGAATCCACGGCGTACCCCAGCGTCAGCCGCCCCGTCCACCTCGGGGGCCTCGGCTTCGGCTTCAAGTGGAACATGGGCTGGATGCACGACTCCCTCGGGTACTTCTCGAAGGAGCCGGTTTACCGCCGCTTCCACCACAACCAGTTGACCTTCAGCCTTATGTACGCGTGGAGCGAGAACTTCATGCTGCCTCTGTCACACGACGAGGTCGTCCACGGGAAAGGGTCGCTCCTCGGAAAGATGCCGGGCGACCAGTGGCAGCGGTTCGCGAACCTCCGCTGCATGCTCAGCTACATGTGGGCACATCCCGGAAAGAAGCTGCTCTTCATGGGCGGGGAGTTCGGGCAGGAGCGCGAGTGGGACCACGACCGCGGTCTCGACTGGCATCTGCTCGAAGAGCCGCATCACGCCGGCGTGCAGCGCTTGCTGCGCGACATCAACGCGGTCTACCGGGCGAACCCCGCGCTATGGGAGCTCGATCATGCTCCCGAAGGCTTCCAGTGGATCGACGCGAACGACGCGGACAACAACGTCATCTCCTTCTACCGAACGGACCGCGCACGCAAGAACCATCTGGTGTGCGTCTGCAACCTCTCCCCCCTCCCGCGCTCCGGGTTCCGGGTGGGGCTCCCGAAGAAGGCCACCTACACCGAGGTGATCAACACGGACGCCGAGGTCTACGGCGGAACCAACGTCGGCAACATGGGAAGCGTCACGTCCGAGGAGACGCCGTGGCACGGCCTCGACCACTCCGCGATGATCACGCTGCCGCCGCTCGGGACGGTGTGGCTGGCGGCGTGAGCTAGAGCCGCGGCAGCGCGTCCCGCCCGGGTCGCAATCGCAGCGGGCGAGACGTACCGGCGACCATGTCCGGCGCCTATAGCCTTCACCGTCGATGAGACACATCGCGGTGCACGCGCACTTCTATCAGCCGCCGCGCGAGGACCCTTGGACCGGCTCGGTCCCGGAGCAATCGGGCGCCGCCCCGTACCACGACTGGAACGAGCGGGTCCACGCCGAGTCGTACCGGCCGAATGCCTTCGCCCGCATCCCGCACGAAGACGCGGAGCGGGTGGTCAATAACTTCGAGCGACTCTCCTTCAACGTGGGTCCGACCCTGTTGTCGTGGATGGAGCAGGCGGACCCCGAGACGTATGACCGCATCCTCGAGGCCGACCGGGTGAGCGTGGAGCGGTTCGGGCACGGAAATGCGATCGCGCAGGCCTTCCATCACACGATCCTGCCGCTGTCCCCGCTCAGAGACGTTCGCACCCAGGTGCGGTGGGGGCTCGCCGACTTCAGGTATCGCTTCGGCCGCGACTCCGAGGGGATGTGGCTGCCGGAGACCGCGGCGAACGACGACGTCTTGTCGGTGTTGATCGACGAGGGGGTCCGATTCACGATCCTCGCCCCCAGCCAGGCCCGACAGTGGCGGGAGCCGGACGGCTCGTGGCAGGCACGTCCCGTCGATACCGGCCTGCCACACCGCTACCTCCACGCGGACGGGTCAGGACGCGAGCTGGCGCTGTTCTTCTACGACGGAGAGATCGCGAGGGCGATCGCCTTCGAGGGCGCGGGCAAAGACGCCGGAGGCTTCCTCGACCTCTTCGAGACGCGTATGGACGAACGGCCGGGACGGCTGATCCATGCCGCGACCGACGGGGAGACGTACGGGCACCACCAGGTCTTCTCCGACCTCGGGCTCGCGTACGCGCTGTTCGTCGAAGCCGAACGGAGAGAGATTGAGCCGACGAACCTTGCTGCGTTCCTGGCCGCTCATCCGCCGCGTCGGGAGGCCGACGTGACCGGCGGCCACGGCAGCTCGTGGTCGTGCGCGCACGGGGTCGGCCGCTGGTACCGAGACTGCGGATGCTCGACCGGTGGCGAACCCGGTTGGAACCAAGCCTGGAGGACGCCACTGCGAGAGGCCCTGGACCTGCTGCGCGACGTCGCCGACGAAGTGTTCGAGCGACTCGGGCGCGAGCTGCTGACCGACCCTTGGGCGGCGCGGGACGACTACGTCGACGTGGTGATCGGGCGGACGATAGTCGACGAGCTCTTGAGCAACCACCAACTGCGCCCGCTAGACGAAGCCCAGCAGAACCAAGCGGCAACTCTCCTGAAGGTCCAACAGCACGCCATGGCGATGTACACGAGCTGTGGGTGGTTCTTCAACGACATCGGCGGCATCGAGACGGTTCAGGTACTGGTCTACGCGGCCGCGGCCATGGACCTCCTGAAGGAGCTGCAACAGCCGGTGCCCGAGCGCGAGTTCGTCGCGATCCTCGAACAGGCGAAAAGCAACGATCCCGAGATCGGTACGGGAGCCGATGTCTTCCTGCGGATCGGCCGAACGTTCGGAGGCTAGCTCTTGCCGGTGTAACGCAGCACGTCGAGCCCTCGGTTGTAGTCGACCGAGTAAAGGATCTCGTCGTTCGCCCAGTAAGCCGCCGAGGTCGAACCCGCATACGGGATGAAGTAGCCAGCTTCTTTGATCTTTCCGGTCGACGAGATGTCGAAGAGCCGTGTGCCGTGCTCGTACCAAGCCATGGCGACGAGCCCCCCGTCGTCGTAACGGGGATGGGTCTCGAACCAGTGCGTGCAGAAGAGGTCCGCGGGAGCGTTTCCGTCGGTGTAGAGGCCGTTCTCCACCCGGTACTCGTCGACCATCTTGAAGGTGTGGGTCTTGCGCCAGTTCCGCGTGTCCCAGGTCATGAAGGCACCGGCGTTCTCATCGCACTGAGGCCCCAACGTCTCGCCGCCGACCAACAGGAACCTGTCGGTCCCCCCGTTCGGCCACAGGTTGCTGTGCATGAACCGGTCGTCGTCGTTCTTGCCCAGCGCTAGGACCTTGGGCTTCGCCGGGTTGTTGCGGACGTCCAGGTAGACCAGAGGCTGCGTCGAGGTCATAACGAAGCCCGGCTTGACCTCGGTGACATCGTGGCCCCCGCCGCCGGGTGACACCTTGCTCCAATCGCCGATGACCTTTGGCTTCGTGGGGTCGCGGAGGTCGAGAACCGCCCCCTCCGACCCGTAAGCGTAGGTGCAGTCGAGGATGCAGCTCATCGTGTGTTGGTCCGCGTCGTGCTCACCCACGATGACCGGGTTCGTCTTGTCCTCGACGTCGACGACGAACTGGTTGAGCAACAGGATCTTCCCGTTCGTGTCCGGGTCCTCCTCCCCGAAGTACGGGGGGAACTGCGGGATGACCGCGGAGCCGACGAGCGCCGGAGCCGCGGGCTTGCTGATGTCGTAGATCCGGAGGTCCCTCGAGGTCGTGAGGTAGAGGTAACGGCCGACGATGCGAGCGCCCGCCGTGTCGTTGTTGAACGGGATGTGCGTCACGTACTCGAAGTTGTCGCTGGCGAAGCCGCCCACCGTCGGGCCGCCCGCGGGCGAGCCGGAGGCGGGCGCGACGAAGGCAACCGACATCGCTGCTATCGCGGCAAGAAGTCTGCGCATCGTCGCTGGTACCTCCCAAGTGTGATCACTTCTAGTTCGCCCCCACCCACCCGACTCCTGCGCCCTCGCTGGGCGCCGCTGGCCCCGCTCCGGGACGGCGGGCGCGGACTCGCCGGCACGCTCGCTCCGGGGCGGTACGGACACCCAGGCGCCGCTCCGGCGGCGGCGGCACGGGCATCGCTGGACACGGTCGGCGGGCGCCTGAACGGCGCCGGCCTCCCTCGGCTCCGGGCG
>JALYHL010000012.1 GCA_030776625.1 Actinomycetota bacterium | reverse complement strand
CGTTTCTCATCCCCTCCCACTTCGTCTCTTCGCTGCGCTCAGAGCCGGGGAGGGGAATCGAACCCCTGACCTATTCATTACGAGTGAATCGCTCTGCCGACTGAGCTACCCCGGCGTGGTCCAGCAAGAGACTCTACCGGGCGCCAGGTCTTCGATAGATGCGCGCCCCATGGCCTCTCTAGTTGGGCCGCGTCGCCGTTCAGACGGCCCTTGTGCGATCAGCTCCTCAGAGGAACAGAATCGCCTCGGCTCTGGCCGCTACCCACCTGCCTGAGTGACTGCGAGCAGCAGCGACAACGGTTGCCGCGGGAGCGACGGCGTTTGCTTCGGGACCTGGTCGAGTCTGGAACCCAATGACAACTGCCCCGGCGGACCATTACTCTTTACCCCTGACTCCGACGTAAGAGGTGGCAGATGCTTCTGAAGGAAGCCCTCCCATCCGGATACATCGAACGCGCGTTGGACTCCGTCCGCGGCTTTCTTCCCCGAGGGAACCCTCTTCCTCCGGATGTGTGGACCTCCCGTCATCGCGGCTTCGTGATCTTCCTGTGGGTCCAAGCGATCGGCTTGGTCATCTTCGGCGTTGTCCGCGAATATGGCCTTCTCCACTCGATCGCTGAGGGTGCCATTGTCGCAGTGGCCGCCAGCCTGGCATCGCTGCCAAACACCGGCCGCGTATTTCGATCTGTCGCGGCCACGCTTGGGCTGATGAGCGCGTCCGCGATCCTCGTTCATCTCTCAGGCGGAACCATCGAGGCCCACTTCCACTTCTTCGTGATGGTCAGCTTGATCACGCTTTATCAGGAGTGGACGCCTTTCCTCCTTTCGGTCGGCTACGTCGTGCTCCATCACGGCATCGTCGGCCTGATTGCGCCCGAAACCGTCTTCAACCACCCAGCAGCCGTTCAGAACCCCTTGAAATGGGCTTTGGTGCATGGAGCATTCATCCTTGGCGCCAGCGCCTCCGGCATGCTGATATGGCGACGCAACGAAGACCTGCGAGAACGGGAACAGGTCCAGACTTTGGCCAACCGGTCTCTTAGTACCTTCAACTCGCGCGTCGCCCATGATCTGAAGAATCCGCTCGTGTCGATTCAAGGAGCCGCGTCTGTTGCATTGACGATGCTGGATTCCCGAGACGATCTGCGGCTGCTCCTCGAGCTGATCCACCGTCAGGCGGACCGCGGGCAATCTCTGGTGACCTCTCTTCTCAAGCTCGCGCAAGCGAGCGGCAAGCCGAACCCCGAGCCGGTCTCGACCCGGGTCTTCCTGGATGAGATCGTTGCCGACTTCCCGCATCTCGATGTCGGCATCGGAGAGGTCCCTGACACCATGTTCGTCGACCCGATCGGGTTGCGGCAAGCCATATCCAACCTGTTGGTGAACGCCCACCGCTATGCGTCCAGGGGAGACAGCCCTCCCGAGGTGACGATCCACGGTGATGAAGCGCCCGATGGGTGCCGGCTCATCGTTAGAGACGACGGCCCGGGCATCCCCGACGCGGAAACCCACACCATCTTCGAGCCACTGGTCAGAGGTGGCGGTGCAACGGGTCAGGGTTCCGGCTTGGGTCTTTCCATCGTCGCAGCCGTCGCTGAAGCGCACGGGGGCCGTGCGTGGTACGAGCCAGCTGAAGGCGGAGGGTCAGAATTCTGGTTGTACTTCCCTTCGCCGGTGAGCGAGACGCCCATCAGTCGAAAGAACATCGAGTCCGCAACCGCCTAATGCTCTATCGGCGGGCACCGACCTTCGAGGCCGGCGGGGCTAGTTGAGCGAGGGTCAACATGGTGGTTTCGACAGCGAGCGTGACGTTCGCGTTCTTCGAGAGCGACGCTCTCGCGGTGACACATCGTTCGACTGCTTGGAGCAGGGCGAGATCCGTTAGATCCGATTCGGCCCACCCGCGCAGGTCGTCCATGACGTCGAGGTTCGCCAACGCCTCCCCGCCGAACCGGAGGGCGAGGACGTCTCGGTAGAACGCGCCGAGCGTGTCCAGCGCCTCCGCCAGCACGCTCTCTTCCACGCGTCGGAGCTCTCGCTTGTGCCGCTTCGACAATGCGTTCCTCGCCGCTGCCGTCCCTCGGCCCTCCCCCATAGCCTCCGCGAGGTCCGCGACCTCGGCCTTCTGCTGCGACTCTCTTTCCTTTACGGCCTCACGCGCCTCTGCGACCACCTCTGCCGCGATGTCGAGCGCGTCCACCGGCGACGCGAGACGGCGCGGGATCGACAGCCAGAACGCCCTTCGATCCCACATCGGGTCCGACGACGTCAGCGCCCGGGCGCGGTGGAGGTCGCCTTCGCACACGCGCGCCGCCAGCAGCGCTCGCTCCGGTGGTATCCCTTCGGAGGTTAGAACCCGGGCGATGTGCTCCTCCGCTACCCGATGGAGGTGCACCGCACGGCAGCGGGACCTGATCGTGTCGAGAAGCTCCTCCTCACGCGCGGAGAGAAGGACGAACAGGGTGCCCGGCCCCGGCTCTTCCAACGTCTTCAGCAGAGCGTTCTGGGCGGCGGGGTTCATCCGATCCGCCTCTTCCACGATGAAGACCTTGCTGCGGCCCTCGAACGGCGACCGCGATGCCTCCGAGATGACGCTGTCTCGGATCTGGTCGACCAGGATGAAGGTCCCCTCGGGCGCGATGTGGTGCACGTCGGGGTGGCGGTGACGAAGGATGCGCAAGCAAGTGGAGCAGTCTCCGCACCCGACCCCGGGGGCCACCTCGCAGTTCACCGCCGCCGCGATTGCGGTCGCGGCTGCCGCCTTATCGGAGCCGCTCGGCCCCAGCAGGAGCCAGGCGTGGGCGAGGTCCCGAGCCGAGACCTGCCGCGCCAATCCATCGATCGACGCGTTGGCGCGCAGGGGATCCCAGACGGTCATCGCGGCAGCGGCCCGGGCCGGCCGATCGTGCGGCTGGCATCGCTTAGCGACACAACGCGGCCGAGATTCCGGTCGCTCAATACCTCTAGGACCCGCGCGTGGATCTGCGCTGGAGACCTGTTCGCGTCGAGGACCACGAAGCGCGAGGAGAATCGCTGAGCCAGCTGGAGGTAGCCCCTGGACACCTTCTCGTGGAACTCCTTCTTCTCGCTCTCGATCCGGTCGGGCTCCTGTTCGATCCGTCCGAGCCCCGTCTCGGGGTCGATGTCGAGGTAGAAGACGACGTCGGGCAAGAGGCCTCCTGTCGCCCACTCGCTGATGCGATAGATCTCCTCGATCCCGAGGCCTCGGGCCGCGCCCTGGTATGCGAGAGACGAGTCCACGAACCGGTCGGAGACCACGGTCTTCCCGGCGCGCAGCGCCGGCAGGATCACGTCCTTTACGTGTTGGGCTCGGTCGGCGGCATAGAGGAGCGCCTCCGCGCGAGCGTCCATATCCGCCGCAGACGGATCCAACAGGATGTCTCGGATCCGGTTGCCGATGCTGGTGCCGCCGGGCTCCCGCGTGGTCACGACGCCCTCGCCCCGAGCCTCGAGCCACCGCACGAGCGCCTCCATCTGAGTCGTCTTGCCTGCCCCCTCGCCGCCCTCGAAGACGATGAAGCTGCCTCGCTCGGCAGCGGGCACCAGGGTCGGCTGCGAGGAGCGCTCACCGATCGCCCGCATAGAGACGAGGCCGCCACCGATAGCGACGAGACCCGCGAGCCAGAGCGTCCCTCGGCTTCCCGGCACCGCCACCCCCGCGATCGTGTTGTCGCCGAGCGCGCTCGCGATGAGCGGAAAGATCCCGAGCCCCAACAGCGTCCCGATCCGGATCACCGTGTATGCGGCGCTGAACGTTCGTCCGCGCAGCTCGTCGGTGGTGTTCTCGTGCATCAGCGAATACGCGGTCGAGTACGCGGCTCCCCCGAAGAAACCGAGCGTGCTCGCGAGCGGGATGGCGGTGTCGAGGCTGTTCATGCTGGCGAGCCCGATCAAGCTCGCGCCCGACAGCAGGATCGACGACGAGAACAACACGTCCTTCTGGATGAAGCGGGCAAGGACGCCCACCGCCAGCAGTCCGATGATCATCCCGGTGCCGAGGAAACCCACCAGGAACGCGAAGCCGCGGTCTCCTCCTCCCAGGACGTCTTGGACGAAGCCGATCCCGAGTGAGAACACCGCACCGGCCGCTGTGAACGTGAAGGCGATCCCCAGCATCCAGGGTCGCACTTGCTTGTGCTTGACGACGAACCTCAGCCCCTCGAAGAGGTCGCGACGGATCTGCTTGAGATCCAGGTGGCCGGCGCGGTTCACGGTCGTCGGGATCGTCAGCGTCGCGACCATGACCGCGGAGAACGCGAACGTCAGGGAGTCCATCCACAGCGCGAGAGCTTCGGTGTTCTCCGTCAGCCCCTCGAGCGCGGGAACGGTGCGGCCGAGGAAGACGCCGAATGTCGCGAGTGATGCGTAGACAAGGGAGGCGACCGGCCACGGCGCGTACACGCCGATCAGCGACAGCGAGTTCGCGTGCGTGAGCTCCGACGGCTTCACGAAGTGTGGGAGAGAGGCGTCCTTCGCCGGACCCCACACGAGCGTCAGGCTTTCCAGAGCAACCGATGCGATCAAGAGGTAGAGGAGATTCGGGAAGAACGGGAGCGAGAAGATGATGGCGGCCCGGATGAGGTCGGCCACGACCATGGTCTTCTTGCGGTCCCAGCGGTCGGCGATGACGCCACCGATCGGTCCCATGATGAAGCCCGGCAAGACGCGGGCGGTGAGGACCATTCCGACCGCGGCCGGTCCACGGATCTTGTTGGCGAACACCGCGATGGCGATCACGCCGATCCAATCGCCCAGGCTCGACACGAACTGGGCGAGGAAGAACCGCAGGAAGTTCCCGTTCCTCAAAAGGGACAGGTAAGAGGCATCCTCGCCCTCGTTCGTGAGGATGCGGAGATCGGGGCGATCGTGCGCAGGCTGGATCTGGATCCTCCTAGTCTCGCCTGAGCAACATCCTAGGCGGGACCTGCGTTAACCAGCGGGCTTGTCTGCGGTCGTCTTCTTCGCCGATGTCTTCTTCCGGCTGGTCTTCTTGCGTGTCGTCTTCTTCGCGCGGCCCTTCGGCGGCCCCGCGGCGCGTTTTTCGGCGAGCATCTCTGCGGCCGTCTCGAGCGTGATGGTTTCGGGAGCTTGGCCCTTACGCAGTGAGGCATTCGTTGCCCCATCCGTGACGTAGGGGCCGAAACGGCCCTCCTTCACGAGGATCTCCGCACCGGTCGCGGGATCGGCCCCTAGCTCCTTCAGAGGAGGGGCGGCCGCACGTCCGCGGCCCTTCTTGGGCTGCGCGAACAGCGCGAGCGCCTCGTCGATCGTGACCGAGAACAGCTGCTCTTCCCGCTCCAGCGACCGGCTGTCGGTTCCCTTCCGGAGGTAGGGGCCGTAGCGGCCGTTCAACGCCTCGATCTCCTTCCCGTCCGCAGGGTCGACCCCCACCACGCGCGGCAGACGCAACAGCCGGACGGCGTCTTCCAGAGTGACCGTCGCCGGATCCATGGTGCTGAACAGCGACGACGTTCGCGGCTTCTTCTTCGACCCCTCTTCGATGTCGCCTTGCTGCACGTACGCACCGAAGCGTCCGATCTTGAGAAAGATGGGCTCGCCCGTCTCGGGATGCTGCCCGAGCACACGGTCGTTGCTGGGCGCGGCCAGGAGCTCTTCGGCCCGCTCGACCGTGAGCTCGTCCAGCGGAAGGTCGTCCGGGATCGACACCGTCTCGTCACCGCGCTGGATGTAGGGCCCGTATCTCCCCGCGCGGGCGACGATCTCGCGCCCCGAGTCGTCTCGCCCGATCGAGACAGAGTTCACCTCGCGCGCGTCGATCTGGTCAAGACGTTGGGACACCATCGTGTGGAGCCCCGGGTGACCGTTGCCGAAGTAGAAGCGGCGCAGCCACGGGAGAGCCTCCTCCTCGCCGGCCGCGATCTCGTCCAGGTCCTGTTCCATCGCGGCGGTGAAGTCGTAGTCGACGAACCTGGAGAAGTGCTCCTTCAACAACCGCACGACGGAGAAAGCGGTCAAGGAAGGGACCAGGGCCGGGCCCTTCTTCCACACGTAACCCCTGCTCTGGATCGTCTGGATGATGCTGGCGTAGGTCGAGGGGCGGCCGACGCCCATCTCCTCGAGCTGCTTTACCAAGGAGGCCTCGGTGAAGCGCGCCGGAGGTTTCGTCTCGTGAGCCCGGGGCTGCAGGTCCGACGCCTCGAGCGCCTGACCCTCCTCGAGCGCAGGCAGACGCACGTCTCGGTCCTCGAGGGCCGCGTCGGGATCGTCGCTGCCCTCGACGTACGCCTTCAGGAAGCCGGGGAACGTGATGACCTTTCCGCTCGCTGCGAAGGCGGCGTCACGCCCGTCGGCTGCGGTCGCTTCGAGACGCACCTGCGCGCTCTGGCCGCGCGCGTCCGCCATCTGCGACGCGACGGTTCTCTTCCAGATCAGCTCGTACAGCCGGGCCTCGTCGATAGAGACCTGGCGCGCGACCTCATCGGGCATCCGGAAGGTCTCTCCGGCAGGACGGATCGCCTCGTGTGCCTCTTGCGCGTTCTTCGACTTCTTGGTGTAGCGACGCGGCTGCTCCGGGACGTAGTCGGGGCCATACAGGTTCTTCGCCAGATCTCTCGCGATCGAGATCGCGCCCGCCGACAGCGTGATGCTGTCGGTTCGCATATAGGTGATGAACCCGTTCTCGTACAGGCTCTGCGCGGCCCGCATCGTGCGACTGGCGGTGAAGTTGAGCTTCCGTCCCGCCTCTTGCTGCAGCGTCGAGGTGATGAACGGCGCGTACGGCGACCGCTTGAACGGCTTCTGCTCAACCGAGGTGACGGAGAAGGAAGGTTGTTCGAGGCCGCGCGCCAGCGAGGTGGCGCCATCCGCGTCGAGGACCACGACGTCACCACGCACGAGTTGGCCCTGCGCGTCGAAGTCCTTGCCCGTCGCGACGCGGGTTCCGTCGATCGCGACTAGCGTCGCTGCGAAGGCCTCGTCGGGGGAGGCTGCCGGAGTGAACCGTCCTTCTACATCCCAGTACGACGCGGCGCGGAACCGCATCCGCGCCTCTTCGCGTTCCACGATCATGCGCGTCGCGACACTCTGCACGCGACCCGCCGACAAGCCGGGCATGACCTTCTTCCACAGGACCGGCGAGACCTCGAAGCCGAACAGCCGGTCGAGGATCCGGCGGCCCTCCTGCGCGTCGACGAGGCGCCGGTCTAGGTCGCGCGGGTTCTCCACCGCCTCCCGGATCGCCTGAGCCGTGATCTCGTGGAAGACCATCCGCTTCACCGGGACCTGCGGCGACAGCACCTCGAGCAGGTGCCACGCGATCGACTCGCCCTCGCGATCCTCATCCGTGGCCAGGAACAGGTTCTCGGCTTGCTTCAGGAGCTGCTTCAGCTTCGTCACCTGCGCCTTCTTCTTGCGCGGGACCACGTAGAGCGGCTTGAAGTCGTTCTCGACGTCGACGCCGAGCTTCTTCGCCCACGACTCGTTCTTATAGGCGGCAGGTATCTCGGACGCGTTCTCCGGGAGGTCGCGCACGTGGCCGATCGAGGACTCCACGAGGAAGTCCTTCCCGAGGATCTTGCCGATCGTTTTCGCCTTCGCCGGTGACTCGACGATGACCAGGTTCTTCGCCACGGAGCTCCTTCTGCATGGGGGGCGGCTCTCTCCCGGACCCGCTCTGACGGCGGCCCTGCGGAGGCCTCTATCGCATTGATATCAGTCGCTGTCAACAACGACGCCGCGCCGGGGGAGCTTCCCGGAGCTTGTTTCGGCCGCGCCCGCGACTACCATCCCAGCCGATGGAAGCCCTGGTAGAGCCCTTGATCCAGCTGATGGAGGGGTGGGTCGAGGACTACGGATACCTCGCGATATTCGTCCTCATGCTCCTCGAATCCGCGCTGATCCCGTTCCCCAGCGAGGTCACGATGCTGGCCGGCGGCTTCTACGCCGCGGAGGGGTCGCTGGATCTTTTCTGGGTCGGGGTCGCGGGGGTCGCGGGGAACATGGTCGGGTCCTGGGTCGCCTACGCCATCGGGCGCAAGACCGGCCGCGCCGTGCTCGATCGTTACGGGCGGTACGTCTTGATCCGAAGCCACGATGTCGACCGGGCGGAGGTCTGGTGGGACCGCCACGGCGAGGCGGCGACGTTCTTCAGCCGGTTGCTGCCGGTGATCCGGACCTTCATCTCGCTCCCCGCTGGGATCGCGAAGATGCCCATCGGCAAGTTCAGCGTGTACACGTTCCTCGGGGTCGTGCCATGGACGTTCGGGCTCGCATACCTGGGTGTGGTCGTGGGTGAGAACTGGGAGCGGGTCCTCGATTACTTCGATCTGCCGACGCTGCTGATCGGACTCGCTCTCGTGCTGACCGCTGGGATCTGGTACCTCAGGCGCCGCAAGCAGGCCCAGGCGGCCGCTGCGGCCGCGCCCGACGCGGACTAGGCGAGGTCGATCTCGGCGGCGACCTCTTGCAGGCCGCCGATGGATATCGCGATGAACTCGTCCATCGGGATGCCGATCTTGTCTTCGACCTCCCTGATCTCCTCGCGCTCGACCCCGGGGGCAAACGACTTCTCTTTCAGTTTCTTCTTCACCGAAGACACCTTCATCCCCGCGGCCTTCTCCGGTCGCACCAGCGCGCTCGCCACCAGCAGACCCGCCACCGCGTCGGCGTGCACGATCGCTTGCGACATCAGGTCGGTGCGGAATCGTTCCTCTTTGTGGGCGACTATGGCGTTCAGGACGCCCTCGTCCGAATAGCCCTCTGAGCGCAGCCACTCCACCGTGAGCTCGGTGTGGCGCTCGAAGTCGTCGGCGGTCTTGTCGTAGTCGAGGTCGTGGAACAATCCCGCGTATCCCCACCTCTGTTCGTCCTCACCGAAGTGCCGGGCGAGAGCGCGCATCACGCCCTCGACCGAGATCAGGTGTCGGTAGGTGATCTCCTTGTCGGTGTACTTCCGGGCGATCTCGAGCGCGTGACTTCTGTCCACGCGCTAGTCGCCGGTGAGCTCGCGCTTCAGGTCGCTCTCTGCCTCGGGTGCAGCCAGCGCCATCACCTCGTCGCCGGGATGAAGCGGCGTCTCCTTCGTCGGCGCGATCACGTGCCGATCCCGAACGACGGCCACGAGCGTGCAATCGGGCGGCATCTTCAGGTCGCCCACGGTCTTGCCCTCTGCAGGCGACCCCTCCGCCAGCGTCACCTCTAGTAGCGACACCTTTCCCTTCTCGAGGTGCAGGAGCCGGACGAGGTCGCCGACCGACACAGCCTCCTCGACCAGAGACGTCAAGAGGTGCGGCGTGCTGACCGCGACGTCCACACCCCAGGTCTCGGTGAACAGCCACTCGTTGTCGGGGTGATTGACCCTAGCGATGACCCGGGGGACCGTGAACTCCTGCTTCGCCAACAGCGCGATCACGAGGTTGTCCTCGTCATCGCCGGTGGCGGCGACCATGACCTCGCACGAGGTGAGGACCGCCGAGTCCAGCGTGTGGACCTCGCAGGCGTCGCCGCGGACCCAGCTGACATCCAGCTCGCCGCGAAGCGACTCGATGAGGTCCTCGTTCTGCTCGATCAGCACGACGTCGTGACCTTTCGCTCGCAGGTCTTTGGCCACGTAGCTCCCGACGTTTCCAGCTCCCGCGATCGCGATCCGGATGGCTTTCTGCTTCATTCGGGCTGCCCGACCTTCTTGATCTCGCCATCCATATCGGTCAGGTGCCCGCGCGCCGCGGATACGTACAGGATGTCGCCGTCTTGGATCGTGAAGTTCTTGTCCGGGATGCGCGGAACGCCGAAGCGGCTGACGGCGACCACACGCCTGAGACCTGCGTGGTCAACCTCCAGAGCCTTCCTTCCCACGATCTCGCCCGGCGCGGCGAGCGCGGTCACTACGACCTCGCCGTTGTCGACTGTGTACTCGACCGGAACCTCGTCAGGGATCAACGACCTGAGGATCTGGTCCGTCGTCCACCTGACGGTGGCCACCGTCTGGATCCCGAGACGTTGGTAGATCTGCGCCCGGCGCGGGTCGTAGATCCTCGCGACCACGTGGGGGACCCGGTAGTGGTCCTTCGCCACCCGTGCCGCGAGGATGTTCGAGTTGTCGCCGCTCGTGACCGAAGCGAACGCAGCTGCTTCCTCGATCCCTGCTTCGGACAGCACCTCTCTATCGAACGCGAACCCGACGACCTTGTTGCCCGAGAAGTCGGCCTTCAACCGCTCGAACGCTTTCCGGTTCTTGTCGATGATCGAGATGGTGTGGCCGAGTCGCTGAAGGTTCGTCGCCAGCTCGGAGCCGACCCGGCCGCAGCCGGCGATGATGACGTGCACGCGTTTCGTTCCTCCTATGGCGAGCGTCGGCGCCGGGCGATACTGCCATACTTGCCCCTCGTGACATTCTTCAAGGACTTGCTCGAAAAGCTGGCTCGTCCGGCGCAAGAGATACGAGCGGAACACCTGCGGGAGTGGGCGGCGTCGGTGCCGGGAACGGTCCCGATCGCAGACGCCCAATGCCGGTGTCGCTGCAAGATCGCAGGCGTCATCCAGAACGTTCGCATAGACCCGCGCGAGGGCAGCGGGTCTATCGAGGCAACCATCGACGACGGGAGCGGAAGGCTCGTCGTGAAGTGGCTGGGGCGCCACAAGCTGTCGGGTATCGGTCTAGGGAACGGACTGATCCTCGAAGGCACGGTGGGTGAAGGTCGCGGACGCCAGCTCCAGATCTTGAACCCGGAGTACCAGCTGATCGCTGCGCCGGAGCACGGTTAACCCAGTGCCTCCGGTGGTGGCGTTGGCGATGCTGTGTCGAGTGAAAGGCAAGTCCTCGCAAGGCCGCAGGGAGGCTGAATAGTGGAGCTATTCGGCCGACCGAGAACGCCGCGAGGCGCCGCGTTTCGCCGACACAGCGCGGCGAATGTTGCCGCCGGAGGCACATAGTGGCGAAGACCTCAGCGGCTCTTAAGCGCGTCGTCCTAGGTCGTCCTATGTCGTCGGGCGAGCTGGGGCACACGCTGCTGCCGAAGTCGATCGCGTTGCCGGTCTTCTCGTCGGACCCGCTTTCATCGAACGCGTACGCCACGCAAGAGGCGATGATCGTTCTGTCGCTGGCGGGCGCAGCGGGATTGGCGATGATCGTCCCGGTATCCATCGCGGTCGCGGCTCTTCTCTTCATCGTGGTCACCTCGTACCGCGAGACGGTGAAGGCGTACCCGACCGGTGGCGGGGCGTACCGGGTGGCGCACGAGAACCTGGGGATGTACCCGGGCCTGCTCGCGGCCTCGGCTCTGTTGATCGACTACGTACTCACCGTCTCCGTCTCGATCACCGCAGGGGTCGAGGCCATGGTCTCCGCGTCCGAGGCGCTGGGCGCGCACAAGATCGGGATCGCGTTCGCCTTCATCGGGTTCGTGACGTTGATGAACCTCCGTGGCGTCAAGGAATCGGGGACGTTGTTCGCGATCCCGACCTACGGCTTCGTGCTCGCGATCTACCTGATGATCGTCACGGGCTTCGTGCGGTGTCTCGGGGAATGTCCGCAGGCGGAGAGCGCAGGGCGCGTCGCGGATCTCCACGTGGAGACCGCGATCACATTCGTGCTCCTGATCCGTGCTTTCGCCGCGGGAACCACCGCGCTGACCGGCGTCGAGGCCATCGCGGACGGCGTCCCCGCGTTCCGCTATCCCCAATCCCGGAACGCCGCGACGACGCTCCTCATCATGGCCGGCCTGTCGACGTCGATGTTCCTGGGGATCTCGTGGCTCGCCGACGGAACCAATGTGGTGTTCACCGAAGAGCCGGCCGGACAACGCACGGTGGTCGCGCAGATCGCCGCGGCGGTCTTCGAGGGGGGGCCGATGTTCTACGTGGTCCAGATCATGTCGACCGCGATCTTGATCCTCGCCGCGAACACCGCCTACCAAGACTTCCCCAGGCTGTCATCGATCCTGGCCAAGGACCGCTACATGCCTCGGCAGTTCATGAACCGCGGCGACCGCCTCGTCTTCTCCAACGGCGTCATCATCCTGGCGTTGCTCTCGGGGCTATTGATCTACATCTTCGACGCCAACCTCACGCAGCTCATCCAGCTCTACCTCGTCGGCGTCTTCATCTCCTTCACCCTCTCGCAGACGGGCATGGTGGTGCGCGGGCGGAGACTGCGGCCACCAGGATGGAAGCGCAGCGCTTTGATCAGCGGCTTCGGCGGGACCGTCACCGGGATCGTTCTGTTCGTGATCGCCTACTCCAAGTTCGCCAAGGGCGCGTGGATCGTGATCGCGGCGATCCCGGTGGTCATGTTCGCGATGCGGTCGGTGTACATGCATTACAAGGACGTCGCGACCCAGCTCGGCCATCCGGAACGACGACCGGCCGACCGCCGCCCGGGGCACGCGCACTTCGTCATCCTCGTGAACCGCGTCGACTCGGCAACCGCGCGAGCCGTGGGCTACGCGCAATCGACGCGCGCCGCGGACATATCCGCGGTCACGTTCGACAGCTCCAACCACGGCTCATGGCGGCGGCTGGCGCCCGACATCCCTCTGCAGACCTTGACCGGCAGCAAGAGAGACGCCCTTCTGACCTATCTACGCCAGAAGAGGAAGGACCTCGGGCCGGACGACTTCCTAACCGTGATGACGCCCGAGATCCTGCGGTCGCGCGGGCTGTTCGAGATCGTGAGGCGGCCCGGCCTCCACAGGCTCAAGGCGGTTCTGGTGAGAGAGCCCGACGTCCAGGTCTTGGACATCCCGATCCTGAGTGAGGACATCGACCCCGCCGTGGATCAGGCGCACGAGCCTGGGCGCAACCACGTCATCGTGCTGATCTCCGGAGTCCACAACGCGATGTTGCAGGCGATCGAGTACGCCGAGACCCTGCGACCTACCGACATCCGCGCGGTCTCGTTCGGGCTCGATCCAGAAGAGACCGAGAAGCTGGGAGACCAGTGGCTGGAGGCGCGCGTCCCGCACCCATTGGAGATCGAGGAGTCTCCTTTCCGCGACCTCGGCATCTCCCTGGAGAGGTACCTCGACCGGTTCAACCCCGACGGCATCAACAAGGTCGTGACGATCGTGATCCCCGAGTTCATCGTGCGCAAGAAGCGCCACCAGATCCTGCACGGCCAAACCGCGCTGATCGTGAAGCGGCGCATGCTCTTCGAGAGCGGCGTCGTTGTCGTGTCGGTCCCCTACCACCTGTAACCCATCGGCGGAGGCTCCGCCCCGCTCCGGCGGCGGCGGCACGGGCATCGCGGGACACGGTCGGCAGGCGCCTGAACGGCGCCAGCCCTCCCTCGAATCGGGCCACGTCGCGCCGATGTTGTCCGGCTATCGAGCGACGTGGCCCTCCACGGTCCGCTCAGACCCGCACACGCCGCCGCCTCCGCTCGTCTCGAAGGTCGCGCCCCGGCGGGCTGATCTCTATGGGGAGAGGATCGGGTCGGGTTCCGGAGGGCGCATGTGCCTTTCGCGCCCGGAGCGTCCCGGCCCGGTCCTCCACCTAGGTCTGCACGACGCGAGAGAGGCCCCCGGTTTCCCGGAGGCCTCTTTGTTGCGTTGCCTGCTGGAGCTATCTGCTGATCGGCAGTTTCTCGATGTGACCCCGCACCTCTCGGAGGCGCGTCTTCAGCTCGCCCTCCTCCTCGCTGAGGTCGAACATCCACCGATCCAGGGCCGCTTGCAGAGCGGCCTTCTGGTCGGTCATCACGGCTTCGCCGGAGATACCAACCGGCACACCCTCGTCCATCGCCTGGCCCTTGCGCTTCGAGAACATGATCGCCCCGATCAGGATCACGAGTGCGAGACCGGCGATCGAGAAGCGCGCGACGTCGTTGTCCTGCAGGTTGATCACTGCAGGGAGGATCAACAACGAGACCAGGTTCATCACCTTGATCAGCGGGTTCAACGCCGGACCCGCGGTGTCCTTGAACGGATCGCCCACCGTGTCGCCGATGACGGCGGCCTTGTGAGCCTCGGAGCCCTTCCCCCCCTCGTGACCATCCTCGATGTGCTTCTTCGCGTTGTCCCAAGCGCCGCCGGAGTTGCTCAAGAAGTTGGCCATGAGCTGCCCGGTCAAGATCACGCCGGCGAGGAACGCCCCGAGGGCGAAGTAGTTGATGCCGAATCCGACGATGACCGGCGTAAGAACCGCAAGCAAGGCCGGGGTTGCAAGCTCCCGTAGCGAAGCCGCTGTGCAGATGTCGATGACCGGCCCATACTCAGGCTTCTCTGTTCCCTCCATGATGCCGGGCTTCTCACGGAATTGCCGGCGCACTTCCTGCACCACAACGGCAGCGGTACGTCCAACTGCGCGGATCGCGAGTGCGCTGAAGAGGAACGCGACCGATCCGCCGATCAGCAGCCCGATGAAGGTCTTGGGGTCGGCCACATTGATCTGAGTGGCAACGTTGCGGAACAGCTCCGACCCCTCGAGCCCGAGAGCAAGCTCGTTCCCGATCGTCTCGATGTAAGAGGCGAACAAGGCGACCGCCGCGATCACGGCCGAGCCGATAGCAAAACCCTTGGTGACGGCCTTCGTCGTGTTGCCGACGGCGTCCAGGCTGACCATGATGCGCTCGGGTTCGCCTGAGAACTCGCCGGACATCTCGGCGATACCGGCAGCGTTGTCCGATACCGGACCGAAGGTGTCTTCCGACACGACGACGCCCGTGGTCGCCAGCATCCCCATACCAGTCAATGCGACGAGGTAGAGCGAGAACTGGATGTTGCCGCCCCCGAGAGCGATCGCGACACCGAGTGCCGCTGCGATCGCGATGATGGCGTAGACGGTCGACTCCAGACCGGACGAGATCCCGGACAAGATCGTGGTGGCAGGTCCCGTGCGGGCGGCCTCCGAGATGTCGCGTACGGGAGCCGTCTCCGTCGAGGTGAAGTACTCCGTCAGCCGGCTGACTATCTGTGCCAGCACCAAGCCGCTCACGACGGCCGCGAAGACCTTGAATCCCTCGTGACCGCCGCCCGGCGACTTGTCACCGACATAGGTGAACGCCACCAAGCCCGTTCCGACGATCGTCAGAACCCCGGCGGTAAGGAAACCGCGGTTGATGGGAGCCATCGCGCTCTTGTCCTTGTCGGTGGCCCGCACCGCGTACACGCCGACGATCGAGGCGAGAACACCGACGGCACGGGCGATGACGGGGAAGATCAGACCGAGCGCGGGGTTCGCGCCGATGGACTGGAACGCGGCCACTCCGAGGATGATCGAAGCGACCAGGGTCACCTCATAACTCTCGAAGAGGTCGGCGGCCATACCGGCGCAGTCACCGACGTTGTCACCGACGTTGTCGGCGATCGTCGCTGGGTTACGAGGGTCGTCCTCGGGGATGCCCGCCTCAACCTTGCCGACGAGGTCGGCTCCCACGTCGGCGGCCTTCGTGAAGATGCCTCCGCCGACTCGGAGGAAAAGCGCGAGCAGTGATCCGCCGAAGCCGAATCCGACCAGGATCGCCGAAGAGGTGTTCTGGAAGATCAAGATGATCAAGGTCGCGCCGAGGAGGCCGAGACCGACGGTGAACATCCCCGCCACACCGCCGGTGCGGAACGCCACCTTCAGGGCTGCTGGGAGAGAGCCGGAGCGCGCCGCGGCGGCGGTCCGGACGTTCCCTCGCACCGCGAGGCCCATGCCGATGAATCCGGTCAGGCCCGACATCACACAACCGGCGAGGAATGCGAGCGTCCTGAAGATTCCGGACTCGGCGAAGCTGAGCGCCACCGACTCGTCCGGCTTCAGCACCTCGGTCGAGGTGAAGAAAACGATGGCGACGAGTGGGATCAGGATGAGAGCGATCGTCTTGAACTGACGATTCAGGTAGGCCATGGCGCCTTCCTGGATCGCGGCGGCGATCTCCTGCATCTTGGGCGTGCCCTGGTCCGAAGCCAGCACCCCCTTCATCAGCGCGAAGCCGACGAAGATGGCGAGAAGCGCGGAGGCGACCGAGAAGAACAGCCAGAACATCTCGGCGCTACCGAGGTGGAACTCCTGATACCCCCCCTCCGCGGCTAGTAGGACGTGGTTCATACCGCTTGCTCCTTTCTTTCCTCACGTCCCGCTGTCTCTGCAACGGGACTCTCTTTCGACGTCTCTTTCTTGACGTAGATCTGGCTGGCGACCTTCTCCGACACCGTGCGGTCCTCCCCCGCGACCTGCAGGACGAGCGGGCCGTCGAAGGGATGCTTCTCTCGCACCTCGACCTTCACCCCCGGTCGCAGCCCGAGCGTGTCCAGGAAGGCGACGACGGCGGGATCCGTCGATCCCGGTACGGCGACCTCCGCGACGTCGCCCGGCTCGAGCGCGTACAGCGGCGGCATCTCGGGGATGTCCACCCCGTCCGCGGCCGGGATCGGGAAGCCGTGGGGACAGCTGGCGGGACGGTCGAGCGCCAGGAAAAGCCGGTCCTCGACCTCTTGAGGCAGCTCGTGCTCGAACGAACCTGCCAACCTGTCGGCCTCGTTCCACGCGTATCCCAGCATGTCGGCCAGGAACCGCTCGACGATGCGGTGTCGCCGGATGGCGGCGACCGCGGCTCGCCGCCCCGTCTGCGTGAGCTCGACCCCGCGGTAGGGCTGGTGCTCGACCAGGTCGCGCTCGGCCAGCTTCTTCACCGCGGCCGTCGCGGTGCCCGGCGAGACACCCAGCGAGTCCGCCAGCGCGCCCGTGTGCGCGGCCGGAACCGGGGGTCGGGCGCCTTTGGTCAGGCGATAGATCGCCTTCAGCATCTCGCGGTCGGGTCGCGTAAGGGTTCGTTCCATGATTTTTGAGGAAGCGAATCTAGCTTTCGCTACCCCAAAACGTCAAATCGCACTTTTGCTCGTGATTCGTCCCGTTTTCCGGGAGGTTTCCCGCCAAAACCGGGGCGGCGGGTCGGGCTTAGATGGCGCGGGAGAAGCTGAGGCGGGTGGTGGTGCCGCCGCCGCTGCGGCCGTCGATCGACAGCTCGTCCACCAGCTCCTGGATCAGCGCCACGGACATCATCAAGCGGGACGAGAACCCTTGGCTGTCGAGCGCGTTCCCCTCGCCGGCCCCAGAAGACGCGCCCCGATCGCCTACCTCAACCACGATCCGGTCCGGCTCCTCGCTCCAACCCACCGAGATCCGCTCCGCGGAGCCCGCAGACTCGTTCGCCAGGACCGCGTTGGTGCACGCCTCCGACACCGCGATGCGCACCTCGTCCACCCGCTCTTCGTCGAAACCCGCAGCGCGGGCGAGCGACGCGATCGCGAGCCGGACGATCCCCACGTAGGCGGTTCCCGGCGGTATGGCGATCTCGACGGGGTGCATCCGGACGCTCAGGCGGCGCCGGCTGCGGCTTCGTCCACCGAGGAGTGGATCGGGAACACCTTCGTCAGACCCGTGATCTTGAAGATCTTGAGGATCTTGTCCTGCGTGCAGACGAGCGACAGGCTGCCCTCGTGCGCCTTCACCCGCTTCAGTGCCCCGACCAGCACCCCGAGGCCCGTTGAGTCGAGGAAGTCGACGCCCTCGAGGTTCACGACCACGTCGTACGAGCCTTCCGACACGAGCTCGATCAGCTTCTCGCGCAGCTTCGGGGCGGTGTAGACGTCGATCTCGCCCTTGACGTCGATCACGGAATGCGAACCGACCTTCCGAACATCCAGACCAAGCTCCATGCGGAGTCCTTCCTCTTAGATGAGATCAGGTAGTGAGGGGGCCGAATCCTAAACCGCCTCCCTCGGCCGCTGAAGAGAGATGCGGAAGGCGTCCGGCGCGATCGTGCATATCCGGTGCGACCCAAGCATCGTTGGCTAGCCTCGGAGCGTCGGTACTAGGCAAAGGAGGTGAATGTCGATGAGCGTCGTCGCGCCTGACGAGGATCGGGTCTGGGTCGTGGCCGGAGTATCGATTGCGGCCGTCTTGCTCGTCGGTCTTCTCCTCCTGGGCGGTGGCGACCGGGCAGAGCCGGTTGTCTCGCACGACGCGCCCGGCGCGCCACGTACGGAGAAGCTCGTTCCCCCGCCCCAGGCGCGGTGGAAGATCACCACGCACTCGGCGGGGGTGGTCGAGCCCGTGACCAAAGCCCAGCAGCGGGCCGTAGCACGTCAGCGACCCGCTCTCAGTGCCCTCGTCCGGAGGGTCTACGACGCTCTCTTCGTCCATCCCGGTCGCTCGCGGGCGGTGCTGAGGGACACCTTCACCCGGAGGGCAGCGGGCGCTTTCAGACGATCCGGCGCGGGTGTCGCCACGGCTGGAGTGGCGTCGACGACGCTGCGCCGCGCAGACATCGGCATCGCGCCCACGGACGGGGCCCGGCTGGCTGTCGCAACCGTCGCGGTGCGGGCCCAGGCGGACGAACCCGGCGCGACGAGGTTCCTCCACCGCTCTACGCTGTGGCTCGAGCGCTCGCAACGCCTCTGGAAGGTGATCGCCTTCAGCATCGACCAGGGCCGCCTGGCGGAACCTTCCGACGATAAGAAACAGAACCAACGCAGGCGGAGCGACGACAAGAAGCGAAAGCCGTGACGAAACGACTCGCCGTCCTCGTTGCCTTCCTTATCTCCGTTTGCGCGGTGGTACCGCTGCTGGGCACGCCTTCTCGAAGCACCGCCGCGACGCCGCTGTTCGGGCGCGTCCACGACACCTATGACCCCTCGAAAGGCAAGATCTTCGTTTTGGCGATCGGCAACGACGCCCGCTCCGGCAATCCGGACCGGTCGCTGGCCGATGCCATCCACATCATCGGGGTCAACACGAAGACGATGAAGGGCGGCGTGCTCAACCTGCCGCGCGACTCGTGGGTGAGCATCCCGGGACAAGGCTCCGCCAAGATCAACGAGGCGCTGTTCCGGGGTGGCCCGGAGCTCCTGGCGAGGACCGTCGAGAACCTCACCGGGATCCACCTGGACTACTGGGTCATGGTCGGGTTCGAAGGCTTCGAGAACATCGTGACGCAGCTGCACGGAGTGGAGATGAACATCCCCACCGCTGTGAACGACATCGGCGCTTCGGGCGCCCTCCTACGCGCCGGACGCCAGAAATTGAAGGGCTACCAGGCTCTTGCGTACGCGCGAGCGCGCAAAGCCTTCCGCGGTGGAGACATCGCGCGCACCACCCATCAGGGGGACATCCTGGTGGCGCTGCTGCGCAAGCTGCGCAAGGAAACGAGTGCCAGTCCGGCTTCGCTGCTGCGATGGGTCGCGGTGACGAGGGAGCAGGCACGCTTCGACATGACCCCTGAGGAGATGTTCCGCTTGGGGATCGTCGCGACGCAGCTGAAGGCGAAGGACGTCGGGAACGTCACCGTTCCGGCATCGCTCGGCTGGGTGGGACCTGCGAGCGTGGTTCACATCGGACCGGGCGCGCAGTCGATCTACCAGCGCTTCCGCGAGAACGGAAGCCTGTAAGACATCTGAGCTAGACGTTGACCTGATCCGAGAAGTACTTCGGCGTCAGGGGGTGCCCCGTCGCCTCCTCGATCAACTTGTCCCACCGCCAGCTGTTGCCGTGCTTGAAGAGATCTCGCCTCAACACACCACCCGCGTCCGAGTTCAACAAGCTGCCCGTCCTGTCGATCAGCGTCTCTTCCAACTGGGAGGCGACCAACTCGCCCAGAAGATAGTTCTGGTAGTACACGGGCGCGACCGCGATGTGAACCTTCGATGCCCATGCGTCCGGCAGGTCCATCTCAGGACGCCGGATGAGCTGAAATCGTTCGACCAGACCCCACCAGAGCTCATCAAGATCGGTCTCGGGATCGGCATAAAGCGCTCGCTCGAAGTGTGAGACGACCATCACCCAACGGGCGAACAGGATGCTTTGTCGGGCCGAAGCGATCTTCAGCGCGTGCGCGCGATCTGTTATCTCCTCTTCGGACACACCCGCGATCTGATTCAGCCACGCCGGGTCACGTCCCCTTCGCTCCGCCAGGATCGCGATCCCCTCGGTGACAAAGATATGCGCGGGTCGGCGCAGGAGGTACGGAAGCCGTCGGTCGAAAGAGATGTCATACGCGGCGTGTCCGCACTCGTGCAACATGATGTGGATCCACCGCTCGCCCGGAACGACGTTCGCAAGGATCCGCACGTCCGCGCCCGACCGGTCGACATCGAGGCAGAAGGCCTCTTCGGACTTTAGTGGCCGGGGCGAGAGGTCACTCCTTTCGATCACCGGCCGAAGATCGATATCCCATCGGTCGAACGTCTTCGTGGCGAGCTCCGCGGCGGAAAGCTCCTTCAGCTGCGGATCGAAGGTGACGTCGCTCGAAGGTAGGTGCTGGAAGAAGGGGTCCGAGTAATGCCACGGGAAGAGGACATCGGTCTTGAACCGCTCGCGTAGCCCCTCGTCAAGGTCGTCCTTCCAAGCCGTGTAGGTCGCGCTCGTCGCCGCGTCGAGCTCGTCGAAGAGATCGAGCAGCCACTCCTCCGATAACTCCTGAAGCTCGAGAGACATGGTGAAGTAGTCGGCGAATCCCAACTTCAAGGCAGCGGCATTACGGAGGCGAGCCAGCTCCCTCACGCGGTTGCCGATCTTCGGCCCGATCTCTTTGGCGGCTAAGTAGGTTCGGCGCCGGAGCTCGACGTCGTCGGAGGTCCTGAGGATCTGCGAGATCGCATTCTCGTCGAGTTCTTCTCCGTCCACTCGAGGTCGATGTCGGTTGAACTCGCTTTCGACCTCGCTCGACAGCCGAACCAGCTCCAGCCGTTGCGCGTCGGTCATCTGGTTGCCGGTCAGCGACAGCCGCATCACCTCTAGCTGTCGAGCTAGGACCGGCTCGTGCACCCCTTCATCCAGAGCTTCGGTGACCGCGGCCAGCAGGCTCTCGTCGCCCTTGAGACCCCTGAGCTCCAGCTCGAGGTCGGCGCGGCGCCGCTCGTTCTCGGGCGACGCGTGCACCTGGGAGTCCCAGTAGGCGCGGTGGAACTCGCTCTCCAACGGCTCCAACCTGGATTCGAACTCGTCGACGAACCGGTGGGGGGCGCGTTGCATCAGAGGTGTCCGTTCGCCATGGGCGGCATCCTACGGTTCGTTGTCAGCGCCTCAGCTCGAAGTGCCAGGGCTCGTTCGGCAGTGGGCGATGCAGTGGCAGCCCGAGCTGGGCGGCTATCTCTGCCGCCAGCTCCACGTTCCCCCCGAGGTCGACGGCGAGTCCTCTCTCGTGCATCGAGGTCCCCGGACGAGCGACCCAGTCGTCCGCGACCTCGGGGTCGCCGTAGCGCGCCAGCGCGTGCGCCCACAGAACGGACTGACGCTCGGTGCTGCGTCGGCCGCTCACGACGTGAACCGCGCCGCGAGCAGCGCGGATCAGCTCGTCCACCGCTCGCTGCAGGACCGGATGCAGGCCCTCGCCCGCGTACGCAAGGTCGACCGGCATCAAAGCCTCGGGGTCGAATATCGCGCGCGCCTCGGCAACCACGCCGTCCAGCGTGACCCGCACCTGCACCGCAGTGGCACCGGGCTCGCAGCGGCATTCCACCAGACGCGCGCCGTTGGCCGCCGCGAACCTGGCAGCCTCGCGTTCGTGCGCGCCGGCGCCATAAGGCCCGGATTCGGCAACCGCCGCGAGGGCCGCCGCGTCGGCGGCGATCTGCGCACGCGTTTTCGTAGCGGCCGCGTCGGCGATGTCGACGAAGAAACCTGTCAGCGACAGCCCGAGCACGACAGCCATGACCCCGTGCAGGAGCGTCACGGCTGCTCGATCCTCATCGTCGCTTCCGCAGCCAGGTCGATCCGCTCCAGGAGCACACCGAACAGCGGCACGCGCGCCGGCGGCCGGTAGCGCAGCGTGACCGTCAGCGGGTCCCCCTGGCGGCGGAGATACACCTCCGGCGTCACCGTTACCTCGAGCGGGCGGAGGCCCGTTCTCTCGGCGGCAGCGCGGGCGTCTGCGAGGTCGGGGTCGACGACCGCTACACGCACCGCCTCGCGCGCGGCATGCCATAGCCGGCCCTGATCCGCCACCAGCAGGCCAATCTCTACCAACGCGGCGAGCAAGAGGGCCAGGATCGGAAGTGCCAGGGCGAGCTCGACCGTCGCCTGTCCGCTCTCGGCCCTCTTGCGCGCCGGCACCGCCCTAGCCCTCCGCCCTCTCGACCAGCGAAGACACCACCGTCTGGAACATGTCGGTGAGGGCTCCGGACTTGGCGAAGGCCGCGAACACGCCGACGACGATCCCGGCGACCAGAAGCACCAGTGCGTACTCCGCCGTCGTTTGACCCGCCTGTCCGTATACCGCCGCTCGCAACCGCTGCATCCACGCCTCCTAGAAGAAGGGAGCCGTCCCGTGACGCGCTCGTTGCGCTATGACAGCGGACGACGGGTGCGGGCGCTGTGGTCTAGGTCACGCGGTGAAGCTGCGGCTCAGTGGCTGACGGTGACGCGGTCGCCGACCTCGACACCCCATCCCTCGAAGGCGCCTTGGTTCACCTCGAGCGCGCCTTCGTACGGGACACCCGGGTCATAGGTCTTGCAGGGGTCGCGTTTGCACGGCTCCATATCGAGGATCTCCACGATGATCCCCTCGCTGTCGAAGAACGCGATCGACAGCGGGATCAAGGTGTTCTTCATGTAGAAGCCGCCGGTGCGCTCCTCGAAGAAGAGAAAGACCATCCCTGCATCGGGCTCCAGCGAAGTGCGGTGCATGAGCCCCACGGCGCGTTGCTCAGGGGTCTCCGCCTTCTCCGCATTGACGATCACCGATCCATCGGCGGTGTCGATCAGAACCTTCGCGGCCCCGAAGGTGACGCTCGGACTGGGCGTCGTCGTCCCGGTTGAAGCAGATGGTGGGACCGGCTGGTCCGGCTCGTCGACCCCTGCGCATGAAGCCGCGAGCAGCACGGCCATCCCAAGCGCAGCAACGATCCGCTTACTCATGCGGAAAGCTTCGCATCCGCGGGAACGCCGCTATCCCAGACTCATGCTCCTGAGGAAGGGAACGACGCCGAGCAAGCCGTAGGCGGGAAGGATGCAGCAGGTCAGCGGCACGACCATCATCACGGGAGCTTTCTTCATCCGCTTCTCGAAGTCTCGCCGCGCCTGCATTCGCCGAGCAGACGCGACCGCCTCGAGACAACCCGCGAGGTCCGTTCCGCAGCGTTGCGCCCGCTCGAGTGCGTTCGCAGCGGAGGCGAGCGCTGGATCCACCGCCGTCAACGCGCTGCGCCACGAGGCGCCGAGACGTACCAGCGACCTAGCGTCCGACAATGCCGCCGCGAGACGGCCGGAGGTGGTGGACGCGACGAGGTCCAGCGCCTGCGACAACCCGACGCCGCCACCGAGTAACGCCGCTACCGCGCTGCAGAACCCAGCCACCGGATCCTCTTCCGGCGGGGCCGGTACAAGACGCCCGATCCACCGCAGTCCGCCAACCGCCAGCGCCACTCCTACCGCAGCCGTGGTCAGGCCCGCGGCATCCGTCAAGGGCGCCCGCGCCAGCGGTGCGAGTGGGACGAACAACAGGGGAAGACCCGCGACCATGCGGCCCGACAGCAACGCTCCCGATCCCGCCGCGCGAGCAGCAGCCGCGGCATCGTCTCGCTGCTCGATGTGATCGGCGGTCCGATCCAGCCACGCCGCTAGATCCAGCCCCGCGGTCACATGGAGCTCGAAGCCGAGCCGCAGCACCGGCTCCAAAGCGGTGCCGGCGATCGAATCGCGGAGCGGGTGCCCGAGCCGGATGCGCGCAGCTATGTCGCGCAGTTGCAGTGCGGAACTCTCAGCGACCTCGTCCGGCCACGCCACAAGCGCCTGGCGCAAGGTCAGCCCAGCCCGGAGCAACGTCACCAGCGCCCGGAGAGCGTCGGGCGTTCCGCTCATCCGGCCCCCAGAACCTCGAGCACCTTGCGTCGTCCGGCCCTCCGCCCCACCTGCACGACCACGTCGATCGATCGAGCGACGCGCGCCCTGATCGCGTCCTCGCCCGGCGCGTGGTCGGCACAGAGCGCCAGCTCCACCAGACGCTCGCGCACATCGGCGGCGCAGCGGGCATGAACGGTGACGATCGAGCCCTCGTGTCCGGTGGACATCGCCTGCAGGGCGACCAGAGCCTCGGGCCCCCGGACCTCTCCGACGACGATGCGGTCGGGTCGCATGCGCAAGGCGGCGCGCAGCAGCGCGTTCTGATCCACCTCGCCGCGGCCCTCGATGTTCGAGGGCCGCGTGAGGAGTGACACCCAGTGGGGACAGACGGGTCGTAGCTCCGGCGTCTCCTCGATCACCACCACACGCTCGTCGCCGTCGACGCACCCGAGCAAAGCATTCGCAAGAGTTGTCTTGCCGGTCCCGGTGCCTCCCCCTATCGCGATCGTCTTTCGTTCCACTACTGCATCCCGCAACAACGCCTCCTGCGCGTCGGTCAGGAAAGCTCTCTGGACGAGGTCATCCAGCGTGAAGGCCCGATCTGGGAACTTCCTGATCGACACGAGCGGCCCTACCGACGAAAGTGGAGGTAGGACCACGTGCACGCGCGCTCCATCGTGCGCGCGGGCATCCGCTATCGGACGCAGTGCGTCGACGCGCGCGCCCGCGGCTCCGAGGAGTCGCTCGATCAGATCCGCCAGCTCCTGTGCATCTTCGAACCGCGTCTCATCTTGGCGAAGGTGGCCGTGTCGTTCGACCCACACCTCGTGCGGGCCGTTCACGAGGATGTCGGTGACTGCGGCGTCCCTCATCAGCGGAGTCAGGGGGCCGTACCCGTCGATCCAGTCCGACAGCTCGCTGACCGCCGCGGCTACGTCCTCCGGCCCCAGCGCCTCGGTCGCGATCCGACGCAACGCGAGCCGGCGGTCCGCGGCATCCACCTCGGCCAGCTCCTCGTGCCCCCGCACGAGACCTAGGAGGTCGCGCTTCATGTGGTCTCGAGGGCGCGGCTCAACCGGCGGACGCCGCGCAACCAGGGTGACCATGCGGACGAAACCACCCGCCCATCTCCTTCGGCGTCTCTCACCGCACGCGAGCACGGGAGTTCGATCGTGAGCCTGCGCGCCACCAGCCGCTGGAGCTCCGCCCGCGTGGTCTCGCCTCCCGGTCCGGTCCGGTTCGCCACCAACGCCCAGCGCAGGTCCGGATACGTCTCCAGAAGCTCCGCGGCCGCTCGCGCCGACGGGACGGTCGGAGCTATCACCAGCACCCCGGCGTCGCAGTCGCCTATGACATCACCCAGCCGAGCCCGGTCGGTGTCGACAACGACTCTCTCGAAGCTCTGCGCGAGGTCGTCCAGCAGCGCCCGAGGGTTCCGCTCGCCCAGCCGCACGACACGGAAGCCGCCCGCAACGGGCACCGGAGCGTCCGCTTCTAGCGAACCTGGATCAAGGCCGAGACGAAAGGCGACGTCCCCGTGTCGGACCGCGTCTACAACGCAGCTGCCGCGGCGCGCCGCAGCGAGATGCAGCGCCAGGGTGGTAGCTCCGCAGCCCCCGGAGCTGCCGCAGACGACGATGGTCGCGGTGCGGCGGCGCGCGACGTGACGGTGCAGGTCCTCGATGACGCGGGCGGGCTCGGCGGGGTCGAACGGCACCGCGCCGGCCAGCTGGACACCAACGGCCACCACGGCGTCTGCCTCGAAAGCTGCGGAAGCAGGCTCGAAGCTCACCTCCCACTCGGGAGGAGCGAGGTCGAAAGCTCTCGCTACAGCCATGCGAGCGGAGTCGGCCGGACACACGATCGCCACCCGTACCTGGGACACGCCTTCCACTCCACGCCGAGGTGCGGGCGTTGGCTGTGGCGCCGGCCACACGCAGACGACAAACTAGGCGTTGTGGAAGCAGCCTTCTTCGACCTCGACAAGACGATCGTCGCCCGCTCTAGCCCACTCGCGCTCGGCCGGTCCTTCTTCAAAGAGGGCCTGATCAGCCGGTCGTCCCTCATGAAGTCGCTCTACGCGCAGCTCATGTTCCAGCTGATGGGCGCGGACGAGGAAAAGATGGACCGGATGCGGCTCGAGGCGGCGAAGCTGACCGCGGGGTGGGAGCAGGAGAAGGTGCGGGCAGTGGTGACCGAGGTTCTCGAAGAGGTCATGTCGCCGCTGATCTACTCGGAAGCGCTCGAGCTCATGCACGACCACCGCGCCGCGGGCCGTGTCATATGCATCGTCTCGTCGTCGCCCGAAGAGGTCGTGGAGCCGCTCGCGAAGTTGCTCTACGTCGACCGGTACATCGCAACGAGGCCGAAGATCGTCGACGGCAAGTACACGGGCGAGCTCGAGTTCTATGCGTACGGCCCGCACAAGGCGCAGGCGATGCGGGGACTGGCGGAAGAGATGGGGATAGACCTGGAAGGTTCTTTCGCCTATTCCGACTCCGTAACCGACCTCCCGATGCTCGAGGCGGTGGGTAACCCGGTCGTCGTGAACCCCGACAAGGGGCTCCGAAAGCTCGCCGTGGAACGGGAGTGGCAGATCGAGTTCTTCCGCAACCCCGTTTCGATACGAGACCGGCTCCCGCGCCTGCGAGCACCGGAGGTATCTCGAGGAAACAGCGTCGCGGCCGCGGCAGGTCTTGCCGGTGTCGCCGCGGCTGCCTGGTGGATGACTAGGCGGCGGAGCGATGCGGCAAGCTAGAGGTAAGCGCACCGGCCGGGCTAACCGCAGCGCACGCGCCGCGGCATTGCTCGTCGCCGTCGCCGTGACCGCCATCCCCGCCGGGGACCTCCGGGCCGCCCCGACCGAGGCCGATTTGAGGTCCGCAGAGGCGCGGCTCCTGGAGATCGAGCGTGAGTTCGAGCTGGTGGTCGAGGAGTACAACGCCGTCGAAGAGCGGCTGACGGGGATACATCTGGACATGGCCGAGACGGAGCTCGTCGTTCGTCACATCCAGGAACGGATGGAGGCGAAGCGGCGCTCTGCGGTTGCACTGGCGGTCGAGCTATACAAAGCCGGACCGACCGGCGCGAGCGTCGAGGCCGTCCTGTCGTCGGAGACCTTGGCCGAGCTCGAGACGCGCGCGCAGTACCTGCGGTCGTCGAGCGACGCCCAAGCCGAGGTGTTCGAACGCCTCGCCGTCGACAGACGCGAGCTCGACGGTCGCGCGATCAAGCTCGAAGAGCAGAAGGCGGAGGCTCTGGCGGCGGAGGCGGAGCTGGCGCAACTTCGCATCGAGGTCGAGTCGAAGCTGCAGAGTCAGCAACAGGAGATCGCCGAGCTGAACGCCGCTCTGGAACGCGCTCGCGCGCGGCAGGCGGCGCTCGACGCAGCCGCGGCCGCGCAAGCAGCGACAGCAGGAGCCGGAGTCGTCGCTATCGACTTCGGCGCGATCGAACCCGCTCCAGCACCGAACCCTGAAGCGCAGGCCGCGATAGACGCCGCGCTCTCACAGCTGGGGAAGCCGTATCAGTGGGGCGCAGAGGGCCCCGACTCGTTCGACTGTTCGGGCCTAACGATGTGGTCCTGGGCTCATGCTGACGTAGCTATCCCGCGGACGTCGCAAACGCAGTATGCGGGGACCACGCGGGTTCCGAAGGACGACTGGCAGCCCGGCGACCTGTTGTTCTTCGGGAACCCGATCCATCACGTCTCGATGTACATCGGCAACGGCCAGATGGTGGAGGCGCCGTACACCGGCAGCGAGGTCCGCGTCGTTAGCGCGTACCGCTCCGACTACGTGGGAGCGGGCAGACCGGGCGTCTAGTCGTCCTTGCCGTCGGTGTCCAACTGGTCGACGTTCTTCTCGACCTCGTTCCCGACCTCTTCGATGTCTTTCTCGTCCTCACGGTCACAAGCCGCGGTAGCACCTAGTCCGAGAACCAGCGTGAGGGCCAGCGCGAGCCTGGGGAGCTTCTCTCTCATCTCTCCTCCTTTGTCCGTCCTCGATGTAGTACCCGGGAATGGCGCCGTCACAACTTTCCGGTGCCGGGGCCGCTCAGTTGCACGTCGCCTTTGGTCGTGATGACGAAGACCTGCCAGAAGTAATAGGCGTAGAGGTTGCGCGGGTCCCTCTTGATGTGGCGTGCGTACGCCTGCACCGCGTCGACGTATGCGTAGCTCCGGTTGTAGGCATAGAGGGCGCTGCGCACGTCCTCGGGCGCCCCCGTCGCGGCTAGGTACCGGGCGGCCGCGGGGATCGCATCGCGCGGGTCCAGGATGTCTCCCCCGCCGCCGTAGATGTCCCAGGTCGACGGAATGAACTGCATCGGGCCCATCGCCCCGGCCGAGCTTGGTCCCATGAACCGGCCGAACTTGGACTCGACGAAGTTGAGCGCCGCAAGCACCTCCCAGTCCACGTCGAAGCGGCGCCCGGCCTGGTGGTAGAGCCGGCGCAGCAGGCGCGGGTCGTCGGGCGGCGTAACCGGAAGCGTCCCCGTTCGTTCCAGAGGCGTAACGAGAGAGCGGAGGCCGCGGCCCGCGACGACGTGGTCCTCGATCACCTGTCTCGTCCTGGGCGAAACGAGCTTCATCACCTCGGTCGCCAGTCGAGGGTTCACAACAAGGGTCCGATACAGCTTCTGCTGTCGCAGCGCTCCGAGAGAGACGGGGCGCGCGGACCGCTGCTGCAGCCGACCGCCGTCGGCCAACCAGGCGTCGATCGCCTGCTTCAGCTGCCGGTTCGTGCGAGCGAGATCGGCGGCGAACATCTTCGGTGACCGCGGCACGGGGGCGTCGGGGCCCGGAAAGGCGAAGCTCTTTCGCTGCGCGGCCTCGGTCTGCTCGGGCTCCGGCGTCGGTGTAACCGATGTATCAGGAAGAGGCGTGGCGGTGGGCGCGTCGACGCCTCCGGTGCAGGCTCCGAGGAGCAACGCTGCTACGGGGACGGCCCGCAACTTCACCAGGACACGCTACCGGCTGCTCTACGAGGAGGCGTCCGCTCCCGCTAGCCCGCGCGCCTGAGCATCCACCACCTCTTCAACCCCACGCGGCGCCGACTCTTTTCGCACGATGAAGGCGACCGACGCCACGATGATCGAGGCGCCCACGAAGATCGCCCCGGTGATCTCCTCCGACAGAACCAGCCACCCCAGGAAGATGGCTATGACCGGGTTGACGTACGCGTACGTCGCCACCTTCGACACCGGCGCATGTTGGAGGACCCAGACGTACGCGGTGAACGCCACAAGGGAGCCCATCACCACCAGATACGTCAGCGCAACGATCGAGCGCGTCGAGAACGCGGCCACGTCCAGCGAGCCCGCCTCCCCTAGGACCGCGCCGACCAGAAGCAGTGCGACCCCTCCGAGCAACATCTGGAAGGCGGTCGACACGGCGGGATCGGACGGCATGTCGATGCGGCTCGACAGGAACGACCCATTGCCCCACGACGCTGCCGCGAGCAGCAAGAGCAAGATCGCCCCGAGCGACACCCCCTCTGGCCGATCCCCCGGCAAGACGAGCACGGCGACTCCCACGAAGCCCACCGCGACGCCGAGGAGAGTCCCGCGAGACACGTTGTCCTTGGCAAGGAAGCGGTACAGCACCACCCACAGCGGCGTCGAGGCGATGATCAACGAGGCGAGGCCGGACGGGACCTCCTGCTCCGCCGTCATCACCAGACCGTTGCCGCCCAGCAATAACAGCGACCCCACGATCGCGGCGGAACGCAGCTGCGACGAGGAGATCTTCATGGCGTCCTTCCCCTTGCGGACGCGCAGGAACGCGTACATGACGATCCCGGCGAGCAGGAACCGCACGCCGGCGGCGAGGAAGGGAGGAAGCGTTTCGACGCTGACGCGGATCGCGAGATACGTCGACCCCCAAACGATGTAGACCGTCCACAGCGCGGCCCACACCATCCAAGAAGGAGCGTCTGCGCGATGGGCCATGGTCACGTGAGCGGCAACAGGGGCCGCTGACGGGCTATTCCTACGCTAGAGACATTCCGAAGAACCGAAGGTGACGCCACTTCACATGGCTCCCAGCGGGCTGCTTCACCTTCGAGACTTAGGGTCACGGCCATGGTCCTAGCCGCCCGGCGCGCGTATTCAGACCTCATCCGGTGGATGAAGGACGCTCGACCCCGTTCGCTGCGCCCGTGGCGGCTGGCGGTGAGTTTGTTCCGGTCCTTCATGCTCGGCGCGTTGATCCTCCTCGGCGTGATCGGCTTGTTGAGTCCGTCCCGTTATGGCTCGCCGACCAGCCGTGCCACGGGAAGCGCAGGTTGGTGGGTGCTCCTGCTCCTAGTGACATGTTGCCTGCTGTGGATCGCGACCAAGAGGCACGGCATCCGGCGATCTGTAGAGCGGATGGCGGAACCGTTCTCGGCTCCGTTGAGCCACGTTCCTGCTTTCGAACCCGCGTGGAGCGCGCTGGACTCCTGTCCTGCACCGCTCCGAACGAGATTCGCCGCGGGATGGGTGTGGGCGCCTGTGGCGATGTTGGTCGCGGGCGCGGTGTTCGCGGCCGCGGCGGCGTACTTCATCGTCGACACGCTACTGGCGGAGCTCGCGATCGGGCCCGAGCAGCCTCTGCTCTTCCTGATCAACGCCACGCTCGGGCTCGTCGTGTTACGGCTCGGCGCGAAACGGATCTCCACGTTGCGTCTCGCCCTCAGCGTGCACCGCGCCGTCAACGGACGGTACGTCTAGACGCCCACCTCCGCGCGCACGGCCTCCCACAACTTTGGCCCTCCGCCACGGAAGACATCCGCCGCGGGGAGGCCGAGCTCGTCCTCGACCGCCGCGATCGCCGTGGCCGCATCCTCGTCGGAGAGTCCCCTGCAGTTCACGGCGACACCGACGACGCGCGCTTCTCGCACCGTGCTCGCCGCTTCTTCGTAGGCGCGGCACATCTCGCCTAGAGGGGGCAGCGGCGTGTAGGGAGGTTCCTCGATGGCGGCCCGACCGGCTTGATGGCACAAGACGAGAGCATGCGGTGCCGACCCATGCAGCAGCCCCAACGTCACGCCTGCATAAGCGGGGTGCCAGAGACCGCCCTGTCCCTCGACCATCAAGACATCTGCCTCGGGGTCGCCTTCACACACCAGCGTCTCCGCCGCACCAGAAAGGAAGTCCGAGATGACGCGATCGACGGCGATCCCCTTGCCCGCGATCATGATGCCGGTCTGGCCCGTCGCGATGAACTCTGCGGCGATTCCATCGGCCTCCGCGGCCGCAGCGAGCTCGAGGCTCACCGTCATCTTCCCGACGGCACAGTCGCTTCCGACCGTGAGCACCGTCTTCTGGGGAACGTCGAGGCTCTTGCCGCTGAACAACGGGAGGTCGTCGGGAGGACGTCTCACGTCCCACAGTCGAGCGCCCGAGGCGGCGGCGCGCTCGACCAGCTCGGGGTCGTCGGCCAGGAAGCGGTGGAGGCCGTTCGCGACCTCCAGCCCCGCGTCTACCGCCGCCAGGACCCACGGCCGCCAGTGCTCCGGGATCCAACCACCGGGAGTGGCGACGCCGAGCAGCAGCGAGGTGCCGCCCATCTCCCGCGCCTCGTCGAGGTCGGCCACGATAGGGGCAGCCGAGCTCAGGCTCGGCATGACCTCTGACATCGTCCGACCGGCATTCTCCCGATCCAGCACGGCTACCACGCGGTCCCGCGCGTATCGCAGGACCCCATGCGCGGTCTTCGCGTTGCGCGAGGTGGTGTAGCCGTCGGTGAGGACTATCCAGGACCTATCGCTCACGGCCCCTCACACCCAGCCCCGGGCCAGGCGGTAGCGTCACCCGCCCGCGGTCGTACACGACCCCGGGCCACGGATCTTCCGCTAGCAGTAGGGGACCGTCGATGTCGCAGTGGTCGGCCAGCGTGGCGACACAGGCCTCGGCGGTGGCCGCAACGCCGGACTCCAGATCGCACCCGATCATCACGCCCATCCCCAGAGATCGCGCCGTTGCGATCGCGCGCACGGCCTCGCGGATGCCTCCGGTCTTCCGCAGCTTGAGGTTCACGCCGTCGACGACGCCCTGCAGCGCCGCTGCATCCCCCGACGTCTCTACATCCTCATCGGCGTAGATCGGGATGCTGGTCGCGGCGGTCACCTCGCGCAGAGCATCGACCTGCCCGCGCTTGATCGGCTGCTCGCAAAGCTCGATGTCGAACCGCTCCATCTCGCGCAGCGAGGCGGCGGCGCGATCCGGCTCCCACCCTTCGTTGGCATCGATGCGGATCCTGCCGCTGAAGACCTCTCGCACCCGTGCGAGAGCGTCCACGTCACCGTCGAACCCAACCTTCATCTTGATCACGGGATACTCCTCGAAGCCGCGGGCGCGCTCGACCATCCTGTCCACCTCCGTGATCGGAAGCGTCACCGACGTCGGAGGTGGCTGCCGTCGCCCGACCCCCAGCAGCTCGGCAACGGACACGCCGGCGAGCTTGGCTGCCAGGTCGTGCGCGGCGATGTCCAGCGCGCACCGTGCGGGACCCGCGGGAAGCAGCTCGGTCACGCCCTCCAGGTCGAACGGTCCTCGCAGGCCGCCGAGGTCGACGCGCTCCAACTGTGCGGTGACCGCTCCTACCGAGTCGCCGCTGCGGTCCTCGGGGCTGACCTCCCCGATCCCCTCGTGGCCGTCGTACGTCAGGCGCACGAAGACGTTGTCTGCGATGTCCCAGCTCTTGGTGGCGATCGTGAAGCGCTCGGCGAGCGGGAGCGCCCGGGGCTCCACCTTCAGCTTGATCGGTAGGTCGTACATGGCTGCATAATCGTTGCATGCACAAGAACACGCTCAAGACGTACGTACTGCTGGCCGCGCTCGGCGGCTTCCTGGTCTTCCTCGGCAGCCGTCTCCTCGGCCCCGGAGGCGCCACGATCGGCGTCATCATCGCCCTTGTCACCGTGGGTGGCTCGTACTGGTTCTCCGACAAGATCGCGATCCGCGCCTCCCGCGCGGAGCCGGTGTCCGAAGCCGAGGCGCCGGGGCTCTACCGGATGGTGCGGGAGCTTTGCCTGGCCGCCAACATGCCGATGCCTCGCCTTTACATGACGCCGGACCCGCAGCCAAACGCGTTCGCGACGGGCCGCAACGACAAGACCGCCGTGGTCGCCGTCACGCGCGGGATCACGGAGCTGCTGAGCGAAGACGAGCTGCGCGGCGTGATCGCGCACGAGCTCGCGCACATCAAGAACCGCGACATCCTGATCGGCTCGGTCGCGGCCGCGATCGCAACCGCCATCAGCTACGCGGCGCACCTCGCGTTCTTCTTCGGCGGCTCGGACGATGACGACGGCGGGAACCCGATCGCCGCGCTCGCGACCCTGATGTTGGCGCCGATCGCCGCGGGTCTCATCCAGATGGCGATCTCGCGCTCCCGCGAGTTCGAGGCAGACCGGATCGGAGCTTCGTTCATCAACAGCGGCGAGCCGCTGGCGCGGGCGCTGGAGAAGCTCCACCTGGGCGCGCAGAGCATCCCGATGAAGGTCGAGCCGGCGCAGGCTTCCAAGTACATCGTGAACCCGCTCACCGGTCGCACCGCGAGGTTCGCGAAGCTGTTCTCGACGCACCCGCCGATGGAGGAGCGGATCGGGCGCCTCCGGGCACCCATCGCCGCGCGCTAGATCAGCTTCAGCTGCTCCGTCTCTAGTCTTTCCACCTGCTTGCGCGCGTTCGGGTTCCGCCGCCGCCCCCGCGGGCGCACCGCGTTCGGGCTGCGTCCGGCGAGCACCAGGTCGACCTCCTTCGCGAAGGCCGCCTTCTCCGCGTTACTCGCGTAGGAGCGCCCGCGGTACATCTCCTCGTAGCGTGGGACGAGGTCGGGGTACGTCTCTCGGAGCCACTCCATGTAGACGTCCTTCACCACGGGACGCAGGTGGAGAAGGATCGGGTAGACGTGGGTCGCGCCGGCTTCCAGCGCCGCATCGATCACGGCCTTGATCTGATCGCGGCCGTCGCTGATCCCAGGCAGGATCGGTGCCACCAAGACGCCACACGGGATCCCGGCCTCGTTGAGACGTGCAACGGCCTCCATGCGCTTGCGCGGGTGCGGAGTCCCGGGCTCGCTCTTGCGCCACACGTCCTCGTCCAGCGTGCCGATCGAGAACGCGGTGGTGACCTCGGTCACCGCGGCCGCTTCCTCCAGAAGCTCCAGGTCGCGCAGGATGAGGGTCCCTTTGGTGAGGATCGAGAAGGGGTTCCGGTACTCCGTCAGCGTCTGGATGATCCGCGGCATGAGCTTGTAGCGTCCCTCCGCCCGCTGATAGGGATCGGTGTTCGTCCCCATCGCGATGAGCTCGCCCTTCCACCGCTTGGCGCGCAACTCCTTGCGCAACAGCTCAGGCGCATTGACCTTCACGACGATCTTCCTGTCGAAGTCCGAGCCGGCATTCATGTCGAGATACGTGTGCGTCGTACGAGCGAAGCAGTTATGGCTGATGACGCCATTCGCGATGAAGTCCCCGGTTCCTGTAGTGATGTCGTACATGGGCATCTCGATGCCCAGCGGCTCGATCGAAGTGACCTTTAGCCGAGCGCTGCTCTTGATCGCAGTGCCTTCGAATGTCCGCTTCCGAGTGATTGCGGGGTCAACCGTGAGGAAGAACCGGAGTTTCTCGCTGAGCTCACCCAGAAGGCGAACTACTTTCACCGGCTTGTTGCACCCGGCCTTCTCCTCAAGCACGTAGAAAAAACCTAGTCTGCGCAGGCCTGAAGTTATGTGACTGATGATTTCGGCGTCGGTGTTTGATATTCGCAGGATTCCCCCGGAAAACCCTCCTTCGCCATCGAAGATTCCTGCTAGGAAACCCTTCCACCAGCTCAATGAGGGCCTCCCAGGCCAGCGGATAACGTCCTCGATAGCCATCACGTTGCGCCTTGATGCAGTCCTGATCGCTTCGATCCGGCGGTACTGACCTACTGCTTCTTGGAAGACGAACTGATGAGTGTCGACCCCTCGCTGCTCCAAGAAACTCTTTGTGCGGCAAAGGCACTCCAGATCGGTCAGGGCGACACGGAAACGATGCACCATCTGAGTACGACCCTGGCCTGAGTATTCGTAGCGGGCTAAATTCCCCTCACCCCGGACAATGCCGCAGAGGTAACCCGTGCGGTAGTCGGCATCGTGTCGGGGCGGGGTCGCGAGCTTGCCGACCCCCATCAGCTTGCTGTTGAGCGTCAGGTGAGGCCGCCGTTCTCGCCCACATTCTGTCCCGATGACGTACTTCCAGCCTCGGCGCGTCAGGAAACGATGGTCGCCGCTGGCGATCAGTTCAGTCCCATCCTCCAGCGCCACGCGATAAGCAGGTTTCATCGTTTGCCAATGAGCCTCGACCTTTGTCGTTACGTAACGGCGGTAGTTCCCGTCACGCCTAGTGCCAAGGACGGCGTCTCCGACGAGCAGATCCTTTAGAAATCGCGTGCGTCCGTCGGCCATGAGGATGGGCGTGTCCCCGCTCTGGCAGTAACTACAGGCATGACTGCATCCGCGGTAGGGGTTGATCGTCCAGTTGAAGGGGAGGCTGTTGCCCTTCACGTGGTTGAGGATGGTCTTGGCTTCGGACTCGATGAACTCGATGCCGCGGAACGCGGGCGTGTCGAAGGTGCGTCTCCTGAGCTCGAACAGAGGCTCGGTCGCCATGGAGAGACTATAGAACGTATGTTCGACAAGCGAAAGAGCCGGGTCCGGCTGGAGGGCCACATCATCGGCGTCGGGTTCGCCTCCGGCGACCGCTTCGTGACCGGGCTGTGGGAGGACGGCCCGCTCGGGGCGATGGCCGATGTCATGTGGGCGCGGCCGGACGGAACGAAGGTCCTGCTCGGCTCCCGACCGGAGGTCACGTCCTTCGTCGGCGGCGTCTACGAGTTCGACGAGCACCACGCGGTCGAGATAACCGCTCGGTTGGGCGAACATCACCTGGAGGTGACGGCAGGTCCGCTGCGACTAGAGGCCGCGATCGCGAAGCCGCTGAAGGCGTTCGCGCTCCGGCCGGGCTTCCTGCGCCGCTCTCCCCTGTGGGTTCGCTTCGAGGACCTCGTGATGCGCCCGCTTGCGGGAAGGCTCCTTGGTGGAGGCGCGGGAGTGCGGTTGTACGGGCGCAGTCCCAGCGGCGTGCGCGAGTGGTACTGCATCGACTCCTACCGCCGGATCACTCACGCTTCCGCCACCCTCGATGGGCGCGATCTCGGCCCCCTTGCACCTCTAGACCCACCCACACGGTTCGGCTTCGGCGAGTTCCCACCGCGTCCTGCCGTTGTCGGATGTGCCCCAGTGCTGGAGGGCGCAGAGGAAGCGTTGCGACGAGCTACCTCTCCGGAAGCGGCTGCTCCACCCGGAGGCGCGGAACCATCTCCACCGTGACGATCGCGAACATGATCAAGGCGGCTCCTACCCACGCCCAGCCGCTCAACCTCTGGTCCTGAAGCAGGTACGCGAACACACCCGCGAACACCGGCTCGCTCGTCAGTATCAGCGCGGTGCGGGCGGGAGAGGCATGTCGCTGCGCGTACGCCTGAACGAAGAAGCCGAGCGCGCTCGCGAACAGCGACGTCACCACCAAAGCCGACCACACGGTCGCTGAACGCGGGACAACGAGATCGCCTTGCGCGACCGCGAGGACGAGGCTGAACGCGCCGGTGACCCCGAGCTGCACCGCCAGCAACGCTCCGAGGTGATGCCTCTCGAGCGCGCGATCCGTGACGAGGATGTGTAACGAGAAGGAGCACGCGCACAGGAACACGAGACCATCGCCCACAAGATGACTGCCGTCTGCGCCCGCTCCCGACAGCAGGTACAACCCGAGCGCCGAGAGCCCCGCGGCGACCCACGCCGGTGCCCCCGCCCGCTGCCGCAGGAGCAGCGCCCCGAACAGAGGCGTAAGCACGACGAACAACCCGGTGATGAAACCCGCGTTCGCCGCACTCGTTCGCTCGAGCCCGAGGGTCTGGAAGAAGTAGCCGCCGGTCAGGAACACCCCCATGACGACCCCCGCCTTCAGCCCCGCAGGTCCCAACCGCCGCAGCGACGGCCACACGACGACCGCAACGATGGCGGCCGCGGGAACGAACCGGTAAGCCAGGAAGGTGGTGACCGGGATCAGCCGAACGGCGTCCTGGACCATCACGAAGGTGAGGCCCCATATGGCAGAGATAGCGACGAGCGAGGCCTCGGCAACGGGAGAGCGGGTCTTCTCGGACACCCGCTGAAGCTAACTGGCCTGCTTCACAACCTTCTCGACCAGATCGCTCTCCCGCGGGTCTTCGATGAGCTCCAACACGGCAGTCTCGAACGCCTCCAGCAAGGCTGGCTCGGCCACGCCATCCTGGGCCATCTGCTCGATGACGGGTCCGATCGTCCAGCCGGACACGTAACGATCGATGACACGAGGGTCGACGTAGGACTTGCGGCAAACGGCGGGGGTGTTGCCGAGGTAGTGCGAGACCTCCTGGATGGCGCGCGAGATCGCCCGCTTTCGCGCCGTAGGTGAGGTCAATGCGCCCGATGACACCGCGAGCGCACGAGCAGCCAGCACGGTCGCGTGCCACGTCCGGAAGTCCTTGGCGGAGTAGTTCCCCCCAGAGATCTCCTTGAGATAGACGTTGATGTCCATCGACTTCACGTCCACCCAGCGAGAACCCACCCGGTACGCGAGAAGCTCGTCCCCGCCACCTCGCCGCCGCTTCAGCGCCTTCACGACCTCGTAAACGGCGGGATCGACGATCGATTGCAGACGTTCCTTCCCGCTCTTCGCGATGTACTCGAAGACAACCTCGCCGCCCTCGAACCTGACGTGCTCTTTGCGCATGGTCGCCAGCCCGTAGGTGTCGTTGGCCTCTGCGTAGGACTCGCCCCCGATCCGGAAGAACCCCCGGTCCAACAGCCGAACGGCGCACGCCAGCACGCGCTCGCGCGGCAGGCCCTGTTGATCCAGGTGTTGATCCGTGACGTGGCGGATCTTCCGAAGCGCGTTCGCGAACTCGATCATCTTGTCGAACTTCTCTTGATCGCGCCGCGTCCGCCAGGCCTCGTGATACAGGTACTGCTTCCGGCCCGCAGCGTCCGTTCCCACCGCCTGGAGATGGCCGTTCGGATACGGGCAGATCCACACGTCCGTCCAAGCCGGCGGTATCCCCAAATCCTTGATCCGCTGGAGGGTGGCGACGTCATGCACCCGAGCACCCGTGGCGTCGACGTATTCGAAGCCCTTACCTCGGCGGCGGCGGGTGAGCCCAGTAGCGGAACAGTCTGCTCTGCGGAGTCTCGGCATGATCTCGCTTCTCTTCTGGTGGGATCGGGGGCCTCGTAGATACCCCCGGCCACACCGGCGCACACCTCCCGGCAGTTCGGGCGTGTGGCTCCGGCCTCGGCGGGTACATACCCAGAGAAGGGACCCCGAGGCGTGGAGGTGCATCAGATGTCCAGCATCGAGCAGTCGATCGAAGTCAACGTCCCGGTGCGCACTGCTTACAACCAGTGGACGCAGTTCGAGGACTTCCCCCACTTCATGGAGGGCGTCGAGAAGGTCAACCAGCTAGACGACGTGAACCTGCACTGGGTGGCGGAGATCATGGGGCAGCATCGTGAGTGGGACGCCAAGATCACCGAGCAGATCCCCGACGAGCGGATCGCGTGGAGGAACGTTGATGGCGCCACTAACGCCGGAGTCGTGACCTTCCACAGGATCTCCGACGACACCACGAAGATCATGCTGCAGATGGAGTACGACCCGGAGGGTTTCGGCGAGAAGGCGGCCGACGCTCTGGGTCTCGTCAAAGCCCGCGTCAAGGGCGACCTCGAGAGGTTCAAGACCTTCATCGAGAGCCGCGGCCAAGAGACCGGTGCCTGGCGCGGAGAGGTCGATCAGAACAACATCTAACGGCGGCGGTCCTCGGAAAGCCCCGGGTCTTCCCCGGGGCTTTCTCTTATGGGTTCGCCTCCCGGAGCGCCGCGCGTAGCTCCGCCACCTGATGTGGCGCGAGCCATCGAGCCACCGAATCGAGGATCGCCTCAACGGTTATCTCGGCCCCCGCACTCCGGAGCGAGGCAACGGTCTTGAACACGAAGCTGCGATAGGCCGCGGGAACGACGAGCCCCTGCACCGCGCCCGTCTCGCGCCAGGACGCCTCTAACTCCTGCACGTCGGGCTGCTCCCACCAGGCGATGCCAGGTCGCGGCGCCTTCTCGACAGTGCTGACCTGAAGAGGCACCACGTTCACCGGCTTGCTGCCCTCGCGCCTCCAGGCCGGAGCCTGATGGAAGTCGGGCTCGAACGCGAGGCGCTTCAGACTCAGTTCCTCGCCATCGACGAACAGCACGAGCCGCAGCGAGCGGCCCAACTCATCCGGGATGTTGCCGGCGTTGCGGATCGCGAGCGCCTCTTCCGTGGTCAGCGCAACCGCGTTGCTGGGCCGGTGATCACCGTCAGGATCTCGCCGGCGCCGTAGCTCGATCTCCAGATCGGCCACGCTCATGAGGTACCAGCCCTCCCCGAGCTCGGGAGACGCCGAAGCGCGGTCGTGACTTCCGGTCAGGCAGCGCCCCTGCGGCACAGGTCGGTGAGGACGTCGGCTATCTCCGCAACCGCCACACCCTTCTCGAGATAGACGTCGGCCCCTCGCGACAGCGCCTCGCCCGCCATCGACTCCTGGTCGAAGCCGGACAAGACGATGATCCGAGTCGACGGCGACGCTAGCTTGATCTGTGGGATGGCCTGCAGGCCGTCCATCACCGGCATCGCGAGATCGAGCAGGATCGCGTCTACGTCGAGAGATCCGATCAACTGGACCGCCTCGGCCCCATTGGTGGCCTCACCAACGATCTCGAAGCGATCGTCCGGCTCCAGCGACCATCTCAGGAGCATCCTGATGTCCGGTGTGTCGTCTGCGATCACGATGCGGCACGGCGGCGTGAGATTCAACGTCGCCCCGCCCGCGGCCCACCAGCTCCAGAGGACGGCACGCGCCGTCGCCACGCGGCGGCGTTCGACATCGAGATCCATCGTAGGTCACTTCTGATCACGCTCCGCATCACTACACAATCGGCCTTTCCGGAAGCTCGCTCAATGGCCTAAGCACATGATTTCCGACTCGTCCCGCCAAACCGGACAAAACGAGCTCGCCGATCCAGCAGTCGTTCCCTCAGGTTCGCAGAGGCAGAGTGAAGTAGAAGCTCGACCCCTCTCCGGGCGTGGAGTGCACGTCGACGCGGCCGCCCATGGAACGGACGTACTCTCTCACGAGCGTGAGCCCGATGCCGGCACCGCGGTTCGCCGCCTTGACCGACCGCCGCGAGCGCCAGAACGGGTCAAAGACGTGGTTCGCCTCGTCGGCCGTCAGCCCGGTGCCCTCGTCGATCACCTCTACCTGAGCGACATCGTCCACAGCAGTGCCCCGAATGGTGATGGAGGAGCCCGCTTCCGATGCCTTGACCGCATTCGAGATCAGGTTGATGAATACCCTCTTCAAGAGGCCCGGGTCCGCCGTCACCTGGAGGGGAGGAACCTCGATCTTGACCTGTCGCTCCACCAGCAACGGCTGAAGGTCCTCGACCACACCCTCCACGTTTGCCTGCAGATCGATGACCTCGAGCTCCGACCGGAAGCGACCGTGTTCGACAGCCCCGAAATCGAGCAGAGCGTCGACCAATTTCCGCAGATCCGCTGCGTGATGACTGATCTTCTCCAGCGAAGACAGCACGGTGTCTTCGTCCAACCTCCCCCAGTAGCTCAACAGCGTCGTGCTGAAGCCCGAGATGCAGGCCAGCGGCGTGCGCAGCTCGTGCGACACGGAGTTGATGAAGCCTCTTCGCAACTGGAGCGTCTGTTGCAGCTCGTCGATCAGCGCTTGCTCGAGCTCCTGGCGTCGGAGCTTCCGTAGAGCAACCGCGCCAAAAGCAGCGAAGGTCTCCGCAAGCTCCACCTCCTCCGGACGGTAGGTGGTGTCGCCTTCCGACCTCACGATCAGGACCCCCACAGCCTCGTCGTCGCGTTTCGACAGAGGGACGAGCAGGTATCCGTCGAGCTGCTCGACCTCCCTCGACGTGAGCACCTGACCCATACGCGCGGTCAGGTCCGTTGCCATGTCGGACTCATCCGTCGCGGCAGCGATCGCGACCGCGCCATCCTCCTCCGGTACCGCCAGCGCGCACGAGTCCGCGCGGAGCAGTTCCCGCGCGCCGTACACGATCTCCGACAGCATGGTCTCGCGCTCCTCGGCTTCTGCCACGACCAGCGCCAGCCTCTGAAGCCGACCGGCGCGGCGGGCAAGATCGTGCTGGCGCCATCCGCGCTCGATGATCTCCGGGAGAGAGCGCAGGTACGCAGCATCCTTGACGACGTAGTCGATGGCGCCACCGCGCATCGCTTCGACCACGACGGACTCCGAGCCCATCCCGGTCACCATCACGACCGACGGGCCGCCCGCGGCCCGGATCGCACGCAATATCTCGAGGCCCGACATGTCCGGCAGGCGATAGTCCAGAAGAACCAGATCCGTTCCGTCGAGGGAGCGAAGCGCTTCTTCACCGGTTGCGGCGATCCGCAGGTGGATGTCCATCTCCTCGAGACGGTGCTCGATCAGGAACCTGAGGTCGGCATCATCCTCGACCACGAGAACGTTGATCTGCCTTCTCCCATCTCGCATGGGCAACCTGGTGTTCTCGGTCATGAAGCCACCCCGACGTCGGCTCCAACGGCCGGCGAGGCCAGTGGGAGGGTGAATCGGATGTCGAGACCTTCCTCAGAATCCGCGATCCACATCGTGCCGCCCGCGGTCTCGACGATCCTCTTGCAGATCGGCAAGCCGATGCCTGTCCCCTCGCTCGGGCCCGATTCCTGGAGCCGCTCGAATACCCCGAACACCTTCTTGCGGTGCTCCTCCGGGACGCCGGGGCCGTTGTCGCGGACCGAGATCGACACCTTGTCGCCTCTGACGCGTTCGGCCGCGACGGTTACCTCGACGTCGGAACGACCGGCGTAGCGGCACGAGTTCTGGATGAGGTTGGTGAAAAGCTGACGTGCTCGCAGGGGATTCAAACGAACGACGGGCAGTGGGTGGAGGTGAACCTTCAACTGGGGCACCGCTGCGCGTACCTCATCCGCGACCTGATCCACGACCTCTTCCAGAGCCACGTCTTCGGGCTCGGTCTGAACCCTGCCGATCCGCGAGAAGGCCAGCAGGTCTTTGATCAGCGACTGGAGGTACGACGAGCTCACCTGGATGCGCTCGATGTAGAAGCGACCCTTCTCCCCCAGCGCCTCGCCGAAGTCTCTGCTCAAGAACTCGGAGAATCCCTGGATCGCGATGATCGGGCTGTTCAGGTCGTGCGAGACCGTATAGACGAAAGACTCCATGTCTTCGTTCAGCTCTTCGAGAGAGCGCCGCGCTTCCCTCTCGCTCGCAAGAGCGGTCGCGATGCGCCTCTCGGCCTCGCGCGCAGCGGTGACGTCCTGTGCCGTTCCCACCACTCCGATCACCTCGCCCGTGGCGTCGACGTCGACGCGACCTCGTGCGTGGATGATCCGCTGGGTGCCGTCGGGCCGCAGGATGCGGTGATCGAACGAGTAGGGCCGCCGTTCCTGAACCGCGCTCTCCACCACCGACTGAACGAACTCCCGATCGTCTTCGTGGACGTAGTCGAAGTAGGAGGTGTAGGTGATCCTGGATCCGCGCGGCAGACCGTAGATCTCGTACATCTCATCGGACCACGAGACGATGTCGGTCCGGGTGTCCCAGGTGAAGCTTCCGATGTGGGCGATGCTCTGCGCCTCCGCGAGCCGGGCGCGGCTCTCCTCCAGTCCCGCGTTCGCCTCCTGCAGCTCGCGGCTCGCCCGCTCCGCGGCGGCGCGGGCTTCTCGTTCGCTCGCGTACAGGCTGCTGCGATCCAGAGCCAGACCGGTAAGGACCCCGAGCGACCGAAGGAGCTCCACCTCCTCGTAACCGAAGAACGGGGTGTATGGGCTGGCCCAGATCACCACGGTGCCGAAGTCGAAGTCGAGCCGCAACACGTCGGGTCGCAGCGCCTCAGGTTCGGCCAGGACCGGACCTCCATCGGTCTCGCCCACCGCGCCGACGACGGCTCCATCCCGATCGAGGAGGACCGCGCCGCGGGCTCCGAGGATGCTCGTGACATGTGGCAACAGGTTGGCCGTGACTTCCTCGGGCGTTGTCGCGGACACCAGTTGCTCGGTCGCGGTCGCCAGCGCCTCTTGCTCCGGGCGGCGCCACGCCATCCGGAGCAACGCCGGAGGTGTGAACCCGATGAAGAACAAGGTCACGGCGATCAGCGCCATGAGCTGGACGATCAGGTCGGACGTCACGTCGGTGTCGTCGGGCTGAGCCGCAGCCACTACAAGGGCAAGCGTGATCCCGATCGACGCGACGCTCAGCAGCCTCATCCTGCGCCTGGCCAACGTCGGCTGGCCGCGACCCGCCCGCCACAGACGAACGGCAACCGTGACTAACAACCCACCGAACTCGAGCACGACCGCGACCAGGTAGAGGGTCATCAGCGTCGTGCGGCCTTCGTCTTCGTCGGGGAAACCCTCGGAGAACAGCGTCCACAGCGCCACCGCAAGCGCGACTCCGCTCGCGACACGGTCTACCGCGGGAGAAGCCGGCTTCAACGAGGTGGTGAAGCGATAGAGGGCGTAGGGGAAGAAGACGACCCCCAGGACCGTCAGCTTCGAGATCAGCGCTGCCAGTAGCCCCGTCGCCTCGTCGGGGATGACCAGGTTCTGGAGGACGATGAAGGCGAGAGTGGCAAACGCTGCTGCCACCCAGGCGCCAGACATGCCGCGCTCGCGGCGCCAACTGCGGAACGCGGCCAGAGCCACCGCGGAATACACCGCAGCGGCCAAGTACCTGACGGCCTGTAGGAGATCTTCCACGGCTCCCCTGCACTCGTGCGCCCGGCCACGAAACGCCCTGTTGACAAGTCTGGGGTCAAATCCGACAGCGTCAATAACCAAAACGGCTAAATCAGACCCGCCCCGGGGGTCGGGCGCCGAAAATCTCGGCACGATGTAGCTGCGAGACTACGCGGGTGAGGATCGTCTCTCTCCTGCCGTCGGCGACCGAGATCGTGTACGCGCTCGGACTAGAAGGCTCTCTGGCGGCGGTGACGTCCGACTGCGACTACCCGCCCGACGCCGCGGAGAAGCCGCAGGCGTCCTTCAGCTCGCTGCCGCTCGACGACGACACGACGCCGAACGAGATCGACCGGCTGGTGAAGGAATCGGTGGAAGCGAACGAGCCGATCTACCGCCTCGACCGAGCGCTCATCCAGGAGCTCCAGCCCGACCTGATCCTGGCGCAAGACCTGTGCAGGGTCTGTGCCGTCCCGTCGGGTCACGTCACCGAAGCGCTCGACGTAATCGGCTGCGATGCAACCGTTATCTCACTCGACCCACACGGCCTGGATGACGTGATCGCCGGTATCGAAGAAGTGGGCGACGCGACCGGCACGAGCGGACGAGCAAAAGAGCTCGCGGCGCGACTGCGGGAACGGGTGCAGACGGTTCGCGCCAAAGCGCGGGGCCTGTCGCAGATCCCAACGCTCGCCTTGGAGTGGGCCGATCCTCCATTCACCGGCGGTCACTGGATCCCCGAGATGATCGAGCTCGCCGGCGGCCGCGACCTGGTCGGCGTGCAGGGAGAGCCGTCGACGGGCCTGTCGTGGCACGCGGTCGAGGCCGCTGCGCCGGAGCTGATCGTCTTCATGCCCTGCGGCTACCGCTTACCGGAAGCCGTAGTGCAGGCGCGCGACCTCTACGCGCGGGAGGAGTTCGCCGCGACCCCTGCGGCCCACGACGGCGCCGTGTTCGCGGTTGATTCATCCTCCTACTTCTCGCGGCCCGGGCCGCGGTTGATTGACGGGCTCGAGACGCTCGCGTGGATCCTGCACCCCGACGTCTTTCCGGAGCCTCCGCCAGGGCGGGTCGAGCGGGTAGGTCCCGTTTAGGCGCGCCCCCGGTACATGAAGCTCCCAGCGGCGATGAAGGCCAACCCGATGCCGAAGAAGGTCCAGTCGTAGAGCTCCGGGTTCTCCACGCCCTCACGGATGTGGTGGGCCTGCAACGCGAGATGGAAGACGAGCTGGTCGATGACGTGGAACACGCCCCAGCCGACGAGTCCGAGCGCGACCAGCGGGCGGGGCTCGATCGGAGCTCCGACCAGTAGCGCGATCCCGACGAGCAGGACAACCAGGAACGTGATGTGGAAGATGCCATCCGCCAGCGTGTTTCTCTCGAGCCCTCCGACGGTGGTCACCGGCGTCTTCAGGGACAACAGGTGGTGCCACTGCAGGAGCTGGTGGAGAACGACGCCATCCAGCAACGCGCCGGTCCCAACACCGACCATGAAGTAGCCGATCCTGTCTCTTCTCATCCCTAGGTCGCCTTTCATACGTCGTATGACACAACCGCCCGCCGCCATGGCGTCCGGAACATAGTCGGGGACCGCGGCACAAAAGCCCTGCCACGGCCGTTAAAGGCAGCAATGACACTGCCGATGCTCCAAGGGTCCGGTTTAGGCGCCTTTTAGAGGGTTTTAGTGATCACTAGTCTGCTCGCACTCGCGTGCGTTTCGTTGGCCGCGGCGTTCCTCGGCCTGTTGGCCTTAGGGGGCCGCTGGAGGATCGCGCGCCTCGACTCGGCTCTTCTTTACTCGATCATCGTAGCGATACCCGCCTACGTCCTCGGCGAGTACGTCTGGCAGCTTCCCGACATGAACCTGTGGGTCGGGATTGGCCTCATCGTCGCCAGCTGCGTCGTGACGGCCCTGATCCGCCCAGACTGGAACCCTGCCGGCCAAGCCTTCCTTGGAACCCTCGCGCTCACGTCGCTGCCGTTCCTGGCGCTTGGAGGCGGCCTCGCCTTCATCCCCGGACGGGCCTTCATCCTGCGCGTGGGCGACCTCGGGTTCGTCGCGCTGCAGGCGTTCGCCCTCGTGTTGCTGGTGATGGGAACCCACGAGACCCTCGACGCGACCAGCCGCGTGCGCTGGCGGCGACGCACGACCGGTCGCCACGTTCCGGGGTACACACCGTTCATATCGGTCCACGTCGCCACCCACAACGAACCGCCCGAGCTCGTGATCGAGACGCTGAAGTCGCTCAAGGAGCTTGACTACCCGGCGCACGAGGTGATCGTGCTCGACAACAACACGACCGATCCGGAGCTGTGGCAACCCGTAGACACCTTCTGCCGCGAGGAGGGGTTGAAGTTCGTGCACCTCGAGAACTGGCCCGGCTACAAGTCCGGCGCGCTGAACTACGGCCTCGAGATCCTCGACCCGCGCACCGAGATCATCGCGATCGTCGACGCCGACTTCATCGTCGATCGCGACTGGCTGCAGCAGACCTCCGGCTACTTCGCCGACCCGAAGACCGCGATCGTGCAGACGGCGCAGGGCTTCCGTTCCGAGATCGACACCGGCTTCTTTCATCGTCTCGGCCTCACGTACCGCACCTTCGACGCCATCGGACTTCCGAGCCGCAACGAGCGCAACGCGATCATCTTCGCAGGCACCATGGGGTTGATCCGGCGCAGCGCGCTGCTGGAGGCGGGCGGCTGGGGCGAGTGGTGCGTGACCGAAGACGCCGAGCTTTCGCTGCGGATCCTCGCGCGCGGCTACACCGCGACCTTCGTCGAGCGCATCTTCGGGTACGGCGTGATGCCGCTCACGTTCGCAGCGCTAAAGAGCCAGCGCTTCCGCTGGTGCTTCGGCGGCATCCAACTCCTGCGCAAGCACTGGCGCCTGCTGATGACCGGCCGCGGTGTCGATGACGACGGCACCGAGCTCGAGCTAACGAGGGCGCAGCGGTACGACTACCTCGCCGGCGGACTGCAGTGGTTCGGAGCGCCTTTGACCGCCGTATTCGGGGTCCTGCTGGTCGCCGGCATCGCGGCGAGGTTCCTCGGCTTCGACGCGACACTGCGCCCTCTGACCGGCTTCTTCGTCGCCGTCCCCGCCCTGCTCCTCGTCACCGGCGTCATCCGCGCGGTGTGGGCGTTGCGCCTGCGTCTCAATGCAACTGCTGGCGACGCGTTCGGAGTCTTCCTGATCTTTCTGTCGATGACGTGGGCGGTCACGCTGGCTTGCTTCAAGGGACTCATCCAGATGCAAGGTGCTTTCCTGCGCACGCCCAAATTCAAAGAGAACCAGAGCCTCGTTCAAACGCTGAAGGCGACGCGCGCCGAGACCCCCTTCGCCGTGCTGCTGACGGCCGCGGGCGCCTTGGCAGCGACGTCCGTCGGCGGAGGCGAAGGCGCGTTCCTCGCCGTCCTCGCCGGCTGGAGCGCGCTCGTCTTCTGGAGCGCTCCCGCGGCGGCGTTCGCGGCCTCCCGCACAAGGATCCGCTCGGGAGCTCTGCGCCACCGGCGCGACCTCGAGTCCGAACGTCAGCGCAAGCCCGTCTATCTGCGCCCGAGCAGCTACGCGTTGGCCGGAGCGAGCGCCCTTCTCCTGCTGTTGGTCCTCGGCGGCAGCGTCGCGGTCACGCCCGAGAGGGCACAGGGCGACATCGGGAGCATGTTCGCGCTGCCTCGCGAAAGTGCTGAAGACACTGAAGATGGGCGGGCGCCTGCGGTCGTCGACAAACCCGAGCGGCCGGGTGTTGTGACTCCGGCAGCGGGTCGTCGCGGCGACGTGAGGCGCGCGGCGGACAGCGGACGGGCGACTAGGAACGGCTCGTCGACGCGGACCGGTACCGGTGGCAACACCAACGCCAGGCCCGGCGGAGCAACCGGCCAAGCGACGCCGGCAGCACAACCGACCGCCGCGGCCCCCGTGCCACAGGCCAGTCCCGCGGCGCAACCGACGGCCCAGCCGACGTCCCAGCCGGCGCCGGCGGCCTCTCCGGCACCTCAGGCGAGTCCCGCCGCACAGCCAAGTCCCGCGCCGCGGCCGACCTCAACACCGCAGGCTCGCCCGACCGACCGGCCCGGAGGCGGCGGTTAAAGCCACCGCGGCTCTGGGCGCGGCGATCCTGCTGATTCTTGCCGCAGCACCGGCACGGGCCGACCATGCACCCCCGACCTTGGTTGAGGACCGCGCCCTAGATGAATTGCAGGACTTCACCTCCTGGCTAAGTGAGAACCGCGCCGATGGCTTCATCGGGGAGGTTGGGTGGCCCCGCGATACGGGCGACGCGGATCAGTGGAACCACCTCGCCGAGCGGTGGATGCAGCACGCGGACGCATCGGGGCTGTGGGTAACGGCGTGGGCGACCGGGGAGTGGTGGCCCCAGGACTACAGGCTCGCGATCTACACGGCCAGCGACAGCAGTGGCCTTGACACGGTTCACTCACAGGCGGTGGTACTCGAGCGGCATCTCGCTCACCCCGGGCGCGGCGTCAACGTTGCGGGTGCGGAGTTCGCGGCTCCAAGCGTCGCGCCCAAGTCTGCTTTCTCGAACAGGAACGCCGGCACGTACGGGGTGGACTATCACTACGACTCTCAAGAGACCTTCGACTTCCTGGCGCGGCGCGGCGTCGGCATGGTGCGGATCCCGTTCCGGTGGGAACGGCTGCAGCCGCGGCTGGGCCGGCCGCTCTCGAAGCTCGAGCTACAGCGACTGGCCGACGCGGTGCAGCGAGCGGGGACCGCCGGGCTCGAGGTCGTGCTCGACATGCACAACTACGGCGCCTACTACAAAGACCGGAACGGTCACGGAATCAGGCGAGCCATCGGGACGACGCGCTGCACGACAGCGGACTTCGCGGACGTCTGGCGGCGCCTCAGCAGGAGGTTCGACGACAACCGAACCGTCATCGGCTACGGCCTCATGAACGAGCCGATCGGCATCCCGCCGACCGACCGAGCAACACCTGCGCGGAGGTGGGAACGGATCTCGCAGCGGGTGCTGAACACGATCCGCGCGCGGCACGACGTCACGACGATCCTCGTGCCGGGCTACGAATGGTCCGGTGTGCAGAGCTGGAGGCAGAACCACCCCGATGGGTGGATCACCGATCCCGCCAACCAGTTCCGCTACGAAGCCCACCACTACTGGGACCGAGACCACTCCGGGACCTACGTGCTGTCCTATGACGAAGAGAACACCCCCTAACCCCGAAGCCACGCGCGCTTCGTCGCCGCCTTATTTTGAGCAGTCTCCACAAAGTCCGAACACTTCGGCGGTGTGGATCACGTCGCGGAATCCGTGCGCCGTTGCGGTCCGCTGCGCCCACTCCTCGACGGCTTCACTCTCGACCTCGACGGACACCCCACAAGCTCTGCACACCAGATGGTGGTGGTGGTCGTGCGAATTGCACAGCCGGTAGATCGTCTCGCCCGCCGGCTTCACCAGCGCGTCGATCTCGCCGGCGTCTGCGAGCTTCTGCAATTCCCTATAGACGGTGGTCAAGCCGACGGGCTGCCCACCCCTTCGCAGGTCCTCGTGTAGCTCCTGCGCAGTACGAAACCCGCCGGCTTGCCGGAGGACGTCTCTGATAGCAGCGCGTTGACGCGTTGCTCTGCGTTGCGGGAGCGGGGCGTGTGTCTTGTCAGGTTCCCGACGTGGAGTGTCCATCACTCAAGCGCCAACAGAGCCACCATCGTCCCCACGCCCGCGAGGAGCGCCAGCACCTGGATGGCGGACTTCATCGGCTCGGGCTCTTTGTGCAGCTCGGGGATCAGGTCAGTGCTGGCGATGTAGACGAACGCCCCGGCAGTGAACGGCAGCAGCGGGCGCTCGATCGAACCGAGCGACGCCAGGAACAACGTTGCTGCACCGCCCGCGATGGATGCCAGCCCCGTCGCGAAGTTGAGCATCAGCGCCTTGCGCGGACGGAGCCCGGCGTGTAGGAGGATCCCGAAGTCGCCCAGCTCCTGAGGGATCTCGTGCAGCGCGACCGCGACAGCCGTAGCGATCCCCACCGCGGGCGAGACCGCGAATGCAGCCGCGACGATGGCGCCGTCGATGAAGTTGTGGAGGACGTCTCCAACCAGGTTCATAGACGCGACTGGGTGCAGCACCTCCTCGGTTGGCAGGTGCGAGTGATGCCAGTGCAACACCTTCTCGAGGACGAAGAAGACGACCACGCCGCCCACGAGCGAGAGTGACGCCGGCAGGTCGAACCCGTTCTCGGATTCAGCGACCTCCGGGAGGATGTGGACGAAGGCGTCGCCCAGGAGCGCTCCAGCTGCGAATGCCACGAGGATGATGAGGCTCTTGCGCAACGTGGCTGGAGCGAGAACCAGCGTGACCGCGCCGACCAGAGACAGCGCGCTGATGGCGAGGAGAGTCGCGAAGGTGGCTACGACCACGGTCACATCCATGATCGCTGAAGGTAGCGTTAATGGAAATCGTTTTCAATAGCTGGGGCGCCGGCCCTCGGGCGAAGGATGCTCGCCGGGGAGGCCTTCGCTGTGGACACCGGCTGACCCTTGACGGGCGCCTCACCTATCAGGTCGGAATGCAGCACCGTCGCCCGCTAAGCCCGCGGCGGTGTCGCCGCCCCAGATCAGCATCTCCTCCCCGGTCCATGCGGCGGTATGCCCGTACCGGGCAGTGAGGGGACCCGGTGGGACCTCCCGCCACGCGTCCGCCGCGGGGTCGTACGCAGCGCCGTTCGCGGCCAGCCCGTGCGGCCCGGTTCCTCCCCACACCACCATCTCTGCACCCGTCCACACCGCGCTCGACACCACGCGGCCCGCGATGGGGGCGGGTGCGAGTGAGCGCCACGAGTTCCTCGTCGGGTCGTAAGCGGCACCGTCGTCGAGCGCTCCCTCCGGACCCGTCCCCCCCCACACAACCATCTCTGCGTCGCTCCATACCGCCACGTGGTCCGCGCGTCTCGTCAGCGGACCTTCCGCCACCGGCCTCCACGAGTCCTTGCGCGGGTCGTATGCACCTCCGTCGGCGAAGGGTCCACCCGCGTTGCTCGCCCTCCAGATCACCATCTCTTCGCCCGTCCACACAGCTGAGTGCCCGAAGCGCGGTCCGAGTCTCGCCTTCGCGATAGCGCGCCAGCGATCCCTCAAGGGGTCGTACGCGGCACCGTCCGCGAACGGACCCTCCGCGCTGGTTCCCCTCCAGATCACCATCTCTTCGCCCGTCCACACAGCGGAGTGGCCGAAGCGGCCGCCGAGGGGCGATCGCCTGATGCGTCTCCAGGTTTCGGTCGTGGGGTTGTAGGCCGCGCCGTCGGACAACAGCTTCCCCTCGCGGCCCTCTCCGCCCCAGACCAGCATCTCTTCACCCGTCCAGATCGCGGTGTGACCAAAGCGCGGGCCGATCGGTGAGCGCGGCAGCCGAACCCACTCGTCCGAGCGCGGGTCGTAGGACGCTCCGTCCGCGATCTCCTCCTGCGGCCCCACGCCTCCCCAGATCACCATCTCTTCACCCGTCCAGATCGCGGTGTGACCGAACCGTGGTCCGAGCGGTCCTTCAGCCATGGAGTGCCACGCAGGCGCGGGAGATTCGTCGGCCGCGGTGGAGGTCGGCGACTGCGCGTTGTCCGTGCATGCAGCCGACGCGAGGACGAGGAAAAGGAGGACGAGGAGGTCTCTACATCGCACCATCATGTGGCTCTTGCGTTCGCTCTCGGTCCCTCGGCTACACCCCGGTTCGTCTTCGATGAATCTCTCACGCGTGTGTGCAGACGCGCGCCACGAAAGCGCGACTTTTGCACCAAGTAGCCCAAGTGTCATGGGAGAATTGATGACGAGGAGGGTAAGTGCTGAAGAGGTCGCTGAGGCTCGCGCTGCTAGCAGCGGTCGTCCTCGTTATGTCGGTCTCGCCGCTCGCGAGCGCTCAATCGCCGCGCGAGCGCTCCCGTGCGAAGCCGCCCTCGCGTCCCCCTGCCGAATGGGTCACCGGTCCCAGCGGCCAGATGCTGCTCACGCTCGAAGGACCCACGAAGCTCGCGCACCTCTTCGACGTACTAACCATGCTCGACGCCGCGGATGCACGGGCTTCTTTCTTCCTGCCGGGACGCTGGCTCGCGCAGCACGCCAGCACCGGCATGCTGATCGTTGCGGAGGGGCACGCACTGGGAAACCGCGGCTTCGGGACCGAGAGGTTCACCAACCTCAGCGAGTCCGCAGTGCGCTCCTCGATCCGGCGGGCGGCGACGACGCTGCAGGAGCTGGGGATAGATGCAGGACCGTTCCTTCGACCACCGGGAGGCGCCCGGAACACGAAAGTCTTGCGGGTGGCGGCGGGGCTCGGTTACGGGGCGGTGCGGTGGAGCTACCAGGCCGGCAAGGGGGCCGCTACCGAGATCGAGCGGAACGTCGTCGACAAGGCCCGGCCCGGGTCGATCGTGTCGTTGCAGCTCTGGAGGCGTAGTCACAGAGAAGCTCTTCCCGGGATCCTCCAGAAGCTGAGATCGAGCGGCTCAGACCTCGCGACGATCAGCGCGCTCCGAGACGTCGAGCCGGTCCGGTGGGACGTGACGCTAAGGCCGGGTGCCAGGGTCCCGGCCGTGCGATCCCTGCAGCAGGCGCTACGCGAACGCACCTACGATCCGGGTCCACTCGACGGCGTTTTCTCGGAGTCGACGCTGCAAGCGGTGTATGCCTTCGAAAAGCTTCATGGACTACGAAGAGATGGCATCGTCACGCCACAACAGCTTGAGCAGCTGGTGGTGTCGGAGAAACCCGAGGCTCCCGACCGCGGCACCCCCAGCTTCGTCGATGTCGATCTGTCACGTCAGGTCTCGCTCGAGGTGCGCGAGGGAGAGGTCGTGCGAACGCTGTCGATCTCCAGCGGAAGCGGCGAGTACTACATGTCCGACGGCGAGCGGAGCAAAGCCGAGACTCCGACCGGTGAGTTCGAGATCCTGTGGAAGATCCCGGGATGGAGACACAGCGACCTGGGCGAGCTCTGGTACCCGTCCTATTTCCACGAGGCAGGCTACGCGTTCCACGGGAGCACCTTCGTGCCCCCCTATCCCGATAGTCATGGGTGTATCCGGCTCCCGATGTATGTCACGAAGAGCTTCTACGCGGACAACCCCGTCGGCACCAAGGTGTTCGTTCATGACTAGCGGGCGGTGACTCGCTCGTGACACAGACGATGAGCATGCGGCGTTCGATCGCGCTGGTGGTGATCGCAGTTGTGGGACTTCTCGCGCTCTCGGCGTGCGAACAGACCGGTGAAGCCGTCGACGAAGTGGCCGACGACGTGAGTCAGCCGGAGCAATTCGAAACCGCGGAGGACCTAGTCGAGGCGCTCAATGAGGGAGGCGTCGAGTGCAGGGGCCTCGAGGTCGCCCCCGTCCCGGGCGCGGAGCGGGGCGTGTGCCGCATCGACCGTGAACCCGTAAGCGTCGGGATCTACGACGACAACGATGCGATGCAGCAAGACCTCGAGGCGCGGCGTGATGAGAACGAGTCGTTCGTCGTCGGCGGGAACTGGATCCTGATAGCTCGCTCGCCCGAGACGGCAGATGCCGCCCGAGAAGCCATCGGCGGGAAGCTCGACGGCTGAGCACCGCCAAGGAGCGACTTAGCGGCCGGGCATGGCGGATCCGGAGCGAACCTTCCGAGGTCTCGCGTCGTTGATCTAAGTAACGGAGGCGGATGGGAATCGAGCCCACCCACAAGCGGCGGAGCCGCGGGTGGGTGAGATGGCTCCGGGCATGGCGGATCCGCCGGAGCGAACCTTCCGAGGCCTCGCGTCGTTGATCTAAGTAGCGGAGGCGGATGGGAATCGAGCCCACCGAGAGCCGCGCAGCGGCGGGTGGGTGAGATGGCTCCGGGCATGGCGGATCCGCCGGAGCCCAAACCATCCGGGTTCTCTTTTCGTTGTAATAAGCGGAGGCGGATGGGAATCGAACCCACCCACCGGGGTTAGCCGGCGCACCGGTTTTGAAGACCGGGAGGGACACCAGTCCCCGTTCGCCTCCAAGGCAGGGTCTTCCAGGAACTGAGTAAAAAGAGGTATCTAGTTCCTTCGGAAGAAGGAATACCACCCGTACGGGCCATTGTTGTTCCGAATACGGACAAATAGCCTGAAAACCGAAGTAAGGCATCCAGGAACGGGTGCCGATAAGAACCATAGATACACGCCGAGATCTTCTAAAGCGGGGGAGCAGAAGAACGTGGCAAGTGTGTGGACGGAAGATCAGGCTGGCACCTCCGAGCTCGAAGACCTCGATCTCGTCCAGCGGGTGCGGGCAGGCGAGGAGCGCTGCCTGGAGGTCCTCCTCTCGCGCTACCGCAACTTCGCCCGCTCGAAGGCTCGCTCCTACTTCCTCGCCGGCTCCGACAAGGAAGACGTCGTCCAGGAGGGGATGATCGGCCTCTTCAAGGCGATCCGTGACTTCGACCTCGATCAGGAGACGCCCTTCAGGGCCTTCGCCGAGCTGTGCATCTCGCGGCAGATCCTCACCGCGATCAAGACGGCCAACCGCCAGAAGCACCAGCCGCTGAACTCTTCGATCTCGCTCGACGCTCCTGCCTACGGCGACGACCAGAACGACCGCTCGCTGGGTGACCACCTTGTTGCCTCCACGACCTCGGATCCGGTCGAGCTCGTGATCTCCGCGCAGGAGATCGAGGCCATCCGCGACTCGATGACGGAGACGCTCACTGAGCTCGAGGGCGACGTGCTCCGCCTCTACATGGACGGGAAGTCCTACGAGGAGATCGCGGGGGCTCTCGGCAACCACGTGAAGTCCATCGACAACGCTCTTCAGCGCATCAAGCGCAAGCTGCAGCGCCATCTCGCGACACGCGACGCGGACGAAGTAGTAGCCGGCTAATCACCGCAAGCGCTTCCGCGACTCCCCGCTAACCTGGGTCGATGCCGGACCCGAACGAGATGCTCAACCAGCACGAAGAGATCTCCCTCAACGACCCGATCCTGGTCGCGGCCTTCCGCGGCTGGAACGACGCGGGCGACGCTGCTTCGTATGCGGCCACTCACCTAGCTCGCGTCTGGTCTTCGAGGAAGGTGGCGTCGATCGACCCCGAGGAGTTCTACGACTTCCAGGCGGTGCGGCCTCAGGTCGAGCTCCACGACGGGATCACGCGCGTGATCCGCTGGCCGGAGAATGACTTCTCCGCCGCGAAGCTTCCGGGTCTGCCTCACGACGTTCTGCTTCTCGTCGGGACCGAGCCGAACGTGCGCTGGAAGACGTTCAGCGGAGTCATAGTCGAGATGGCACGCCGTCACGACGTGCAGCTGGTGATCACTCTCGGCGCCTTGCTCGCGGACGTGCCGCACTCTCGCCCGACGCCTATCACCGGGACGGCGGCGGACCAGGAGCTGATCGAACGTCTCGGTCTTCAACGATCGCGCTACGAAGGGCCGACCGGCATCGTGGGCGTGCTTCATGAGTCCTTCGCGCGCGCCGGGATCGCTTCCGCAAGTCTGTGGGCCGCCGTCCCGCACTACCTGGCGGTCAGCCCGAACCCGAAAGCAGCTCTGGCTCTAGTTGACAAGGCCGTCGGGCTGATCGGCGCGCCGGCGGAGGTCGACGATCTGCAGCGTGCCAGCCTGGCCTACGAGGAGCGGGTCTCGGAGATGGTTGCAACGGACGAAGACGTGCAGGCGTACGTCCAACTGCTGGAGGCTCGAGCGGACGAGAGGGCCGAGGAAAGCCCGATCTCGGCCGAAGAGCTGCCGTCCGGAGAAGCGCTGGCGGCCGAGCTAGAGAAGTTCCTCCGCGAACGAGACGACTGAGTCTCCCGGCTAGAGGCCTGGCCAGTCCTTCTTTTTCTCTTCGATCACGGGCCAGTCGACGGTCTTCGGCTCGCCGCCGCCGAGGACGTCCCCCAGGTCCTTCTTCGAGCTGATGTCTCCGGCTGCCGAGATCAGGTCTTCGAGCGACCCGCGCGGCTTTCCCTCGAGGCGGATGCGCAGCGCCGCCAGCACGTCCGCTTGGGGCCCGTTCAGCCCCGGCCCCCGGTCGATCTCACCCAACACCTCCGCGGCGCGCTGGATGAGCTTCCGGTCTTCCTTCGCCTGCGCCCGAAGCGTCTCGAGCTCGTCGTCGGTCACGACGAGATACTAGGCGCCGGCGTCCGGACGGGTCAGCGCTCTGAGAACCCCTGACCGTTCGGCGAGTACGGCTGCGGATCCTCCCCGGGATGTGACGCGTCGGTGAACTCGCGGAAGACGCCCGTGACGAGGAAGGAGATCTGCTCCCCGATATCGACGGCGTGGTCCCCAAAACGCTCCAGGTAGCGAGCAACCAGGATCAGCTTCGTCGCCCACTCGAAGCTCTCTTCGTCACCCGCGTAGGTCTTGAGATCCTCCAGCATCCCGCGGTTCAGCCTGTCGAGTACCGAATCCCGATCGGGTAGGTCCGCCGCCAGCTCCTCGCTGCGCTGCGCGAAAGCGGACAGAGCGAGGTCGATCATCTCGGCCGCGCGGTCCCCCATCTCGTTCAGCCGAACCATCATCGGCGAGTCCGACGGGTAGGGGTGTTTGTTCAGGACGAACTTGGCGATGTTCACGCACAGGTCACCCATGCGCTCGATGTGAACGTTCGAGTGCAGGATCGCGCTGACAAGCCGCAGGTCGCCCGCGACGGGTGCCTGCAGGGCAAGGAGGTTCAGGACTCGGGATTGCGTCGCAAGGTATACGTCGTCGACCTGGTCGTCTTCCTCGATCACCTCTCTAGCGCAATCCTCGTTGCGCTCGCGCAGCGCCTGCATCACCCGCTCGAGCTGCTTGCGGACCATGCGCCCCTCGGCGAGCAGCCGGCCCTCCGCCGCCTCGAGCTCGTCGTGGAAGTTCAGCCTCATCATCCAAGGAGCCTACCTTTGAGCTCGTGGAGCTTGAGTGACCGCAAGGTGACGTCACCGTGAACTCTCGGGGAAATGACGCCGTCGCTGCAGGCAAGAGGCCGTCTCAGCAGCGGTCAGAAAAATAGACTCGAACGGGAAATGAGACGGATGTGAACGTGTCGTGACAGAGGCTCTCTTCCTCGCCGCAGGCGCGGTCGTCGGCGTCCTCGTGACCCTCTTCGTCGTCCGCTCGTCTCGCACGGCGCCGACCGAAACCCGTTCCGATCCGCCCCCGGCCGAACAAGCAGGTCCGGCCTCGCGGCTGCATGGCTCCACCTGGGAGGTCCTGGACGAGATCGCGGAAGGTGTCCTCCTCCTCGACGACAGGCTGCGGCCGGTGATGGCGAACGCCGCGGCCGGAAAGATCCTCGGGATCCAGGGCAACGACCTCCCGGCGCGGCTGCCCTCCGAGGAGGTCGTGGTCGTGGCGCGGCGGGCTCTGGCCGAGGGGAGCGAGATCGAGGAGCTGCTTACCCTCTGGTTCCCCAGGAGATCGTGGATCAAAGCGCGAGCCGTCCCGATCGGCGAGGGCGCCGATGTCCTACTGATCCTCCAGGACGTCACCGAAGAGTCGTTGTCGCAGCGGGTCAGACGGGAATTCGTCGCGCACGCGTCACACGAGCTGAAGAGCCCGGTGGCGAGCCTGCAAACGCTGGCAGAGGCCGTCGAACAAGCCGCCGGGAACGATCAGCAGGCCGTAGCGCGGTTCTCACACAAGATGGTCGGCGAGGCCGCGCGTCTGGCAAGCCTCATCAACGACCTCTTGGATCTGTCTCGACTCGAAGACCCCGCGGCGATCCCGTCCGACCCCGTGGACCTCTCGCAACTCGCGGCGAGGGAACTGGGTCGCGCGAGAGCGTCGGCCGAGGCGAAGAGCATGGACCTGCGGGCGGACATCCAGCCGGGTGTGTGGGTAAAGGGCGACGACCAGCAGCTGGGCGTGATGATCCGCAACCTCCTCGAGAACGCGATCCGCTACACGCCGGCGCTCGGCACGGTGACCGTAGAGGTGAAGACGACAGGGGGCGACGCCTTCCTCAGCGTGAGCGACACCGGAATCGGCATCCCGCTCGAGGCGCAGGCGCGGGTCTTCGAGCGCTTCTACCGCGTCGACCGAGCTCGTTCTCGCGCCCGCGGCGGGACCGGGCTCGGCCTGGCGATCGTGAAGCATGTCGCAGAGCTGCATGGAGGCGAGGTCACCTTGAGCAGCGAGCTGGGCGAGGGTTCGACCTTCCAAACGAGGCTGCCGGCGCTCCCACCCGGGCCGAGCGTCACATCCCTCGCGGGCTGACAAGGAGAAGACGTGTCGAAGCTGCTGCTGATCGAAGACGAAGAGAGCTTCGGAGAGGCGCTGCAATACCAGCTCCAGCGAGAGGGCTACCAGGTCGAACGCGTGACGGACGGAGCGACCGGGTTGGAGCGCTTCAACGCCAACGGTGCCGACCTGATCCTTCTCGATCTGATGCTGCCCGGGTTGGGCGGTGAGGAGGTCTGCAAGGCGATTCGCCGCTCGTCGAGCGTTCCGATCATCATGCTGACCGCCAAGGACGCGGAGTTCGACAAGGTGCTCGGCTTGGAGCTGGGCGCCGACGACTACGTGACGAAGCCGTTCAGCGCGCGGGAGCTGATCGCCCGCGTCAAGGCGGTGTTGCGGCGGAGCACGACGGGGGCCGCCTCTTCAGACGGCGTTCTGGAGGGTGGTGGGATCAGGCTCGACCCCGATCGATTCGAGGTCAGCGTCAGAGGGGAACCCGTGCACCTGCCGCGCAAAGAGTTCGAACTCCTGGAGCTGCTGATGGAGAACGCGGGTCGCGTGCTCAGCCGGGAGACCCTGATCGATCGCATCTGGGGCTCCGACTACTTCGGTGACTCCAGGACGCTGGACGTCCACATCAAGCGACTGCGCGCCAAGTGCGAGGAGTCGCCGCACTCGCCGAACCACCTCATCACGATCAGGGGCCTGGGCTACAAGTTCGTCCCCTAACGCGGCGAACGCGCAACCACACGAGCCCGGGGTCTAGCCGAAGCGTCCCGTGACGTAGTTCTCGGTCCTCTGGTCACTCGGGTTGGTGAAGATCTGCTCGGTCCTGTCGTACTCCACGAGGAGGCCCGTCCGCCGGTCCTGATCCTCTTGGACCTCGGCGGTGAAGAACGCGGTCATCTCGCTGACGCGCGCGGCCTGCTGCATGTTGTGGGTGACGATGACGATCGAGTAGTCGCTCTTCAGGTCCTGCATCAGGTCCTCGACGCGGCCGGTGGCGATCGGGTCCAGCGCGGAGCAGGGCTCGTCCATGAGGATCACGTCCGGTTGCACCGCGATGCAGCGGGCGATGCACAGACGCTGTTGCTGGCCACCCGACAACGACCATGCCGATTCCTTCAGCCGGTCCTTGACCTCGTCCCACAGCGCGGCGCGCTGGAGCGACCGCTCGACCAACTCGGCCATGTCGCCCTTGAAGCCCGCGATCTTCGGACCGAAGGCGATGTTGTCGTAGATCGACTTCGGGAAGGGGTTCGGCTTCTGGAAGACCATCCCGATGCGGCGACGAACCTCTACGGCGTCGACTCTTTTGTCGTAGAGGTCGACACCGTGGTAGAGGACCTGTCCATCTATACGAGCGTTCTCGATGAGATCGTTCATCCGGTTGAGGCAGCGGATCATCGTCGTCTTCCCACAGCCCGAGGGACCGATCAACGCCGTGATCTGGTTCTTGAAGATGTCGAGGGATACGTCCCGCACGGCTTTGAAGCCGCCGTAGTAGACCGACAGCCCGCGGATCGAGAAGACGACGTCGCGCGATGGCCACTGTCGCTGCGACTGCTGTTGAACGTCTAGCTCGATGTGAGGTCTCCCATGCAATGCCTCTCGGTGGTCTGTGAGGGTACCGGCGTCCATCGCGTTACCACTTCCTCTCGTAACGATTCCTAAGGATTATCGCCACCGCGTTCGCGGTCAAGGTGAGTGCAAGGAGCACGATGATCGCCGCAGACGTCAGGGCTCTGAAGTCTTGGCTGGGGAGACTCGCCCACCGAAAGATCACGACCGGGAGGGCCGTGTACCCGCCGTAGATCTGCTCGTACAGGCTCGCACCTCCGGTCGCGAGGAACCCGGTCACTGCGCCGACGAGAAGCAGCGGAGCGGTCTCGCCGATCGCGCGGGATAGCGAGAGCACCGTGCCCGTAAGGATGCCCGGCGCCGCCGAAGGCAGAACGTGGCTGCGGATGACCTCCCACCGCGTCGCTCCCACGCCGTAGCCCGCCTCGCGGATGCTGTGTGGTACAGCCCGCAGCGCCTCCGCCGACGTGATGATCACGATCGGCAGGACGAGCACCGCCAGCGTGAGACCTCCGGCCAAGACGGTTCTCCCGCCGGTGAACTCGACCAGGAGCTTGACGAAGATCGCGAGGCCCAGCAGGCCGTAGACGATCGACGGGACACCGGCGAGGTTGCGGATGTTGACGTTGATGAAACGGTTGAAGCGCGTGTCCTCTGCGAACTCTTCGAGGTAGATCGCGGCTCCGATCCCCAGCGGGAACGCGACGATGATCACGATCACGGTCAGCATCACGGAACCCAAGATGCCCTGCCCCACGCCGGCGGTGGCTGCGGTCACGATCGACAACCGCCCGCGCAGGAACTCGCCGCCGCGCTCGGAGAACACCGAGATGCCGCCGCTGACGACGTCGTACAGAAGCACGACGAGAACGAGCAACGACACGAACAGCGCGAACAGCAAGAGACCCTCGAATAGCAGGCCCCCCACGTCGCGTTTACGTCCCCGCAAGCTCGCGGCAACGAGGTCACTAGGCGTGAGCGGCTGAGCGCGAGAAGCCATCAGTACCTCTGCCTGACGCGGCGAACGAAGCGCTCGCTGAGGATGTTCAGAGTCAGTGTGATGAAGAACAGCAGCAAGCCGACGAAAAACAAGCTCTGGAAGGTCCCGTCGGTGCCCCGCACCTGGTCGCTACCTACCGCCAGAGCCGTCATGGCCGCCGTCATGGTCTGACCGGGGCCGGTCGGATCTACGGTGAACGCTGAGCCGCCCGTTCCACCCGCCGCGATCGCGACGACCATCGTCTCGCCGATCGCCCGCGACATCCCGATGATGAACGCGGCGACGATCCCTGATACGGCGGCCGGAAGCACGATCTGCAGTGTCGTTGTCCGCTTACGCGCACCCATCCCGACCGCGCCCTCCCGCAGCGTCTGCGGCACCGAGCGCAACGCGTCCTCGGCGATCGAAGCTACGAGCGGGGTGACGAGGATCCCCACGCCCAGACCCGCTGCGGCCATGTTGAAGGCGCTCGCGTCGCTGAACATCCGTTGGATCACCTCTGGACTGATCCAGGTCAGCGCGAAGAAGCCGATCACGACGCTGGGTATCCCGGCGAGGATCTCCAAGATGGGCTTGACCCGGCGGCGTAGCCGCGGTTTCGCGTACTCCGACAGATAGATGGCAGCGGCCAGACCCAAAGGCGCGGCGACCAACATGCCCACGACCGTGACCACCATGGTGCCCGCGACGATGGTCGCGATGCCGAACTGCCCCCGCCGCGGGTACCAACCGCCCGCCAGCAACTGAGACAGGTCGGCCTTGCTGAGGAAGACGATGGCTTCGCCCAGGAGCGAGAAGACGATCCCCGCGCTGATCAAGATGGACACGGCCGCGGCTAGCTGAAAGCCGCGGAAGATCAGCGACTCTCGCCGACGGCGTTGGGGGCTCCCCTGAAGGGCAGCGATATCGATGGGTGTGGTGGTCATCTGCTCCCGAACCTAGGTCGAACGTCCGACAAAGTCATCCCCGAACGACAAACAGGGAGGGGCGAAGGCCCCTCCCCTGTCTGTTGAACGGGCTGCTTAAGAAGCTGCTTCCGTGATCACCTCTTGAGACTCCCACGTTGTCCGCGTCGCCTCCAACTCGGACTCCTCGAGCGGGATGTAGCCGACCTCCTCGGCCGACGCTATCCCCTCATCCGAAAGATAGAAATCGACGAAAGCCTGCGTCGCGGGGTTCTCCTCGAGCTTCTGCTTGTTTACGTAGATGAACAGCGGCCGGCTGATCGGGTACTCGAAGCTGGCGATGGCCTGCGGGGTCGGAGCCACGCACCCGTTGCCGCCATCCACCTCCAGAGCCTTCAGCTTGTCCTCGTTCGCCTTGTAGAAGGCATAACCGACCCAGCCGAGCGACGACGGCGTACCCGATACGCCTTCGACGATCACGTTGTCGTTCGCCGAAGCCTGGTAATCCGGTCGGGGAGCGACCTCCTCCTCGTATTCCTTCAAACCCTGCTCCTCGACGAACGGCTCGAAGACGAGCTCGATGAACGAGCCGTAGGTCCCCGACTCCTCACCCGGAGCGGTGACCCTGAGCGGTTGGTCGGGGAACGGGGCGGCCTGAGAGTCGTACTGCGCCGCCAGCTCGTTGGCGTCCGACCATTGCTCGAAGCCCTCCGCTTCTGGACCAAGCAAGGCCCAGAGGTCACCGAAGCTGAGACACTGCGCGAAGTCGTTCTCGGTCGAGGTGACGACGGACAGGCCGTCGATGGCAACCCTGAGCTCGACGGCCTCGATCCCGTTCTTCTTGCACGCATCGATCTCTTCTTGGCTGATGGCACGCGAGGCATCGGAGATATCCGTTTCCCCGTTGCAGAAGAGCTCGAATCCGTCGGAGGTACCCGGGCCCTGGACGGACACCTCTACGTTCGGGTTCTCCGCGTTGAACTTCTCGGCAACTGCCACGCTGATCGGCTCCACGGTGGACGATCCGGAGATCGCGATCGATCCCGCAAGCGCTTCACCACCGGTGTCGCCTGTGGCCGTCGTGCCGGTGGCCTGGTCGGGAGCACAAGCCGCTCCCAGCAGCGCCATCGTGCAGGCGAGCAGCGCGAGCCTCCAGGGCTTAGATGACGGTCGGATCATGCTGTAGCTCCTCCTTCTCCGGGCTCTCTCAGAGCACCTAGACCTCCCCGCGGAGGCCTTTCGAGGCGACGCTAGCAACGGGATATTGACGAGCCGTATCGGCTTCATGAACTCCGCGTGAACATCGTCCAGAGCGGGGGAGGGCCGGGCGAGCCTCAGAAGATTCATCGCCACATCCCGCTTCGTTCACTGCCGGTTAGCACTGGATGCCTAGGTTCCGACTCGCATCCCCTGTCACCGAGGACTCCCCCCGGTCCTTGGTAGAAGCCGAGGAGAGAGGGTCTCTACATCCCCGAGAGATCCTCTCTCCTGCGGCCTCTTTCTCCGCAACGAGATCTCCACATGTGTGGAGATAGATGTTCGAGTTCAGCCGCGCGTCATCCGGCGTTCATGTTGCAGACGGCGGCAGCGCGAGCCGCGGGGTCGTTCGTGAAGCGCCCTTAGAGGACGAGACCTCCCGGAGCCGTTACTGCAGGCCCAGCCACACGAGTAGCGCGGTGCCGATGAAGAGTGCGCAGCTCATGTCCCCAGGTTCGTCCACGTCGTCAGCCGGTCCAGGGGCCCCGGATCGCGTAGGTGCGTGCCGCGGTGCCGCCGAAACCGCCCCGGCGACCGCCGTGCTGGTTCACGAAGAGGGTTCTTCCGTCAGGCGAGAAACAGGCGCCGGCAAACTCGCTGTCTAGGTCGTTCGCCTTGGCAAAATCGTAGATCCGGCCGTCCTTCGTCAGACCCCGCACGAATTGCGGCGCGCCGGTGTCCTCGCAGAGGAAGAGGTCCCCGGTCAGAGGGGAGAGGGTGAGGTTGTCGGGGTTCTTAAGCTCTTCTTCGCTCTTGGACTCGAAGATCAGCGTGAGCGTCATCGCGCGAGGGTCGTACTCCCAGATCTGGCCGAGGCCCGCGTCACCACCCGAGGTGCAGTCGAAGTAGATCCTCCGGTTGCCTACCCAGATCCCCTCTTCGCGGGCGAAGATCGCCGCGCCCTTGCCTTGGGCCTCCTCGCGGATCGAGTCGCTCGACGGATCCGGCTCTTCGATGTCGACCCACGTCACCGCGAAGGCTTTCCCAAGCGGCCACCCCTTGCGCGTGTCGGCCGTCGGCTGATCCTTGATCGCCAACGCCTGCAGGCGTCCTGCGCTCTTGGCGAGGTCTCCCGCTTGCGTCGGCTTCGTCTCTGGGGTGTAGCGATAGAACGAGGAGTCACCCTGATCCTCGGTCTCGTAAAGGGCTCCGTCAGTCCAGGCGACCGCCTCGTGCACGAAACGCCCTGCGGCCCGGATCGGCTCGGGCGTCGTTGCGCCCTTCTTGCCGGCGGGGATCTCGAAGTTGTATCCGTGGGGCTCTTCGCCGGTGACGAACTGCTCCTCGGACGTGATCCAACTGCCCCACGGCATCTTGCCGCCGGCGCAGTTGGTGATGGTTCCCCCGAGCACCGCGAAGCTCCTGACGACCTCCAGCCGCTCGTTCACCACCAGCTTCGTGCAACCTGCGTTCGCCAAGGGCAGCACGTCGTAGCGCTTGTCGAGCGGAACCACCACCGGGATCTCGCTCGGCAGCGCGCGGTTCTCGTGATTGCGGATCAGGATCGTGTTGCCGTTGCGGCCCTTGAACGCAGCCATCCCATCGAATGCGCTCGGCGTCGGGTTGCCGTCGCTCATCGGGTCACCCTCGCGGGAGATGATCTTCACGCGGAAGCCCTTGGGGAGCGACAGCGGTCCTTTGTCGACGAGCGGCCCGTAACCGAGCGCCTCGACCACTGCTCCGGTCGCCAGCCGCTGCCCCAGCGCGGCCAGCGGCCCGGCGATCGCGAGTCCTCCCGCCGTAGCCGCGCTCTTAACGAGGAAGTCTCTTCTGCTAACGGACATGGCTCCACCTTTGCCTCGGGAGATGAATGGTTCGACACGAGACTAGGAAGCACCTGGTGAACAGACGCTTAGCGGGGCGCGAACAAATGGTGAAGCTTGGGGCCTCACGGATCCTGCGGCGTGGCACTCGGAGCGGCAGGCTTTGCGAACAACCTGGAGCCGTGTTGCCGCAAGTGCTCGGAGCAGCAGACGCCAGGATCAAGCGCGCCTGGAGCCGGCGGCTCGCCCGATGGCTTGTCGCCCGGGGGGCGGGGTAGGAACTCCCAACGACGCTTCCGATCGAAAGGGATGACCGATGCCGAAGTTCGACGAGCTAGCTGCTGACGACCCGAAAGACAGCGCAGACGACATGGAGAGCATCAACAAGGGCTCCGAGGACCACTCGCAGTCCATCCCCTCCGACGACGACGCTGGCGGCGGCCCCTCCGTGGCTGACGCCTTCCGCTCCGGCTCCTAGCGCCGCTTTACCGGCCCCCAGGAGGCTGTTGCCTCCGTTGGGTCTAGAGGTTGTCCAGGACGAAGGTCGTGTACCAGGCCGAGTTGAAGGTGTTCTCCGTGCCCTGCTCGAGGTTCTTGCGACCTCCGGCGACGGCCTCCATGAACGGGACCGTGTCCCACGGCTGGTGGTAGCCCGGATAGTCCGCGGCCGTTCGCATGCCCGTCCAGCGCATCGTGAACCAGCCCTTTTCCGCGAAGTTCGACTCGTCGGAGTTCCGGATGTTCGGCCCGCAACTGCAGACGTGGCCATCCGTCCCGAGCGGCCACCGCTGCGTGAGTGCGCGGCCCCCGTCACCTTCGGGGAACTTCAGGTAGTCGAAGTTCACGTGGTTGATGATCGGAACGGCGAGCGCCGCGTCCTCCGGCATCGGCCCGTGATAGATGCAGATGCAGTAGCGAGCGGGGTAACCGATGCCCACCATGTCGAAGCCGAGGCCCGCGTGGATCTTCTGACCCTTCTTCTCTAGGTAGTCGGCGTATGCCTGCGACGCGAGCAGCCCGTTCTCTTCGGCATCGAACCAGAGCAGTGCGATGGAACGGTTGGTCTTGATCTTCGACAGCTCCCTCCCGAAGTAGCGGAGCATGTTCGTGCCGCTTCCGTCGTCGTAGGCACCCTGGATGGTGAACCCGCCACCGGCAACGACGTCGTAGTGCGCGATGAAAGCGATCCACTCGTTGGGCTTCTTCGTCCCGCGCTTGACCGACTCGACGACGCGCACGGTGCGGGAAGGTGTGCCGACCTCGAACTTGCGGATCGTCGTCTTGAACCCGTAGCCCTTGGCCTCCTTGGCCAGGAACTCGGCCGCCTTCACGTTGTTCGGCAGCCCGTTGTGACGCATCGGGAACTTGTCGACGTACTCCTCGAGGCCCTCGATCATCTCCTTGCCGCTGACGTTGGGCTTCGGAGCCTTGTCGAGATCGAACAGCTTCGGCGCCGCCTTGCCTACGGCGGTGCCCGCTCCGCCCGCGATGAAGGCCGGTCCCACGACCGCTCCTGCAACCATCACGGCGAGAAGCCGCTTGACGCTCGAATTCATGAGAGAGCCCCCTGGGAGTTTGTTTTGTGTCCGCTCCGTCCTATTTCTCCACACCGCCGTCGTCCCCTTCTGGCCGCGGGGGCCTTTCTGGGCCGGCAGGAACACACCTCGAACCGTCGAACCTCACCGAATAGGCGGACTCACCAAGCTCACAAGGAGAAGTAATGAAGCGCAAGGCGATCCTCTCGATGCTCCTAAGCGGGCTTCTGGTTGGCGCGCTGATCGGAACCTCCACCCCGGCCTCAGCAGGCAAGAAGAAAGCAGCGGGACCGGTCGTCGTGGGGAAAGACGCGCCGAACGACTGGGGCTCGAACGTCGACGCAAACCTGGCACCGGTCGGGAACGCGCTCGGCCAGGAGCTGGTGGAGGCCTCGATGGGCATGGCGGACGCCAAGACCGTCAACTTCATCATCAAGGTCGCGAGCCTTCCCGCGCCCGGCGGTATGCCCGAGTTCACCCGCTACAACTGGGACTTCATGGTGGACGGCAAGGGCCTCGAGCTCGACGGCAAGTTCACCAACTACAGCCGAGGCGCATGTGACCCCACCTCCGGGCAGTGCCCGCCGCCGCGCGACCCCGGGTCTGCCCCGTTCTTCGTCCGCGGCAACTGCTCGACGGTCGGCACCACCGTGGTGTGCGAAGAGGTCGGGTTGGTGCACGCGACCTTCGATGCGCCCAGCGGAACGATCACGATCCCCGTCCCGATGGACATGATCGGGGCGAAGAAAGGCTCCAAGATCACGGGTGGAGCCAGCGACTTCGGCGGCACCGTCGCGGCGGCGGCCTCCGCTTTCGTGTCCCCGTTTGCCGCTCCCAACGACAACCTGACGGTGACCGGCACGTTCACGATCCCCAAGAAGTAACTCCGGAGAGGCGGCTCTTAGAAGGGGAGGCTCCGGCCTCCCCTTCTTCGCGTCCACGTCCATCGGCGGGTCGGAAATGTCCGCCGTGACCAGGCAGGACACGCCGATGGTGCGGCGAATCAAGCCCCCACAGACAAGAAAAGTCAGCTTGAACAGGGAGAGAAATCGATGAAAGCGTTGATCGGCAAAAAGGCGCTTGTAGCCACGACCGCGATGGCCGGGATGATCCTCGGCTCGCTCGGTTCGGCTGCCGGCGCGCGTCAAGACTCCGCCTCGCTGCAGGGCGAGGGCAAGGGACTGAAGCTGATCGCGAACATCCCTTACGCCAGCGGCTCCGACATGGAGTTCACCACCATCAAGGGCCGCGACTACGCGTTCACCGGCTCCTTCGCCTCCGTCGAGGACGGCGGCGGCCTCCACGTGATCGACATCACGAACCCGGAGAAGCCGAAAGAGGTCGCGTGGCTGAAGTGCCCGGTCTACCAGAACGACATCCAGATCAGCCACGACAACAAGACCGTCATCATGGCGGCCGACTCCGCCGGTGGCCCCGAGTCTTGCCTCGCCGTTGGCAAGAAGGGCTTCATGACGGTCGACATCACGAACCCCAAGAAGCCCAAGCCGATCGGGTTCGCCGAGATCGCCCGTGGCTCGCACAACACCACGGCGCACCCGACGCAGCCGATCGTCTACAACTCGGACTCCGATCTCACCAACCGCGGCGTGATCGAGATCTGGTCGATCAAGAACCCCGCGAAGCCCGAGAAGGTCAACGAGATGATCGTGCCGGGGCTCAGCCCCCACGACATCTCCTTCAACAAGAAGGGGACGATGGCGGTCACGGCCGGTATCGACACGATCGAGCTGATCGACACCTCGGATCCGACGAAGCCGACCCTGAAGTTCGTCTTCCAGTGCCCCGGTTGCTCGATCACGCACGACGCCAAGTTCACGCCGGACGGCAAGGGTCTCATCGTCGGTGACGAGGGTGGCGGCGGCGGTGGCTACCCGTGCCCGGGTGGCGCGCTGTACTTCTACTCGCTGCAGGGCGACACCGTTCCGGTCCTGACGGGCATCTACGAGCCCGGCGAGGTCCTGTTCGCTCGTGACGACCAGGGCGGCCTCGGTGGCTGCACGGCGCACGTCTTCGACATCTCCGACGACGGCAAGAAGGTCGCCATCTCCTGGTACACCGCCGGCACCCGGTACCTCGACGTGTCGTCGCCGGTGGGACCGACCTTCGGCGAGCGCGGCACCGGGGTCAAGGAGCTCGGCTGGTTCCAGCCCGAGGGCGGCAACACCTGGAGCTCGAAGTTCTACAAGGGCCCGTACATCTTCTCCAACGACATCAACCGAGGCTTCGACGTCTTCAAGATCGGCAAGTAAGCCTCCGCTACAAGAGAACAAAGAAGGCCCCGGGGCAACCCCGGGGCCTTCTCTTTTTGCGTCGCACGCTCTGTTTGCACACAGCGGGCGACCAAACCCGCACGCTCTGTGGCGGCCTCTTGCGCTCTGTTGCGCTGGTATCGGCCACGCCTGAAGGCAAGGACTGGGAGGGGCCGTGGAGAACCTAGGCTCCAGATGATGAAAGCCACTCGGGCGGCCGTGGCCGTCCTTTCTGCGTTGCTGCTTCTGGGCCCCCTGGCCCTCTCGGCGCGGACGGCGGAGATCATCTGCCCGAACGTGGTCGACCGCGGGAAATCGTGGAGCTCGATAGCGGCGCCTGCATTCACGAGCGGCGGCCGCGAGCTCACCGCATACGCGGTCCATCCGCTGGTGCCGACGATCATCCTGGCCTCGAACGGCGAGCAGATCTGGCAGTCACAGAACTCCGGGTGTGACTGGAAGCCGTTCTTCTCGATCGACCTGCTCCCGCGCCTCGACGCGCCCGTTTCGACCGCCAACTCGCGCATCGTCTCGATCGACATCCCGGAGGCCCCGGCCGCGGCGCACAAGATCTACATCCTGGTGGCCGAGCAGGTGGGGCCTGCCGTGCGACCTCACGTGATCATCACCGGCGGCCAAGACGGCCGCTTCCGGACCACGATCGACGGGTTGCCGCCGCTGACCGGCGGCCTGTACGGACTGCACGTGGCACCGAGCGATCCCGACGTCGTCTACCTCCAGGTACGGGAGACGCCCGCCACGTTCAAGGACGACATCTACGCGAGCTTCGACGGTGGAGACACGTGGGAGAAGAGGAGTCGCAACGACTCCGGAGCAGCGAGCCAGGGCATGGCGGTGGACCCTCTCGCTCCCGACGAGCTGTGGACGTTCGGAGCGAATGGCTTGTGGCGCTCTCTCGATGCCGGAGCGTCCCGCACCAGCATCGATCAGGTCGGGGTGCCGACGCCGGTCGTCGACGTCTTCCACAAGCCCGGTTCACCCGCGCGGGTGATGGCCTACGAGGCGGAGACGTTCACCTTCAGCGTCACCCGCGACGGGGGCGCCACCTGGAGTCGCATCAACGGACCGGGCGGACCCGCGATCTCGATCGCGCACGGAGCCGACGCAGACGACGTCGTCGTGTCGCAGAACAAACGCGTGGACCGTTTCAAGCCCCCGGAGTTTTGGACGACCATCACGCCGGACTATCCCCAGCCGAACCTCATGCAGCTAAGCTCTGACCGTACCGCCGACCCGTCGGTGTTCGGGCTCACGCCGCTGACGATCGAGCGCTACACCGGCCTGAACGACGAGATCGAGATCCCCGGTTTCAACGACCTGACCCCACCGGAAGTGCTCGGCGACACGAGCCTGCAGCCCGCGCAGACGACGTTGAAGCTGAAGGCGGGAAAGTCAGAGCAGGTGGACTACCGCTTCGCTCTGCCCGCGAACCCGACGCCGCTCGACGTGTTCTTCCTGGTCGACACCAGCGCCAGCATGGACCCGAGCATTGCTGGGCTTCGCAACGGCATGCAGAAGATCGTCGACTCGCTGGCGGCCTCGAAGATCGATGTGCAGTTCGGAGTCGGCGAGGTCAAGGACTATCCGATCCCGGGATTCGGAGACCCGGTCCAAGGTGACTTCCCCTACCGGCTCAACCGGGCGATCGGACCGGCGGATACGTCGCTCAGTGAGGCTTTGGCGAAGCTCGAGTCCTCGGGTGGCGGGCGCGGCGATTACGAGGAGTCTCAGCTAACCGGCCTCTACCAGGCCGCTACCGGCGAGGGCGAGCCCGGCTGTGTGGCGTCGCCGCGCGAGGAAGCACCGCCCTGCGTACCACCGGGCCAGGGGGCGCAGTTCAGGGCGGACGCGCTGCCCGTGATCGTGCACGTCACCGACTACGGCTTCCACGACCAGGCCGCCCACCCGTCGCCTCCCTTCGCTCAGGTTGCCAGCACGCTGCGGGCAAAGGGGATCAGGCAGGTAGGGCTCGCAGCGGAGGGGACGCAGGGGAACAGCGCTGCGATCGTGGACCTCACGGACATGGCGGAGCAGACCGAAGCCATCGCGCCCGCGGGCGGTGTCGACTGCGATGGCAACGGCTCGATCGACATCCGCGCCGGAGCCGCGCTCGTGTGTGCGATCAGCGACACGGAGAGCGACGGCGTCCTGAACCTGGCCCCCGCCATCATCGCGACCGTCAGGGCGATCGCGGAAGACGTCAGTGTCGAGCTCGTCACCAGCGACAAGAAAGGCGTCGTAGACGTCGCCCCGGCGTTGTATCCGACAGTCGACATCACCGAGCGCAACAGCCTCGGCTTCGACGTCGCGTTCACGTGCCCGCGCAGTCTCGCGGGGACGACCCACAACCTGACGCTCGCGGCGAAGGTCTCGGGAACGCCGGTGGCATCGGCGACCGCGAAGGTCGTCTGTCAGAAGCTGCCCGCGGCGGCGTTGCTGAAGCAGAAGCCGAAGCAAGAGCCACCTCCTCCGCCACTGCCGGTCGTCCCCGTGTTCCCGCCGGCCCCCGTGATCGTTCCGGCGATCGCGCCGGCCGGGCCGCCTCCGGTGCCGGAGACCATCACCTCGACGCAGTCGGCCGCTCAGGCTCAGGGAGCGGTAGCCAAGCAGGAGCAGCAGCAGGTCCAGTTCGCAGTGGCCTACGCGCAGTTCCGCAACGACGAGGCATACGCGCTGTCGAGTTACAGCGAAGATCGCCGCGCGGCGTCGCCGGTGCCGCTGTATCTCAGCGCCGTCGTGATGACGCTGGCCGCGGGCTTCTTCGCTCTCAGCCGCTCCGGAGCCAGAGCCGCGGCTGCGTATCGCAGACGCTGAGCCCCTTCGAAGCAGAGGTTTCCGTAAAACAGACGATGTGATGCGCAGCGTGCGCGTATCCCACTCTCTTCCTAGTCAAGATCGACTCGGACGCTTACCAGATCCGATGTGGCCATTCGTATGAACGATCCGTTGATCGGATTCACTTGCAGCGCACGTCGTCGTGGATCATCGTCGAGATCGAGCGCTGCTGTGCCCTCGCGCCAGCGCCCCCCGACCCGCACCCGCACGCGCGGGTTCGCCTTGATGTTGTGAACGTAGTCCGCGCGCGCCGCGTGACCAGCCACTATCCAGACAACACTCCCGTCGAGGCGGCCAGCGACCGGTACCTCATGGTTGTTGCCGGTACGCCGGCCCGTCGTCTCCAAGAGCACGAGACCGGGCACCCTCCCGGCGAGGAGTCGAAAGAGCGGGTTGACGAACCTCCAGTAATAGGCCCGCACAAGCTGATGTGGTGCCACCCGTTGGAATAACGCGATCCCAACAAACAGAATGGCGGCGGCTGCAACCGCTATGAGGACAGCTTCCACTGCGTCTTTATTACACCCCTACGAAGGCCAAGTCTGCGCCGCTCCTCCTATGTGGCAACTGATCGCTTGAACGGCATGCGCCGTGGGCTAGTCATTCAAGGAAGCCGGAGCGTCTGCCGATAGTCAGAAAGAACTAGTCGCACTACTTCGGGCGAAGGCAGGTGCAGTGTGAGCGGCTCCAAAGGTTTCCCTCGCCGGCTTGCGGAGACGCTTCAGGCAAAGGACCAGCGTGAGCTCGCATGGGAGACGTTGGACGCGCTGGTCGCGGCGGTGAACGACCACGACTCCTACACGGTAGGACACTCCGGCCGCGTCGCGCGCATCTCGGCGGACCTCGCTCGCCTCCTGGGATCGGCCCCCGAACAGATCGCTTTCGTCCAACAGGCGGCACTCGTCCACGACGTCGGCAAGGTCAGCATCCCGCAGGCGCTCCTGAAGAAGAGAACCCCGCTCACCGACGAAGAGCTGCATCTCGTCCGGTTGCACCCGATCATGGGGGCGAGCATCCTGTCGCGGATGCCGGGGATGGACAGGTTCGTGACGGTCGTGCTGCATCACCACGAGCATTGGGACGGGAGCGGGTATCCGAGCGGCCTCAAGGAGATCGAGATTCCCCTGGAGTCGCGCATCATCGCGATCGCGGACGCATTCGACGCGATGACGTCGAACGGGGCGGGCGGCTCCGAGCTTCGGACCGAAGACGCTCTAGCGGAGTTGCGGCGATCCTCGGGTCACCAGTTCGACCCGCTCTTGGTCGACGCGATGCATACCGCCTACCGCAGTGGGTTGCTCGACAACACCCCGCGCTCGATCGTGTTGCCGCAATCAGGCTGGAGCCTGAAGCTCTAGCTCTGGGCGCGGTTCAGTAGGGGTTGCGGCGGCCCACCCCGCTTACGACCTCGCGCACTCGCATCCCTAGGTCGTCCTCAACCAGCGGCGGCGTGTCGCTGCCGGCACCGCCGTGCATCCCACGAACGAGCTCCAACAGAGCCTCCTCGGAGCTATGTCGCGGCTCCCACCCCAGCACCGTTCTCGCTCTCGTGGTGTCCATCACCGGGGTCTGGAAGGCGAGGTCCAGCCAACCCGGAGGTGTCGGGTGGAGGCGGAGCTTGTACGTCGCGCTCCACAGCGCGTACAGCGCGCGCGGCTTCATCTGGACCAGCTTCGCCCCGAACAGCTCCGCCAGCCTCGGAGGATCGAGGATCGGATCCGCCGCGACGTTGAAGGGGCCGCGCACGTCTGAGGTCACCGCCAGACGGTAGGCCTCGCCGATGTCGTGCGAGTGCACGCACTGGAACCTCAATCGAGCGATGTCCGGGATCACCGGAACGAGCTCGCGACGCACCAGCGGGCTGGGGACGAACGGGCCCGCGAACAGGCGGCGCTGTTCGGTCGCCGAAGTTCTCTTGAAGATGAGGCCCGGGCGCAGCCGAACGACCCGGAGCTGAGGGTGTTCGGCCTCCAGCGCGTCGAGCATCCTCTCCGTTGCCGCCTTGTGGCGCGAATAGAACGACGTCGATACTCCTTGCGTCGGCCAGCTCTCGTCGACGGGATGGTCCTTCGGCCCCAGCGAGTACGCGCCCACCGACGATGCGTACACGAGCGATGGGACCTTCTCGGCAACTACAGCTTCGAAGACGCGGCGACTGCCAGTGACGTTGGTCGCGTGCAGCGTCGCCAGGTCGCGCGACGGCTGGATCAACCAGGCGAGATGAACTACGCAATCGGCTCCGCGCACGAGGGGGCCGAGGTCGTCCTTCGTGATGTCGGCAGAGACCCAGCGCGTCTTCGGCAGTGGCGTCGTGGGGAGCCGGCGCGCGACTCCTGTGATGGAGGTGATGGTGGGGTCGGTCGCGGCGGCGCGGATCAGGCTCGTGCCCGCGTTGCCGCTCGCTCCGAAGATGACGACGTCCATACCGCCTGTGTACCCGAAGAGCCGCCCTACACGCAGGGCGCCGGCCCTTTCAGCCGGTCACGTATACCGGGAGCGCGACACGGTGGCATCCGGCGGTGCGCGCGCGGGCGGTGCGGCCAGAGGCGCACGAGGCGTGCTGCACGCGGCCCGATACGGTGCCGTCGTGGCAGACGCGCTGATGGTGACCTCGAGCTTCCTGCCCGGCCGCGGCGGCATCGAGAGCTACCTCGCCGAGCTCTGCGCCGAGCTGGCAGCAGCAGGGACACCTGTGGCGGTGCTGGCGCCTCGAGAGCGGGATGGCGCCGCGCTACCGAGCGA
>JALYHL010000011.1 GCA_030776625.1 Actinomycetota bacterium | reverse complement strand
TCCTGCCGCAGGCTGTGCCGCCGGTCCGGGCGCCGCCGCGGCCGCCGCGGCCGGGGCTTCGGTCGCCGGGGATGCGGATGTCGCCGCCGGCTCTTCGGCGCGCTTCGGCGCGGGAGCGGTCGCCTTGTCGGGAGTGTTCGGCGTCTTGGAGCCACGCTGTGCTCGCACCCGCGCGGCCTTGGCGCGGGCCTGGGCGACGGCGGGGGAGGAGCCCTTGTCGGTCTCCTCCTTTAGTACCTGCTCGTATACCTCGTCTGGTGTCGGCATCCTTGTCTCCCGTTAGCAGCCCTACATGGGCCCCGAGATACCTCCGTCCTTGCGAACCCTCCAGAAGTGGATCGAGATGAAGATCACGATCACGAACGGCAGCAGCCAGACGTGAAGCGTGTACCAGCGCAGCAGCGTTTCGGGGCCGATCACCGGGCCACCCAACAGCGCGAACTGGACCTGGTCCCCGATGACCGGTGAGTTCTTCATCATCTCGGTTCCCACCGTGACGGCCCACACCGCCAGCTGGTCCCACGGGAGCAGATAGCCCGTGAACGCGAGGAGAAGCGTAAGCAGGAACAAGATCACGCCGACGATCCAGTTGAATTCGCGGGGCGGCTTGTACGCGCCGGTGTAGAAGACGCGAGCCATGTGCAGGAAGACGCTGATGACCATGAGGTGAGCGCCCCAGCGGTGCAGGTTGCGAACCAAGAGCCCGAACGACACCTGCGTGTGCAGGCGCTGCATGTCGGAGTAAACGATCTCAACCGACGGCCGGTAGAAGAACATGAGGTAGATGCCGGTGATCGTCAGCAGGATGAACAGGAAGAAGGACAGGCCGCCCAGGCAGAGCGTGTAGGAGAGCTTGATCCCGTGACGCTTCACCTTCACCGGGTGCAGGTGGTACAGCAGCGAGTTCATCACGACGTAGGCGCGGTTCCTGGGCGAGTCCGCGTAGCCCCGTCTGAAGATCGAGCCGGGTCGGAAGATCGCCCGCCATAGCTGACTGTTGTGAAGCTGATCGACCCGCTCGGCGAGCTTCTCCCGCGGGTTCCACCCTGCTGCTCTTGCCAACTCCCTGCCTCTCTAGCTAGTTGTTACGAAGCCTTCTGGGACCCCGCGACCTTCCCCATGGCCCGCGCACCGGTCTTCTTCTTGCCGCCCTGCACCTCGCTCTGGACGAGAGCGCCGGTGGGGCAGCGTTCGACGCAGAGGTTGCATCTCGTACAGGCGTTGTCGTCGATCAAGAAGAGGATGTCGGTTGGCCCCATGTGGCGGGCCAGTGCGACGTTGCCGGACTCCTCGACGGCGGTGGGATCCACCATGAAGATGCAGTACCAGGGGCAGATGTCGACACAGCCCTCGCACAAGATGCACTGCTCCGGGATGAAGTCGATGAACCGCTTTGGCTTGACCGCACCCTTCAGCCAGTCGGCGTCCACGAGCTGCATCTCGTAGTCGGCACGGAAGACCGGCTTCTCGATGATCTCCATCTTCTTCGGCTCTGGCGGCTTGGGCACGCTCTTTGTGTCCTCTTATTTCCCGGGCATGTAGCCCTTGACGGGATCCTGGAGGCCCTTCGTCCCGAGCCGCTTCGCCTTCGACTTCTGCCAGTAGTAGGCGACGATGAGGATGCCGGTCAGGATCCCCATCTGGACGGAGTTGGCAACGATGTCGCGGATGATCTTGATCTGGACCGTGTTCAAGCCTTCGGCGTTGACGCCGGGGATGCCCTTGGTGAAGTTCACGATCTGCGCGATGTACTGGTCGAACTTGTAGATGATCACCGACGGCAGCTGGCCCAGGGTCAGGATCATGAATATCCAGAGCAGCGTCCCGAGAACGATGGCTTTGGTCCACGTCATCGGAGCGTCGGTGTACCGGTAAACGCGCTCGCGCATGCTCATCGGGCGTCATCTTACATTTCTGCCGTTGCCGTAAAGCAACGCGAGCTTGTGCGTTTGAGCACGCGAAACGAGTCGCTGAAGACGTGGTTCTTGTGAATGTGTGACCCGTCGCGTCAGGCTCCCGGCTCGAGCTCCTTCAGACGATCTTCGAGCCTCTTCTGGCGGCTCGCCAACGTGAAGAGGTAGAAGCCGAGCCCCGCCCAGACCGCGAGGAAAGCGACGAACAGCCAGGCCAGCTCGCTCACGACGCGAGCTCCAGGTGGTCGACGCGATCGCCGAGGCGCCCGAGCCGCACGCGCGCCGCCATCAACCACGCGAACAGCAGCGTGAACCCCAGCAGCGTGACGAAGAACGCCAACAGCTCTGGCCCGCCAAGGCCCGAGCTCTGCTCGAGGTTCGCCACCGTCGGGCCGCTGGGGTGCAGCGTTCTCCACCACTGCACCGAGAAGTGAACGATGGGCACGTTCACGAAGCCGATCAGGCCGACGACCGCGGCCAGCCGCCCGGTCCGCGACGGGTCGGTGGAGAGGCTTCGCAGCAACAGGTACCCGACGTATGTCAGCCACATGACAAGCGCCGACGTAAGGCGGGCGTCCCACTGCCAGTAGGTGCCCCACACGGGTTTCGCCCAGATCGGGCCGGTGATGAGGACGAGGCTCGTGAAGACGACGCCGACCTCGGCTGCCGCATGCGCCAGCAGATCCCACCGCCGTGCGCCGGTGCGGAGATAGGCGACAGATCCCAGGAAGACGATCGCGAAGGCGAGGTAGGCCGCCCACGCGGCGGAGACGTGGAAGTAGAAGATCCGCTGCAGCTGTCCCCCCATCGTCGTGTCGGCCTCGCGGGCGACGAAGAAGATGAGGAAGAGAGATATCGCGATGGACGACCAGGCGAGCACGCCCAGGCGCGTCAGAGCGCGCTGTCGCGGAACGATGGGTGAATCGGGGGCTCTCATCGGAGACCCGAGACTACTAATGTCCATCCCTTATCTACCGCCAGACCTCACGGGAGGGGGGTTCGCGTGCACCAGCGGCTGGGCGTGACGGTGCCGCTCCCGGGCTTCGACGTCCGGGGCGCGTGCGAGATCGCCCGTCGGGCGGAGCAACTCGGCTACACCGACGCCTGGTCGGCCGAAGTGTCAGGCCAGGACGCGTTCTCGGTTGCGTCCGCGGTGGGCGTGTCGACCACGTCGCTCCGGATCGGCTGTGCCATCGCACCCGTCTACACGCGGCCCCCTGCGCTGATCGCGATGAGCGCGCTCTCTGCCAGTCAAGCCGCCGCCGGGAGGTTCTGTCTCGGGCTGGGAGCCTCTACGCCGACGATCATCGAGAACTGGATGGGGACGCCCTTCGAGCGGCCGCTCATCCGCACGCGCGAGACGGTGGAGGTGGTCAAGCAGGCGCTGAGCGGCCAGAAGGTCAGCTACGAGGGCAAGACGGTCCGCGTCGCCGGGTTCCGGCTCGAGGCACCCGCGTCCGTGCCCATCTTCCTGGCGGCTCTCGGCCCGAAGATGATGCGGCTCGCTGGAGAGGTGGCCGACGGGCTGGCTCTGTACGCGGTCACCGAGGAGGGCGTACGGCTCGCACGCGCGGCCGCACCCGGACTCGAGCTCGTCGCGCGGTTGATCTGCATACCCGACGAGCCCGCGGAGGAGGTCCGTGGGTTCGCTCGGTTCTTGCTGGCGCCGTACGTCGCTGCCGACGGGTACAACGACTGGATCGCACGCCAGGGTTTCGCGGACGAAGCCGCCGCGGTCAAGGCGGCGTGGGACGCGCGCGACCGCAACGGAGCGGTGGAGGCGGTATCGGATCGACTGGTGGACGCCCTGGTGGTCACGGGGCCCGCGGGTGCGTGTAAGGAGCGCCTCGAGTCTTTCCGAGCCGCGGGACTCGATACGCCGGTACTGCTCTTCATCGCGCAGAAGGGACCCGAAGCCGCGCTGAAGATGATGGAGGCGATGGCGCCGGGTTCCTGACGTCGATGCGACGGCCCGAGTCTCTGCTCTGACTCAGATCGTGCGGACCGGCTGCGCTTATCTCTAGCGATCGAGTCGCAGCGCGTCCCCGAGGTTCGAGTTTCCTTCCAAGAAGTCGATCTGCTCAACCTCGGACGCAAAGGGACCCTTGTAGTCGAGGACATAGAGGCCGTTCCGCACGTCGACCACGTAGACCAGCCCGTCCTTGATGATCGGGAAGCTCCACATGGCGACCTTGTCCTGGCCCGCCGTCAGGGCAGGATCCTCCTGGAGGACGAACGGCAGTGGGTCGGGGACGAACTCTGCCGCCTGAACAGGGTTGCGCGGATCCGAGGTCTTGATGACCTGGAGGCCGCCGGCGTGCCACGTCACGAACGCCAGATTCCTGGTGAGCGTCGGGTTGTGCGCTGCATAACTCGATGAAGGTCTCGGGGGGTCGCTCTTGCAAAAGTCTGGGTCGTTCTGAGGCAGCTTGTACTGGGCGATCGTCTTCGGCTTTGTCTGTCTCGACATGTCCACCATGTGCGACCAGCCCCAGGGACAGCCGCCCGACCCAAGCACGCGCAATAGATCCCCGTACTTCTCATCTGTCGTAAAGAGGTAGTTCTTCCCCGGTACTTTCACAGCGCTGTGTACGTCGACGTCATCCCATCTCGCAGCGTCTTTCGGAGCGGTCAGCGTTCTGATCTGGGGCTTTGGCTTTCCCTGGACCACTTCTGATGTGTCTGCGATCAGTACACCACCGGTGAGATGCGAGAGGTAGGCGCGCTTTCCGTCGTTGGACAGGGCGGCGGAGTGCAGCCTGTCCTCTGCCGTGGATTGCCAGGTCGCCACCTCTTTGAACTTGTTATCCCGAGCATCGGAGATGTCGGTGACCAACATCTGCGAAGACCCACCTGGCGTAGAGATGAACAGCAGCGCACGGTTTGGCTTCCGCGGGTCCTGCCACAAGAAGAACTCGTGTGGATTCGAGCTTGGCACGTACTCGGCAACGAGCTTCGGCTCCGCCGCCCGTTTGCCGGAGATGTCATAGAAGCGGAAGTTGTCTTTTCCGGGTGTCGGCTGGCACATGTGGATGAGCTCACTGCAGTTCGAAAACAGGTTCATGACGATCAGCAGGTTCTGCTCGGGCCAGATCCGCATCTCGCGCGACGTCTCTCCGGCGTTACCTTCATGCGGGGGACCGATCTGGTGGACGATCTCCGGCGCGGAGGGATCCGAGATGTCGACGACGAACACGCCCGCGTTGTTCGCGTTGCCCGCTTTGGCGTCTGTGCGACTCCCCACGTAGGCGTAATCGCCATGAACGGCAAGAGCAGCATTCATGCCTCGGTCCATCAAGGCGTTGTGTCCGACCAACTCGAACGAGCCGGTCCGGCGACTCCGGGCGTGCACCCCCGACGATCCGAGCAGACTCGCCAGGATCACGAGGAGAAGGAGCGAGATCGTAGCTCGTCGCACAGAACGCCTCCCTAGTCATCGGTGTCCGCCCATTTGTCTGGTTCGACGAGACGTGGGTGGCCCCTGCCTAGGCGATCAAGGGGTAGCCCGCGAGGTTGCAGGCGTGCGCTACCACCTCGCGTTGCTCGTCCCGGAGCAGATGCTGTGTCTCGGTCGCGGCGACGGCGAACAGCTGCATCACGGCACCGATCGAATCTCTAAGGGTGATCGGCTCCTCCGCTAGAGCGTTCCGCTGCAACCCGCCGTAGCGACCGCCCATCGCATCCGCGACGAGCTCCCACAGGTCGTTCTCGGACTCGTACGCGATGCGCTTGTGCACAGAAAGCGCCTGCGCGAGGCCCATCGCGAGCTGCGAGCGCTCGGCGGCCGCGGCAGCCGGTTTGTCTTGCTCGATGTTGCCCAGGATCGTGTGAACCTCCTCTGCCAGCTCGACGATCTGCTGCGCCACCCACTTGTCGCAGGCGTCGTCGATCGACTCCCATTTCCACTCCTCCGCCCGTCGCTTCAGATCGCGAGCGAGGTCGTCCGGGTCGTGGAGGATCACCGCGCTGGTCCAGCCCGGGATGATGCTGCCGGCTTCTTCAGGATCCTCGAACGCAGCTTCGTGATCTTCGAGCGACATCCACGAGATCGACACCAGGAACTCTTCGTTGCGCTTCAGGCGCTTCTTCGGGCCTTCCCCGACGACGCGAAGATCGAGATCGGAGTGCTCGTTCGCGTCACCGCGTGCGTGGCTTCCCGTCAGGATCACCGCCCGCGCGCCGGTCGCGACGAGCTGCGTCGTCTCCTGTCGCGCTACCTCCAGGGCGCGCTGACTGGGTCCGGTCATCGCACCTCTATACCCACGTCCGATGCGTTGACGCTTAGGTCTGCACGAGGCGAACCAGCTCGAAGTGCATGGGGTCGGGGCGGTCCCACAGCCCGCCCCACTCGAAGCCCCACTTGGCGAGGATCTCCACCACCCGTGGGTCCTGGTCACCCTTCGTTCCGAGGTAGTTGCCGGATACGTTGATGTCGAACGCGAGCCCGAACGCGTGCATCGACAGGGGTTTCTTTGGATCGCGGTCGATGAACCGCGGCACATAGCAACCGCCGTAGTCGTCGGGGTCCACCTCCGCCGCCAGACCCTCGTTCGCGATCTCCGTCATCGCCGCGTGTAACTGCGGGAATACGAGGCGATGGCAGGTGACGGTGCCCAGGATGGCGACCTGTCCCGTCGCGATGTTCGCCGCGACCCATGCGGGGTCCGGCTCGATGAAACCGCCCTTCAGGATCCGGAACGACATCGAGCCGACCGCGCCTCCCTCGGCGTGCCCCACCGGCTGTGGTTGCCCGGCCGGGTCGACCGGAGCCGGCGAGGTATCGAGGATCGGCTCGACGGTCGCGTGGTGCCCCCGCAGCTCGTCTCTCAGTCGGCTGCCCAGCCGTTCGAGGTCGGAGCCCGGCTCCGCCCCCACGATCAGAACGTCGGCATCCCCGAGCCCGAGCTCTCGCCCCACGTGGTCGGCGACCAGAACGTCGCCTAGATCAGGTGCGCCGTTCGCCGCGAACGCGCCGATCGGGAGCGGTGGTGAACCGCTGATCTCTAGTTGTCCTGCTCCTTCGATCCCGAGCTTGCGCGCGGCATCAAAGGTGAGAACGCCACGCCCCGCGATGAGAGCGCTCCACACGAACTCGGCCTCCTTGGTCGCTGCCGGTGCAACGGTCCTGAAGCGAAGCGGCTTCGTCGACGCAACGGTGATGCGCTCGAGGCCCGTGGGGCCGGAGACCTTGAAGGATTCCCTAGCGACGCCGGCCACGACCGCGACCTCTTTGATCTCTTCTATGCGCGAGCGGACGCGCTCGGGGAGCGTGCGCGCGAGGTCGATGCGGTAGGCCGCGATCGCGGGCACGGGAGGCGGAAGTTCCAGCGAACGCGTTGCGCCCGCCGGATCGTCGAGCGCGAGGGGTTCCGTGTTCTGGCGTCCCCCGCACGCGCCCGCCAGCAGGCACACGCAGAGAAAAAGGACGGCCCTACGCATCGATCACGAACTCGAACGCGAGGCCCGCCGCGACCGTGAAGATCACATCGAAGGCGACCAGTATTCCGAACCAACCTCTGGACGCCACCGCTTCGAGACCTTCGCCGCCCAACAGGTCCGACGTCAGCTCGAAGGCCGCGAGGAAGAGCGGCACCAGCGCGGGCAGAGCCAAGATCGGGAGGATCAGTTCGCGGCTGCGGGTATGGGCTGCGACGCTCGCGAACAAGGTTCCGATCGCTACGAAGCCGATGTCGACGAGCGCGCAGACCAAGATCAACGTCAGCCAGTTCATGCCGAGATCGAAATGGAACAACAGCGCGAACACCGGGAGCAGGACCGCCTGCACCATCGCGATGAAGGCCAGGTTCGCCACCGCTTTCGCGGCGAACAGCCCCGTCCGGTCGAGCGGGACCAACAGCAACGAGTCAATCGCGCCGTCGGCTTGCTCGACCTCGAAAGTGCGGGCAAACCCGATGAGGCCCGCGAAGAGGATCGTGATCCACAGGAAGGCCGCGGTCACGTCAATGGATGCGACGGTCCCCAGTGGCAGCGAGACTGGCTCCTGAAGACGAGGGGGAGCGGGCGCGGCGAAAGCCAGCAAGAGCGCGACGGTGACCGCGAACGCGATCATCGGAGGCAGCGTGTCGCGAGCCCGGAGCTCGACCCGCAGGTCCTTCGCGATCAGGGCGCGGGTTTTGCCGCTGAATCCGCTCGAGGTCACGACGTGAACCCGGATTCCTCGTAGGTCCCCTGCCGGATGAGTCGCCCGTGTTGCAGGATCAGGCCCGCATCGGCGTACCGCTTCACCTTCTTCGCACCGTGCGTCGCGATCACCGCGACCGACCCCGGCCGTCGCCACGTCATGACCGCTTGCGACACGGATTCAGCGGCCTCGTCGTCGAGGTTCGCGTAGGGCTCGTCCAACAACAACACGTCGGGCTCGTGGAGGAGGGCGCGAGCGACGGCCGCGCGGCGCTGGTATCCGGCGGAGAGGTCGCCCGCGGGGGTCCGTCGCCGGTCGGCGAGGTCGAGCTGATCGATCACCTCTCCGACACGATCGGCGCGGGTGCCGTACAGCCGCGCGAACAGCTCCAGGTTCTCCACAACGGTCAGACGCCTGTAGAGCCCGGAACGATGCCCCGCATAGCCGATGCGACCCCGCACCCGCTCGCTCTTCATGTCCACCAGCTCGCCCGACATCCGGATCGTTCCTGACGTCGGGCGCAGCAGCCCCGCCAGGACCCTGAGCAGCGTCGATTTGCCCGACCCATTCGGCCCGAACAGCCCGGCGACGCCCGGGCCGATCTCCGCGTCGATGCGGTCGAGCGCGATCGTCCGCCCGTAGGCGACACGCAGCCCCTCGATCGTGATCACCGCCGCTTCCCGTTCAGCTGCTCGGCCGGTCGGCGCGCGCGAGCCGGGCTTTCAATTCGGATCTCGCCGAAGCGTGGTGGGCGTCGGATACCTGGCCCGCCTCATGCTTCAGATCGAGCTCCGCGATCGCCGTGACGAGCTCCTGACGGTCGTCGACCGGGGCGGCTGCAGCCTGTGGGCGCGGGCGCTTGTTCCTCCAGAACGCGGCGACCCCGATCAGAATGAGCGCCGCCAGTCCTGCTCCCAGGCCGCCGACGAGTGGGAAAGAGCCGCCCGCCTCGGCTACGAGGAGGATCTGGATCGGATCCGCGGCGTCGATGCTTTCCGTCGAGGATGAGCGGCGATAGGTGGTGCCTTCGAGGTCTAGCTCCTCGGCCTCTTCCAGTCGGTTGCTCGTCGCCTCCAGCGGCGGCGCCGCGAACACCGACAGCTCGGAGATCTCGTACAAGGCCGTGCGTGAGAGGTCGAAGGTCCCGCCCGACCCCTGCACCTGATAGCTGAAGGTGAGATCCACCTCACCGGGCGGGATAGCGGTGGTGATGCCGAACCCGAACCCCTGCACCTCCACCACCTCCGGGATGTCGAGGTCCGCGTCGACGAACCTCACCGTCTCCGGAAGCGCGTTGTCGGGGAGCGCGAGGCCGAGGCTGGGCGTCGGCCCCTCGTCGTCGGGGGCGAGCGCAGATCCGCGGCCGATGTATGCGTTCCTGGTCGGGTTCACGACCTTCACGGCCTCGATCACCGAGACGCGATCTTCGTGTTGTACGACGAAGAGGTCGTCGCGGCGGATCAGGATCGCGTTCGGGTCGGTCGTCGGCTCGAAGACGCGCAGCGTCGTGTCGATCACGGGACGCTTCTCCGTGTCCGATGGGATGGTCAGGGGGCGTCCGGCGAACAAGCCGTCCCGATAGCTCGCGTCCAGCGCGTAGACGAAGTCGTCGCCCGTTCTCAACCCGGTGAAGGAGTAACGGCCGCGCCGGTCGGTCCTCACCGTCTCGCGCGAGTCGCCCTGTGGTCCGATCTTCGTAAGGGTGACGGCAACACCGCGCTGGGGGCGGTCCGTCGTCCCGTTGACGACCGTGCCCTCGATCGTTCCGGTGGCCGCCGCGCGCGCCGGCGGTGCCGAAGTCACCAGCGAAGCGATCAGGAGGAAGAGCGCTAGACGCTGCATCGGCTGCATGTTCCCGCGGACGATCGCAACGCACCGCAGGAGGGACATGCGAGCTCTTTTCTCATCGCTGCGATCTCTTGTTCCAGGGGGTCGTTCGTGGGAGAGGTCGCGGAGATGCGATCGAGCTGGTGCAGCGCCGCGAGCGCTTCTCGTTCGTATTCCTGGCGCAGGGTCTCGAGCTCCCGCGGCGTCAGCTTCCCGACCTCTGCTTCCTCTTCGAGGTCGATGATCGCGTTCAGCGCGGTGTCCTTGCGTTCGCGCGCTTGTTCGATAGGTGAAGCGTCGACCGGGAGGTCGTTCGCGCGCTGGCGCCGCAGCGGCCCCAGGACGTAGAGCAGGGCGGCGCAGGCGAGCACCGCGACGATGGCGGCTCCGATCATCCCCGGCTCCTCAGCATCCCCAGCTCAGCTTCGAGACGACGGCGGTCTTCGGCGTTGACCGCTATTCCGGCGGCCCCCTCGCCGGCATCGGCCGGTTCGGTCGAGCGCCTCGTGGTCCACGCCCGCGCCAGCGCGGCGGCCACGATGGCGCCGAGCAAGACGACTGCAGCGGGCACCGCCCACGCCACCATTCCGCCTTTTGCGCGCCCGGGGGTAGCGCGGATCGAGGGACCGAACTCCGCCTCCAGCTCCGCCATGATCCGGGATTTGCTCCAGCCCGCTTCGGCCCACCCGCGGATCCGCTCGCGCAGCGCGTCGGCTTCGGTGGACGGGCAGTCGTGGAGCGTGACGCCGGGGCAGTACGGCGACATGACCTCCATCGACACGTCGTTGGCGGTGTCTTCGGGGGCCGCGACGGCCGGCGCCGCGAACAGCAGCAGCAGGAAGGCACCGAGCGCCAGGTGCTTCACCGTGTTGCCACCGCGGGCCGCGCCACCCGCGACGGCGCCGCGGCGAGAGCGGGTCGAGGGGTTCCCTCCGATAGGAGCAAGCTCATGCCGACCGCCATGAGCCCGGCTCCGGCCCAGATCCACCACGTCAGCGGGTTCACGAAAGCTCTGACCGATGCGCCTCCGTCCGGATCGACAGCCGTGACGACCACGTAGAGGTCCTCCACCGGGCCACTCGCGATCGCAACCTCTGACTGGAACTGCTGTTGGACGATATGGAGGTTCCGCTGCGGCTCCAGCGTCTCGACCATCTCCCCGTCCCGCGCCGCCGAGATGTTGGCTTGGAAGATCTCCTTCTCCGGCGTCTCTCCCCGAACCCCCTCCTCGTAGCGCAGGGTGTAATCGCCGACCTGCATCGTTTGGCCCTGCTCGAGGTGGGCGCTGCGCTCGACCCTGAACGCGGACCCCGCGAACCCGAGAACGATCAGCACGACGCCGAGGTGGACGACGTAGCCGCCGTAGCGGCGGCGGTTGCGCATCAACGTCCTCCCGATCGCGCTCGGCCAACCAAGGCCGTCGCGCGAGCGATGCACGCGGGCCCCGCGCGCGAACTCCGCGACGATCGCGGTGAAGGTGAAGGCGCAGAGACCAAACGCGAGCAGGGCGCCGGTGCTCCTGATCCCGGCCGCTGCCGGCGCGAGGACCGCGGTCGCGCCGGCAAGCAGAGGAACGCGGACCATCCGGAAAAAGGCCCTCTTGTTCATGCGGCGCCACGCGATCAGCGGCCCGAGACCGGTCAAGCCGACGAGCGCGAGACCGATCGGGATGAAGACCGCGTTGAAGAAAGGCGGCCCAACCGCGACACGAACACCGGAGACCGCTTCCATCACGATCGGGTAGATCGTCCCCCACAGCACAGCGAAGGCGGCGGCCAGGAACAAGACGTTGTTGGCGAGGAAGGCGGACTCTCTCGATAGCAGCGCGTCGAACCGGTTCTCACTCTTCAAGGAGTCCAGCCGCGACGCGATCATCGCCAGACCTCCGATCAGCATCGCCGCGAGGAACGGCAGGAACCATTTCCCGATCGGCCCCTCCGTGAAGGTGTGGATGCTCGAGAGGATCCCGGACCGGGTGAGGAAGGTGCCGAACACGGCAAGCACGTAGGTCAGAAGGATCAGCGACAGGTTCCAGACCTTGAACATCCGGCGTTTCTCCTGGATCACGACGGAATGAAGGTACGCGGTCGCGGTCAACCACGGCATGAAAGACGCGTTCTCGACGGGATCCCACGCCCAGTAGCCGCCCCAGCCCAGCTCGGTGTAAGCCCACGCCCCTCCCAGCACGATCCCGATCGACAGGGCGCTCCACGCGAACAGCGTCCACCGGCGCGTCTGCTTGAGCCAGGTCTCGTCCAGGCGCTTCGTTGCGAGCGCACCCATCCCGAACGCGAAGGGGATCGAGAACGCCACGAAGCCCGTGTACAGGAGGGGTGGATGGATCAACATCCCAGGTGACTGCAGCAGCGGGTTGAGGCCGTTTCCGTCCGCGGGGACCTGCGCGAGCACGCGGAACGGGCTCGCCGGGAAGAGCAACAGCAACAGGAAGAAGAGCGAGATCCCACCCAGCACCAGCGTCGCCCACGCACGGATCGCGGTGTTGCCCTCGGGCCGCCTCAAGGCGACGGCGGCGAACAGGCTCAGCAGCACGGTCCAGAACAGGAGTGACCCCTCCATCCCACCCCAGAGCGCGGCCATCGTGTAGCCACGCGACAGCGCTCGCGATGAGTAGTTGGTTACGTACTCGAGAGAGAAGTCGTGAGCGAACAGCGCCGACACCAGCGCGACGGCGGCCAGCGCCACGAACGCTGCGGCTGCCGTCAACGCTCGACGTCCGGCCTCGGCAGCGCGCACATCCCGCCGCAGCGCCCCCCACAGAGACAGCGCCACCGCGAGCCCCATCAGGAGGAAAGCGGCGACCAGCGAAGGGCGCCCGAGACCGCCCAGAGACAGAGTCATAGCGGGCTGCGGCGGCCTACGCCGCTTTGGCCTTGAACTTCGACGGGCACTTGGCGAGGACCTCGCTCGCTTGGAAGACCGTTCCGTCATAGCGGCCGCGCGCTACGACCTCTACCTCCGAGGAGCCGTTCGCCATCGCGGTCCAGAACGCGTCCGGCAGCGGTTGATCGGTGGTGACGGCGAGCGCGGTGTTGCCGTCCGAGATGTCGAACCTGGTGGTGAGCCCGTCCCGCTCGACGCTGTCGGGGAGGACCTTGGCGTTCACCCGGTACTCCTCTGCCCCCGGGGCGGCGGCGAGCTCGATGACCTCTGTCGGCGTATAGAAGAAAGAGGTGGAGTTCGGGCGTCCCATGGCCCACCCGACGAGCGCGACCAAGCTGAGGAGTATCACTCCTCCACCTATGACGAACTTGGCGCGCCTCTTGGGGTCTGTGCTCGTGGGGGCCGGCTGCATCGCACGTCGAGATTAAAGGATGGGCGCCGCTAGCCTGGCTCCGTCCAAGGCGTCTCCTACGGCGCCTATAACCTCCGAAACATGAGCCTGGAGGATCACATGAGCCCTCTGCATCGGGTCGTCGCTGCCGCCTTCGTCGCCTCGATGCTCGGCGTGCTCACGGCGTCCGGCGCCCTGGGGCACGGCGCGATCCGGGATTCGTCGCCGGCGGCCGGGACCGTCGTGACAAAGGCACCGAAAGAGGTGACCCTGATCCTCGCCGAGCCGGCGGGGCCGGGGTCGACTCTGGTCGTGCTCGACGGCTGCGGCGTCGAGGTGTCGCGGGGTGAGTCGATCCAACGGGAGCTCTACTCCACCGCTATCGACGGCGGCCAGCCCGGGACCTGGAAGGTCCGCATGCGATCGATCTCTGCGGTCGACGGACACGCGGTCACAGCACAGTTCTCGTTCAAGGTCGCCGGCAGCAACGACTGCACCAGCGCATTCGACGCGGCCGACGATGCGATCACGTCGAGCCGCCCGCCGATCGACAACCCCGACGATGGCGGGACGAGCTTTCCGATCGCCGCCTTTGCCGCAGGGACCCTCATCGTCGTAGGGCTCGCTCTGGCGATCAGGCGCCCGTGGAGCCGGAGCTAGCGCCGGTGTTGCTCGCGCACGGGGGCGCCGGAGGGGTGAACCTCGAGCTGCTGATCGTCGCCATCGCGATGGTCGGCCTCGGCGTCGTCTTCTTCGTCCAGAAGACGACGAAGCCGATCGTCCCGATCGTCCTGGTGCTGACCGGCATCGCGCTCGGCATCGGCGGCATCGCGACGTCTCGGCCCGCAGACGACCACCCTGTCCCCGTCGCGCACGAGGTGGATCACCAGGCCACCGTCGACGGGCTGTGCGAGGCCCGGGCGGAAGCGGTCGAGGATCCATCGTCTGCGGATGCGCTGTTCAACGAGGCTCACCTGGGTCTGCACGAGCTGGCGGACAGCGCGGCAGCCGAGGATCGCGTGGTCGCAGGCCGGCTGTTGGAGGCGAAAGGTGCGGTCGAGTCGGCGCTTCAGGACGAAGATGTGGAAGGGGGCAAGCTGGAGAGGGCCTTCGTCGCGCTGATCGACGCCACCGTCGAGGCTGGGTCGGTGGTCGGGGAGGAGGTGACGGGCTGCTCGTGAGACGACTGACGTTCGCCTTGCTGGTGTTGGTGCTGGTGATCTCGGCCGCGTGCGCGGAGCAGGGTGGCGGCGACCCCGCGGCGGCTCCACCCGACGGCGGAGACGAGTTGATCGTCCAGCCCGCGAACTACGACCTCGTAGCGGGAGAGGAGAGCCGGTTCATCGTCGGCCTCCTCACTGCGGACCAGCTCTTCGTCAGCTTTGGTGACGTGGGGATCGAGTTCTTCTATCTCGGCACCCGCGAGGGAGAGGGAACGGCGGAAGAAGGGCCCACCGCCACCGGGGCGTTCCTTGCGATAGACGCACCGGCCGACGCCGCGCCACAGGGACCGGCGGCCGTCCCGGGTTCCGAAGGGCGCGGCGTGTACGCCGCCGACGTGACGTTCGATCGTGCGGGGTTCTGGGCGGCGCAGGTCACCGCGGCCCTGGAAGAGGGCCCGATCACCGGGAGGGGGGTGTTCGAGGTGCTCGAGGAGCATCGCTATCCCGCGGTAGGAGAGCCCGCTCCCCGGACCGACAACCTGACACTTGCCAGCACGGACGCTCCGCTGGAGGCCGTCGACTCGCGCGCTCGCGCCGGAGAGCCGGTGCCCGACAAGAGCCTTCACCAGGTGACGATCGCCGACGCCATCCGCCGGCGCGAGCCCGCGCTCGTCGTGTTCTCGACGCCTGTGTACTGCGTGAGCCGCTTCTGCGGTCCCGTCACCGACGTCGTTCACGACCTGCAGAACGATTACGGCGACCGGGCGAACTTCATCCACATCGAGGTGTGGCGGGACTTCCAGAACACCGTCGTCAACAAGGGCGCGGCCGAGTGGATCTACAGGGGCGACGATCTGACCGAGCCGTGGGTGTACCTGATCGGCGCCGACGGGAAGATCGACGCGCGCTGGGACAACGTCGCGACACGGTCCGAGATCGAGCCGTTGCTGAAAGAGCTGCCGGTCCTCTAGCGCAGCAGATACAGCGTCGCGAAGAGCAGCACCCAAACGACGTCGACGAAGTGCCAGTAGAGGGTCGCTGCGGCCACCGGGCCGTGTCGCTCAGCGGTCACGCTGCCGCGCGCGTTCTTGATCGTTACGAGCCCGAGCGTCACGATGCCGCCGAAGACGTGGAGCGCGTGGAACCCCGTCATCGAATAGAAGAGCGTCCCGAATGCGTGGTCGGCAACGGTGAAGCCGAGCTGCGAGTACTCATAGGCCTGGCCCGCGAGGAACACGACGCCCAACACGATCGTGATCAAGAGCCACCTCGAGGTCTGGCTGCGCTCGCCGCGCTCGGCCCCCTGCGCGGCCCGGTGCATGGAGAGCGATGAGGCGACCAGCACTCCCGTCGCGATGGCGGGCAGCAGCACCGCCAGGTGCACACCAACCGGCGGCCACTCCGGAGCCGTAGCCCGGATCGTGAAGTAGGCCCCGAAAAGTCCGGCGAAGAACATGACCTCTGACGAGATGAACAGGATCATCCCGAGAGCCGAAGCCGATATCTCCGCTTCCTTCACCGCGGTGCCCGCCGCGCCCATCAGGTGCTTTCCTCCAGCAGCTTCTCGATCCCGTCTCTGAGCGTCTCCTCGGAGATCGCACCGAGCACCTGCGTTCCCCTGCTCTCACCCACCTGCGGCCCGGCCTGTTGCTCGAGAAACCGGCCGTCGGGACCTATGAAGAAGGTCTGCGGCAAGCCGAGCACGCCCAGAGGACCCGCCAGCTCGTCACGGGGGTCCAGCGCGATGGGGTAGGTGACGCCGAACTCCTTCTGGAAGTCCCGCGCTCCCAGCTCGTTGTCCTGCACGTTCACGCCGACGAACCTGACGCCCTGCTCTCTGTACTCACGCCACAGCTCCTCGAGCAACGGAGCCTCCTCGCGACACGGCGCGCACCACGAGGCCCAGAAGTTCAGCACCACCGGCTGCCCCTGGAGGTCGTCGTTCGAAAGCGTGCCTCCGTCGAGCAGCGGCAAGGTGAAGGAAGGAAGCTCGTTCTGCGATGTCTGGTGCGCGGTCGTAAGCGAGCCGTACGCGATCAGGCCGAGCAGCACGAGGGCCGGAACGACGACGATCAACCTCCGCTGAAGGGGCCGATCGACGACCTCCTCTTCCACCTCTTCACGAGCACCCATGGCCCGAGGATAGGTCGGTGACGCCGGAGGAGAGCGACGTCGCGCGCAGCGCCTTCACAAGCAGGCATAGAAGCTCGCCACCACCTGCGGTCATATATATTCCCCGCGTCCAATGGAACTCTTCAACCGTCTGAGCGCGCGCGGCCGCCGGCTCCTGCTGGGCGTGCTCGCGGCGGCCTTCTCGCTGATCACCTCCGCCTGCAACACCGACGTCGGGCCGCAGGACTACCTGAGTCCCCTGGGCCCGGTCGCCCGCCGGGCCGACGAGCTGTGGGACCTCACCTTCGGGATCGCGGTGATCATCTTCGTCGTGGTCGAGGCGGTGCTGGTCTACACGCTGATCAGGTTCCGACGCCGCCCGGGGCGCGAGGCCGCCCAGTTCCACGGGAACACCAAGCTCGAGGTCGTCTTGACCCTGGTCCCGACCTTGATCCTGGCGGGACTGGCGGTCCCGACCGTGAAGGCGATCGCCGATCTCTCGGACAAGCCCGCGAACACCCTCGACATCACGGTTACGGCGAAGCAGTTCTGGTGGCAGTACGAGTATCCGGACGCAGGCATCGTGACTGCCAACGAGATGCACGTGCCCACGGGCCAGCCGGTTTATCTCACGCTGGAGGGCGCGGATGTGATCCACAGCTTCTGGATCCCGAAGCTCACCGGCAAGCAGGACGTGGTCCCGGGACGCACCAACAACATGTACTTCATCGCCGACACGCCCGGCACCTACTGGGGCCAGTGCACCGAGTTCTGTGGGCTGTCACATGCCAACATGAGGTTGCGCGTGATCGCGCACGAGCCGGCGGAGTTCGAGCAGTGGCTCGCGGATCAGCAGCAGCCCGCGGCGGCCAACGTGACGGGCGCGGCGGGGGAGGGCCAGCAGATCTTCATGGAGAACTGCGTGAACTGTCACGCTATCGCCGGCACCGAGGCGAAGGGGACGACGGGACCCGACCTGACCCACTTCGCGAGCCGCGAGACCTTCGCAGGTGCCATGTTCAGGAACACGCCCGAGAACCTCGCGCGATGGATCGACCACCCCGCGGCCGTCAAGCCCGGCGCGCAGATGCCGGATTATGGGCTGAGCGCGGAAGAGATCGACGCGGTCGTGGCATACCTGCAGACGCTGGAGTGAAAGGAAAGGCTGGGATCTGATGGCAACGGCGGCATTGCAGCAGCCTCGGCGGAGCATCTTCGCGAGGCCGACCGCGACCACGGGCTGGTACTCGTGGGTGACAACCGTGGACCACAAGAAGATCGGGATCATGTACGGCGTCACGGCCTTCATCTTCTTCTTGCTCGGCGGCCTCGAGGCTCTTGCTGTTCGAGCGCAGCTCGCGGTGCCCGACGGCGAGGTGCTGAGCGCCGAGCTCTACAACCAGTTCTTCACGATGCACGGTGTCACGATGATCTTCCTCGTGGTGATGCCGATGGGGGTCGCGTTCTTCAACTTCTTCATCCCGTTGATGATCGGCGCGCGTGACGTGGCCTTCCCGCGCCTGAACGCGCTCAGCTACTGGATCTTCCTGTTCGGCGGCATCTTCATCTACTCGAGCTTCTTCCTGGGCGGTGCCCCCGACGGCGGCTGGTTCGGTTACGCGCCGTTGAGCACCAGTCAACAACTCCCGTCGAACGGCATGGACTTCTACGCGGTCGGGCTGCAGTTCCTCGGCATCGCTTCCCTCGCCGGTGCCATCAACTTCATCGTCACGATCCTGAACATGAGGGCGCCGGGGATGACGCTCATGCGCATGCCCGTCTTCGTGTGGATGACCCTGGTTGTGTCGTTCCTGTTGCTCTTCGCGATGCCGATCATCGCCGTCGCCTTGTTCGAGCTGATGTTCGACCGCCTGTTCGGAACGACGTTCTTCGCCGTTGCCGCCGGGGGTGATCCGATCCTGTGGCAGCACCTCTTCTGGCTCTTCGGACACCCAGAGGTCTACATCTTGATCCTGCCCGCGATGGGGATCGTGTCCGAGGTGCTTCCGGCTTTCTCGCGCAAGCCGATCTTCGGCTACGCGGCGGTCGTGTTCGCGGGGGCCGCGATCGGTTTCATGGGCTGGGGCGTCTGGGCGCACCACATGTTCGCGGCCGGTCTCGGCCCCGTTGCGAACTCGGCCTTCGCGTTGTCGACGATGTTCATCGCGGTACCGACCGGCGTGAAGATCTTCAACTGGATCGGCACCATGTGGGGCGGCTCGTTGCGGTTCAACACCGCGATGTTGTTCTCGGTCGGCTTCATCGCGATGTTCATCATCGGCGGTCTCTCCGGCGTCACCCACTCGATCGTCCCTCACGACGCGCAGCAGACCGACACCTATTACGTGGTCGCCCACTTCCACTACGTGCTGTTCGGCGGCGCGCTCTTCGGGATCATGTCGGGCTTCTACTACTGGTGGCCGAAGATCTTCGGGCACCGGCTCTCGGAGAAGATCGGTAAGTGGAACTTCTGGCTGTGGTTCATCGGGTTCAACCTGACCTTCGGGCCGATGCACATCGTCGGTCTTCAGGGGATGCCGCGCCGGATCTACACCTATCCCGAGGGGATGGGTTGGAACATGTGGAACATGATGGAGACCGTTGGGTCGTTCCTGATCGCGGTCGCGACGTTGATCTTCCTCTTCAACGTCGCCGTCAGCCGGCGCAAGGGCCGCCACGAGGCCGGCGCCGACCCATGGGACGCAAGAACGCTGGAATGGAGCATTCCGTCGCCGCCACCCGAGTACAACTTCGCCGAGATCCCTGTCGTCACTCACCGCGATGACTTCTGGCACAAGAAGTACTTCGTGGGCCCCGGCAAGACCGCGGAGCCCGTCTTCTCGGGTGGAGCCGTGGATCACGCCGAGCACGCGGACCATGAAGGCGGCCACCACATCCACATGCCCTCGCCCTCGTACTTCCCCGTGATCGCGGCCTTCGGCATGCTCGTCAGCGCGTACGCGGTCATCTTTGCGCTGCCCGCCGTGGTGATCGGGTTCCTCATCACGACGCTTGGCTTCTTCGGGTGGGTCTTCGAGCCTGGAACGGCCGAATAGTGGCGACGCATCCGGCCGCCGTCCCGGCGCAGCACGCCCACGAGGAGCACCTGACCTCTACGGGACTCGACAACGTCAAGATGGCGATGTGGGCCTTCCTCGGCTCCGAGTGCCTCTTCTTCGGCTCGTTCATCTCCACCTACCTGCTGTACCGCAGCCGGACGAACGGCGGCCCCGACCCCGCACACATCTACGACATCCCGTTCACCTCGGTCAGCTCCTTCGTCCTGCTGATGTCGTCTCTCACGATGGTTCTCGCGCTCGCGGCGATCCAGCGTGGAGACGAACGCGGGATGCGGGTGTGGCTGTTCGCCACCGCCTTCCTCGGTATGACGTTCATCGGCGGACAGATCTACGAGTTCACCACGTTCTACGAAGAGGGACTCACCCTCAGCACCAGCCCCTTCGGGAGCTCCTTCTTCGTGCTCACCGGGTTCCACGGCGCCCACGTTTCGGTTGGGATATTGATGCTCCTGGCGCTGCTCGGGATGTCCTTCGCGGGCCGCCTCGCACAGGCCGACGCGCGCAAGGTCGAGCTGATCGGTCTGTACTGGCATTTCGTCGACATCGTCTGGATCGTGATCTTCACCGTCATCTATCTGGTTCCCACGGAGTGATCACTCATGGCATCTAGCGAGCTTCACGCGCCGAGAGAAGAAGAGGCCCTGCACGAGCATCCGAGCCCTCGGAAGTACGTGTGGATCGCGATCATCCTGGCGATCGTTACGGCGGCGGAGGTCGCGATCTACTACATCCCGGCGCTGGAGAGCCTCCTCGTCCCGTTCTTGATCGCGTTCGCGCTGATCAAGTTCATCATGGTGGCGCTTTACTTCATGCACCTGAAGTTCGACAGCAAGCTGTTTCGTCGTTTCTTCGTCACCGGAGTTGTTCTCGCCCTGGTGGTATTCACCGTGGTTCTGCTGACCTTCTTCTTGCGGCCGGAAACAGCCGGCGTAACCGGCTAGCAGATGACCCTCGCCGCCGCGGGCGTGTCGGGTCTGGGTTGGCACGCGCACCCCGACGTGTGGTTGTTGGTCGTCTTGCTCTCGTTCGGGTACATCGCGGCGCTGCGGTCGTGGGGTCCGCAGAGGGCTCCGCTGGGAGAGCCCGTTGCGACGCGCAAACAGAAGCGCTTCTTCTTCGCGGGGATAGTGATGCTGTGGCTGGGGGCGGACTGGCCGATGCACGAGCTCTCCGAGGACTACCTCTTCTCTGCGCACATGGTGCAGCACACCCTGTTCTCGCTGGTCGCGCCGCCGCTCCTCGTCCTCGGGATGCCGAAGTGGTTGTTGCGGTCGTTGATCGGCGGGCCCAAGGTCATGAAGGTGGCGCGCGTGGTGACGCGGCCCATGTTCGGGCTGCTGCTCTTCAACGGCGTCATCGTCGTCACCCACTGGCCCTGGCTGGTCGACCTGTCGCTGAGGTCCGAGCTCGTTCACTTCTCGTTGCACTCGGTGCTGTTCTCCTCCGCGGTGCTGATGTGGTGGCCGGTCGTGGATCGGCTGCCCGAGCTATCGCGGCTGTCGCCGCCGGGGAAGATGCTCTATCTGTTCCTGCAGTCGATCATCCCGACCGTTCCAGCGTCGTTCTTGACGTTCGCGAACACCCCCATCTACGAGTTCTACGCAACCGTTCCGCGCCTGTGGGGGATCGACGTGATAACCGATCAGCAGTCGGCCGGCTTGATCATGAAGATAGGTGGCGGTTTGCTACTGTGGCTCGTCATCACCTACCTGTTCTTCAGGTGGAACGCGGCGGAGGAACGGCAGGAGGTTGACGAGGTGAGCTGGGACGATTTCGAACGCGGTCTTCAGACGTGGGAGCTGAGACAGGGATGAGCCAACACGCGGGGGACCGGCCCCTCAGCCACGAGGTACGTCTGCGCCTCCCTCTTCCCGTCGTCATCCCTCTCGGTGCGCTGCTTGCGATAGCGGCGGTGACGTTCGGCATGTCGCGCATCCTGTTGTCCGTGCCGAAGGAGATCGCCGTGGTGATCGCGCTCGCGATCGGGGCGAACATCCTCATCGCCTGCGCCTTCGTCGCTCTTCGTCCCGAATCGGCTCGCCGTTCATGGTCCGAGCTCCTGATCGTGGCGGCCTACCCGCTCGTGATCGGTGTCGTGATCGCGTCGCTCGGGCTCGGTCACGGGGACTCTGCCGGTGAGGCGGAGCATGCCGGTGCAGAGGCCGCGGCCGCCGCCGGCGCCGCAGCCGTCTCCGCCGCGAACGTCGCCTTTTCGACCGACACGATCGAACTGAAGGCGAAGACGGAAGAGACGATCCCCTTCGTGAACGATGACTCCGCCGAGCACAACATCGCGATCTACGAGGACGACTCCGCTACGAAGGAACTCTTCAAGGGCGAGATCATCCCGGGCGGCCAGGAGACGACCTACACGATTCCTCCGCTGGCCAAGGGCGAGTACTACTTCCAGTGCGACGTGCATCCCGGGATGAACGGAACGGTCACGGTCCAGTAGCTCCCTCCGATACCTCACGCTGGTAGGTCGTTCCCGCGCGTGACTAGACCGTCGTGGCTCATTGCGGGCGTAGGGCTCGCGGCCGCCGCTCTCGTCGGCCCGCTCCCGTCTCTGGCGCACCACTCGTTCACGGCTCACATGGCGCAGCACCTGCTGCTGGTGCTGATAGCGGCGCCCCTGCTGCTCGCCGGAGCGCCGGTAACGGCGCTCTTGCAGGCGACACGTGGACGACCACGCAAGGGTGTGGCGCGCCTTCTCCGGTCGCGAGCCGCCAAGTTTCTGACGCATCCCCTGATGACGTGGGGCTTCTTCGCCGTCGTCATGTGGGTCACGCACTTCTCGCCCCTGTATCAGGCGGCGCTCGACAACGAGCTGGTCCACTTCGTCGAGCACGGGCTCTATATATCCGCAGGGCTCTTGTTCTGGTCCCCGGTGATCGCGTCCGATCCGATCTCTCGCCGCGCTCTTGCGCACCCAGCGCGTCTCGGCTATCTCGTGGCCGCCCTCCCGCTCCAGTCGTTCCTGGGCCTGGCGCTGTACTCGAGCGCGACGCCGCTGTATCCGGCCTACCCCGACCTCGCCGACCAGCGCGCGGGAGCCCTGGTTATGTGGCTCGGCGGCGACTTCGTCTTCGTGATAGCGATCGCGCTGGCGATCGGCGCATGGATGCGTGCGGACCGAACGGATGCAGCGCGCAAAGCTTCACGGGCATAGCTTTCGCGCAAAACGTGCGTTTAACGCATGTTTTGTCGGAGAGCGCGCTAGAGGCGCAGCATCTGGTCCATCGCCATGGCTCCGAAGAGCAGGGCCAGGTAGTAGATCGAGAACCGGAAGAGGCCCCAGGCACTCTTCGGGTTGGGGTTGCGCCACAGCTTGAACGCCCACCCGATGAAGATGCCGTTCAGAACGAGGGCCGAGACGAGGTAGATCACGCCCATCTTGGCGACCGCGAAGAACGCGAGGCACATCGCCAGCAACAAGAACGAGTACAAGAGCATGTGGCGCGTGGTCTCTTGGCGTCCGTAGACGACCGGCATCATTGGCACGCCCGCGCGGGCGTAGTCCTTCTCGTAGCGCATCGCCAACGCCCAGAAGTGTGGCGGCGTCCAGTAGAAGATGATCCCGAAGAGCGCCAGCGCCGGCAGCTCGACGGTTCCGGTAACCGCGGCCCAGCCAACCAACGCGGGCATCGCGCCCGCGGCGCCCCCGATCACGATGTTCTGAGGCGTCGACCGCTTCATCCCGATCGTGTAGACGAAGACGTAGAAGAGGAGAGCGGCGGTCGAAAGCGACGCGGCCAGCGGGTTGACCGTCACCCACAACAGCACCATGGCGATCACGCCTAGGGCGATGCCGAACAGCAGTGCGTTGCGAGGCTCTACCTTGTGCGTGGGAAGAGGACGCTTACGGGTGCGCGGCATGAGCTCGTCGATGTCGCGATCGAGGTAGCAGTTGATCGCGTTCGCGCCGCCCGCCGAGAGCGTTCCTCCGAGCAGCGTCAGCAGGATCAACCGCAGCGACGGGAATCCGCCGGCGGCGACGATCATCGACGGCACGGTCGTCACCAGGAGGAGCTCGATGATCCTCGGCTTCGTGAGCGCCACGTAGGCGCCCACCCGTGCCCAACCTCGCTGAGGCGTCACCTCGTCGCTCGTTGCCACTTCGGCCGTGGCGTCGATCTGCTCTTCGATCCGGAGCGATCCGCCGGGGTCCGCAACGAGCCTGCGCATCAGCGACTCGCCTCCGCCAGCTGGCCGCGCGGGCTAGGGCGTCTCTGCGTGGCGGCATCGGCCGCGATCGCGGGGCTGGTGACGGCCGCGGTCGCGACCAGCGTTGCCCAGATAGCGGCGCCGACCGCAAGGTGAGCGGTCACGAACGCGGCGTCGAGCTGCGTCCACACGTTCGCCGCGCCGATCATCACCTCGACCGCGAACAGCCCTCCGGCGATATGCATCAGCCGCGCTGCATCCGGCAGCTCCGCCTTCCGTTTCAGGATCCGGAACGCGACCACGAAGACGATGACGCCCGCGACCGCAGCGAGGGCGCGGTGGAGGAAGTGGATAGCTTGGGCTCTGATCCCCAGGTCCGGGACGAGCTGCCCATCCATCAGCGGCCAGTCGCGGAACCCACCCGTGCCTCCGGTGCCCGAGAGATACGAGCCCACGAGCAACAGGATCAGCACGCTCAGCGCGGCGGCCAGGGCGCTCCGGCTGGCTTGCGCGTCCGGGCTCCAGCCACTCCCGTCGAGAGCCGACACCCGCACGGTGAGGTGGACCAACAGCGCCAACAGCGTCATCGCGGTTCCGAGGTGCATCACGACCGTGTCGGCGTGGAGCTCGAGGAATACCACCGCCGCGCCTAGTCCTGCCTGGAACAGAACGAGAAAGAAAGCGCCGACTGCAGACCACACGATCTTCGGGTGGTCCCGGTGGTGACGAAGTGCGGTCACCGCGAGAGCGGCGATTAGCACGGTGACGACGGCCGCGGCGAGACGATGCGAGAACTCGATCGCGACGGTGTAGTGCGAGAACAACGGGATCACGCGCCCGGAGCAATCGGGCCAGTCGGTCCCGCAGCCCAGCCCCGACTTGGTGGCGCGAACGAGGCCTCCGATGGAGACCAGGACGAAGGTTGCGATCGTGGACGCGGTGGCAAGGGTTCTCAAGCGGCCCATGGCCGGGAGCCTAAACGTTCGGACTCCGGCACAGGCACTTAGGTTCGCGTTCGGTGACACTTTTCGAGCCCGCTCACGAAGCGCTCCGCCGGCGCGTGAACCGGCGGCTGGCGGACGTACTCCAGGAGCGTGGAGAGGCGTTGCCCGAGGCGCGTCCTCTCATCGGATGGATCGAGCGGATCGTGGCCGCAGGCGGCAAGAGGTTGCGCCCCGCCTTTTGTTACTGGGGCTATCGCTGCGGCGGCCGCCCGGATGCGCCGGAGATCCTCAGCGTCGCTTCGTCACTGGAGCTCCTGCACACGTTCGCCATCGTGCACGACGACATCATGGACGAGGCCGTGGAACGCCGCGGGATCGCCACGGCCAACGCGAGCGCGGGCGTCGACGTCGCCCTTCTGGTCGGCGATCTCGCGTTGGTCCTGGCGGACGACCTCTTGATGCACGCCGGTTTCCCGCCGGTTGCCGTCGCCAGGGCCTTCGGTTCCTATTCGCGGATGCGCCAAGAGGTGATCGCGGGGCAGTTCCTGGATCTGGAGCTGTCGCGCGCGGTCGACGTGGACGAGGCGCAGGCGCGACGGGTCGCCGTCTTGAAGTCGGGCCGCTACTCCGTGGAGGAACCGCTTTTGATCGGCGCCGCCCTCGCGGGCGCGGACGCCGAGCTCCTGGAGAAGCTGTCGGGCTTCGCGGCCCCGCTGGGCGAGGCGTTCCAGCTGCGCGACGACCTGTTGGGGACGTTCGGAGCCTCCAGCGCAACGGGGAAGTCGATCGACTCAGACATCCGTCAAGGCAAGCGCAACATCCTTTATGCGAAGACGATCGAGCTCCTCGACGAGCGCGACCGCAGCTTCTTCACCCGGCGCTGGGGCCGGGGCGAGGACCTCTCAGAGGACGAGGTGCACCGCCTGCGCCAGCTCGTCGACGCCAGCGGGGCGCGCGCCTGGACGCAGTCGCTGCTCGATCGGCTGCGGTCGCGAGCCGATGCGGCTCTGGCCGAGCTACCCATCCCGGACGACGCGCGCGCCGCGCTGGCAGACCTCGCCCGGCTGTCGACGGATCGCGAGGCCTGAGGGCGCACTGCTCTGGAGCAGCTTGGGGATCAGCGTTAGAGAGGAGCGCGCTCGTCTCGTGCGGGTAGATTTACGGCCGTTTCATCGGCCGTGGCAGACCGAGTCGAACAGGAGCAGGGGTGGCAGACCCAGAGCAGATCTACCAGGAAGTCCTCGCGGAAGAACAGGCCAAGGGAAGCGCGTCGGCCGTCGCGGAAGCTCGTGCCAAGGCCGCTCGACAGCGCGCCGTGCACGGGTCGCCGCACCCGAAGGAACCCAGGTGGTGGCCCGGATCGCAGCCCCAGTTCGAAGGCGGCGACGGTGCCCCGGCGGCTGAGCCCGCAGGTGACGAAGACGACGTGGCCGATGAGGCTCCTGCGGCCGCGGCCCCGACGATCGAAGCGGCCGCCGCGCAGGCCGCGACCGAGGAGGTCCCGCCCGCGCCCGAAGAACCTGTGGCCACGCCTCAGGAGCTAACCCGCGACCTTCCGGCCGCGCCCGCAGAGCCGCTGCAGCCCGCTGCCGCTACCGCGCCCGTTCCGGCCGCTGCAGCCGCGCCCATCGCGGCGCCGGCGGCGGCAGCCACTGCGACGCTTCCGTCCGGAGTCACCCACGGCACCGCGTCGGGCAACCGTCTGCGGCCCGAGGACGCGGTCACGACCGACGCTCAGTTCGACGCTCAAGCCGCTCTGCACCAACGTCGGAAGATGATCGACGAGCTGGTCGCCACGGGAGTCCCGGCGGTGGCCGCGACCGCGGAACCGCGCGGCGCCGGGGCGGGCATGTTGCTCCTCTATCTGTTGATCCCGCTCCTGGCGATCGGGTTCCTCGTCGGCAACCAGAACGAGCTCGCGGGGGCCGAGGGAACCGGCGAGGTCGCGGCGCCCGAGGGCGGCGGCGAAGCGGCGGGACTCACGATCGCCGCCGCCAACGTCGCGTTCGACAAGGACACGCTCACGATCCCGGTCGACGGCGCCCCGCTCCAGTTCGTCAACGACGACTCCGTCGAGCACAACGTCTCGATCTACGAGACCGAAGCTGCGGACAAGGAGATCTTCAAGGGCCAGATCATCCCGGGCGGCCAGCAGACGACCTACGAGATCCCCGCGCACGAGAAGGGCGACTACTACTTCCAGTGCGACGTGCACCCGGGGATGAACGGCACCGCCACCTTCGAGTAGCGGACCTCGTTTAGGCCCGGCCGACGAGCAGGGATAGACTCATCCCGGTCGCTCGTGAAAATTTTCACAAGCGCCCACAGCCCCCATCCCAGCCCGGAGGGAGTAGCAGCCTGTGACGACGGAGTTCGACGTCGCGATCGTGGGCGGCGGCCCAGCGGGGTCTGCGGCTGCCCACTTCCTCGCATCCAAAGGCCACTCCGTCGTCGTGTGCGAGAAGAAGGCGTTCCCGCGCGAGAAGACCTGCGGTGACGGCTTGACCCCCCGGGCGGTAAAGGTCCTATCGGAGATGGGTCTCGCAGACGAGCTGCAGAGCTGGGAGCGCGTGCAGGGGCTGCGCGTGCACGCGGCCGGCAAGACGATGGAGCTTCCGTGGCCGAAACTCGAAGACCTGTGCGACTACGGGCTCGTGAAGCCACGCAAGGAGCTGGACCAGATCGTCCTCGATCATGCCGAGCGCGCGGGGGCGAAGGTGCTCTACGAGACGCAGGTGACTCAGCCCCTCTTCGACAAGGGCGTGATGTCCGGGTTCGTCGCGAAACGCGACGGTCACAACGAAGAGATCGCCGCGAAGTGGGTGATCTGCGCCGAGGGGGCTGCAACGAAGTTCGCGCGCTCGATCGGGCGCGTCCGCAACGAGGAATACCCCATGGGCTTCGCGATACGTCAGTACTTCACATCACCCATGGAGCACTCCGGGTGGTTCGAGGCGTACCTCGACGTTCGCTCTGGTCCCAAGCAACTTCCGGGGTACGGGTGGGTGTTCCCGGTAGGCGACGGCACGGTGAATGCAGGAGTCGGGCTGTTGTCGACGTACGGTGGCTGGCGCGCGGTCAACCTGCACGATCTCCAGAGCAACTTCATCGCGCAGCTGCCTCCGGAATGGGAGATCAACGCCTCCACCGTCTGTTCCAAGCCGCGAGCCGGCCGTCTGTTCATGGGCTCCAGCGTGTGGCCGCCCCACGGGCCGGGCTTCTTGTTGGCGGGCGACGCGGCCGGGATGATCAACCCCTGTAACGGCGAGGGGATCGCCTACGGCTACGAGACCGGGCGCATCGCGGGGCGGCACATCCACGAGGCGCTGGAGTCGGGCTCTACTCCCGTCCTCGAGGACTACACGCGCGAGCTCGAGGAGACCTACGGCGCCTACTTCCGGCTCGGACGCAGGTTCGTGAGGTTGATCGGGCATCCGGTTCTGATGGAGAAGCTCGTGGGAATGGCGATGCACTCGAAGCCGGTCATGAGCTTCGCCCTGACGCTGTTGGCCAACCTGGAGGATGAGCGCGGCCGCACCGCCGAGCAGCGCGGGCTGAAGCTGATGAAGAAGCTCGCGGAGCTGAAGCCGTGACGCTCGGGGCTTACCTTCCGATCCTCATCCTGATCATCCTGTCGACGATCTTCGCGGTCGCGTCGATCCTCGTGGCGGCGAAGCTGACTCCCCGCAAGTGGACCACCGCGAAGCTCCAGCCGTACGAGTCGGGGATCGTTCCAGAGGCGGGCACCGAGGGCCAGCGCTTCCCGGTCAAGTTCTATCTGACGGCGATGTTGTTCATCATCTTCGACATCGAGACCGCGTTCTTGTATCCGTGGGCGGCCGCGTACGGGGACCTCAAGGTGTTCGGGCTGATCGAGATGGGCGTATTCATGTTCATCCTGATCGCGGCTTACGCCTATGTCTGGAAGAGAGGGGGCCTCGAGTGGGCGGACTGAGCGACGCCGTCGGGGCCAACTTCATCACGACGAAGCTCGATCATCTGGTGAACTGGGCCAGGAAGTCATCGCTGTGGCCGGCGACCTTCGGCCTCGCTTGCTGCGCGATCGAGATGATCGACACGACGATGCCGCGCCACGACCTCGCCCGCTTCGGCATGGAGGCGTTCCGCGCCTCACCTCGCCAGGCCGACCTGATGATCGTCGCCGGTCGCGTTTCCCAGAAGATGGCTCCGGTCCTGCGCCAGATCTACGACCAGATGACCGAGCCGAAATGGGTCCTGTCGATGGGCGTCTGCGCGTCGTCCGGCGGGATGTTCAACAACTACGCGCTCATCCAGGGCGTCGACCAGATCGTGCCGGTGGACGTGTACGTCCCGGGCTGCCCGCCGCGGCCGGAGATGTTGATGGACGGCATCATGTTGCTCCACGAGCAGATCCTCCGCGGCGACTACGACGCGCGCAGGGTGACCGCGTGACGGCTTCGGAGACGCAGTGGGTCCAGCCCGATGCGTGGCGAGCGCTGGCGGAAGAGCTTCACGCGGACGGATGGTGGCTGGCAGACCTGTGCGGTCTCGACGCGCTCAGCCTGGGTTTCGAACATCGCTTCGAAGCGGTCGTTCAGCTGCTCCATCGCGACCGACGCGAGCGCCGAACGGTTCACGTGGTGGCGACCGGTGAGCCACCGACCGCTCCTTCCGTGGTCGACCTGTGGCCGACGGCGCGTTTCATGGAACGCGAGGCCTTCGACCTGATGGGGATCTGGTTCGACAACCACGACAACCTGACGCGCATCATGATGCCGGAGGAGTGGGAGGGCCACCCCCTGCGCAAGGACTACGGCGTAGGGAAGGTCGCGATCGAGTTCATCCCTCAGCCCTTCCTTCAGATCGATGCTCCCGGCCAGTCGACGATGAAGGGTGAGGCGAAAGCGCAGCTCGATCATCTGGGCCAGGTAGTGGAGCCGGAAGCTTCCTCGGAGACTCCCGCGGGATGAGCACGACACAGGACGCCGTCGCTCGTTTAGAGGCCCACGGCCACGGCGCGTACGTCGAGTCGTACGACCCGCGCGAGGAGCGCATGACCATAAACATGGGCCCGGTGCACCCGGCGACGCACGGGGTGCTCCGGCTCCTGCTCGAGCTCGATGGAGAGACAGTCGTTCGCTGCGAGCCCAAGATCGGATATCTCCACACCGGGATCGAGAAGGAATGCGAGGACCAGAACTGGCGGGGCGCGGTCACCGCCGTCACGCGGATGGACTACCTCGCGCAGCTCTACAACGAGCAGGTCTACTGCCTGGCGGTCGAGGAGCTCCTCGGGATCGAGGTTCCGGCTCGCGGCAAGTACATCCGGACGATGATGGCCGAGCTGAACCGGCTGAACTCTCACCTCGTGTGGTTCGGCACCCAAGCCCTCGACATGGGTGCCATGTCCGGCGTCTTCTACGGTTTCCGCGAGCGGGAGCTCATCCTCGACTTCTACGAGATGGTCACCGGCCTGCGCATGAATAACGGCTACTTCCTTCCGGGTGGAGTGTGGGAGGACCTCCCCGAGGGCTATGAGGGTCCGCTGTCGAAGTTCCTCGACCTGATGCCGCGGCGCATCGACGAGTACGAAGCGCTGTTGTCGGAGAACCCGATCTTCCTCGAACGCACGATCGGCGTAGGCAAGATCTCGAAAGAGGACTGCCTGCGCTTAGGAGCGACCGGCCCCATCGCGCGCGCGGCGGGCGTCGACTGGGACATCCGTCGCGACATGCCGTACGAGGTGTACAGAGACGTCTCGTTTGACGTGCCGATCGCGGACGGCGGCGATGTCTACGCGCGCTACCAGGTGCGGATGGTCGAGATGCGCGAGTCCGTGAAGATCATCCGCCAACTTTTCGACGCGATGCCGTCGGGCGATTACAAGAACATGGACCCGAAGCTGATGCCGCCGACGCGCACTGAGCTGAACTGGTCGATGGAAGCGGTGATCCACCACTTCAAACTGATGACTCAGGGCTACACGGTTCCGGCGGGAGAGGCGTACGTGGCCGTCGAGTCGCCGCGCGGCGAGCTCGGCTGCTACCTGGTGTCAGACGGCGGGACATCTCCCTACCGGTGCCACGTCCGGGACCCGTCCTTCGTGAACCTGCAGTCGCTGCCCGTGATGGTGCAGGGCGGGCTCGTTGCCGACCTCATCGCGTCGATAGCGTCGCTTGACCCGGTGCTCGGAGGCGTCGACAGATGACGATCAAGCAGAAGCGGCGCCCCGACGATGCACCCGCGCGGCAGGTTCTGACACCGGAGCTGCGCGCGGAGGCGGAAGCGATCGCGGCGAAGTACCCGAACTCGCGCTCAGCGCTGTTGCCGCTGCTGTTCCTGGTGCAGTCGGTCGAGGGATACGTGACCGACGAGGGGATGCGCGAGGTGGCAGACATCCTGGATCTCACACCGGCGCAGGTCCTCTCCTCCGGAAGCTTCTACACGATGTTGAAGAGGCGGCCACAAGGCCAGTACCTCGTCTCGGTGTGCCGCAACATCTCGTGCACGCACCTGGGGGCGCGCAAGGTCGTACGCGCTCTGGAGGAGCATCTCGGCGTTCCGGCCGGCAGCACGACAGACGACGGGAGGTTCTCGCTGGAGGCCGCGGAATGCCTTGCCACCTGCGATGGCGCGCCCGCGATGCAGGTGAACTACGAGGACTTCTACAAGGTCACGCCTGAAGAGGCGGTCGCGATCGTCGACAAGTTGGCCCGAGGCGAGGTCGTGCTGAGCGTCGCGGGAGAGCCGGTGAGGACCTCGAAGCAGATCTCGCGCGAGACGGCCACGGCGGGGCTGCGCCGGCTGGAGACCGAGATGGAGAGCATGCCGACGATGGGCGGAGAGTCCCCCAAGCAGGGCGCCGGCCCCGGCACGCGGCCGAAGGTTCCGGGGAAAGGTCAGAAGTCGTGACCGCCCCGCAAGAGGTCCGCGTCGTCACGAAGCGCTTACGCCAGTTCCCTCAGGATTCCTGGACCCTGAAGCGTGTTCTCGACGACGACGGCTACACCGCGGCTCGTCAGGTGGTGACGGAGATGACACCCGACGAGACGATCGACCTCGTGAAGGGCGCGGGTCTCCGTGGCCGCGGAGGAGCGGGGTTCCCGACGGGGGTCAAGTGGTCGTTCGTCCCCAAGGACGTGTTTCCTAAGTACGTCGTCATCAACCACGACGAGGGCGAGCCCGGAACCTTCAAGGACCGCGAGCTGGGCGAGATGGATCCGCACCAGCTGATCGAAGGGATCACGATCGCGGCATGGGCCAACCAGGCGAACAAGGCCTTCATCTATTGCCGCGGCGAGTTCGCCCTCGGCTCCCGCCGCATGGATGCGGCCATCGCCGAGGCGTACGACAAGGGCTTCCTCGGCACGGGCATCTTCGGCACGAAGTTCGATCTCGACATCATCTTGCACAGAGGCGCCGGCGCTTACATCTGCGGTGAGGAGTCCGCGCTTCTCGATTCTCTCGAGGGATACCGCGGCCAGCCGCGCCTGCGACCGCCGTTCCCCGCGGTGAAGGGTCTCTACGGTCAGCCCACGGTCATCAACAACACCGAAACTGTCTCGACGCTGCCGCATATCGTCAACAACGGCGGGGACTGGTTCAAGCAGTGGGGTACCGAGAAGTCACCGGGGACGAAGATGATGTCGGTCTCGGGTCACGTGAACAAGCCCGGGAACTACGAGGTCCCGCTCGGCATGTCGCTCGCAGACATACTCACGCTCTCCGGCGGGATGCGGGACGGCCGTCCCGTGAAGGCGATCATCCCGGGGGGCGCGAGCGCGCCGCTTCTCACGACGACCGATATCGCGATGGATTTCGAGGCGTTGAAAGAAGCGGGCACGATGCTCGGCTCCGGCGCGATCGTCTTCATGGACGACACCACCTGCATGGTGCGGAACGCGCTGGTGACCGCCGAGTTCTTCGCTCACGAGTCCTGCGGCAAGTGCACCCCGTGCCGCGAGGGGACGTGGTGGAAGGTGAGGATCCTCGAGCGCCTCGAGCACGGCGAGGGCCGTCAGGAGGACATGGACCTGCTCCTCGACATCTGCAACGGGATGGACGGACGCTCCTTCTGCCCGCTCGGTGACGCCTCCTCATGGGCGGTGCGCTCGAACGTGAAGCTGTTCCGGGAGGAGTTCCAGGCGCACGTCGACCAGGGACGTTGTCCCTTCGACGGCGACCACGAGCAGCTGGTCGGCGCCCGCGCCGGGGTCGGCCTGGGCGAGGCCGGCATAGGCGACCAGCCGTCGGCGGGCGTCTGGACCGACAGCGGGGCACACAGCGACGGAGGCGCGTCGTGAACGACGCTGCGCGCGACGACCTCGTCACCATCACGATCAACGGTCAAACGGTCAACACGGAGAAGGGCCGCCTCCTCATCGACGTGGCCGAGCAGATGGGGATCTTCATTCCTCGGTTCTGCTACCACCCCGGCATGAAGTCCGTCGCGGTGTGCCGGATGTGCCTCGTTCAGGTCGAAGGCCAGAACAAGCTCTTGCCGGCATGTGCCACCGCGGTGACGGACGAGATGAAGGCGAACACGGTCTCGGAGGATGCGGTCGATGCGCAGAAGGGCATGCTCGAGTTCCTCCTAATCAACCACCCGCTCGACTGCCCCATCTGCGATCGCGCCGGTGAGTGCCCGCTGCAAGACCAGACGTTCCAGCACGGGCCGGGGTCCACGCGTTACGTCGAGCCGAAACGGACGTACGAGAAGGCGTTGGAGATCTCGGACCTCGTGGTGCTCGACCGCGAGCGCTGCGTGCTCTGTTGGCGCTGCGTCCGGTTCTCGGACGAGATCGCCGGGGACCGGTTCATCCAACTCGTCGACCGTGGCCCCGGTACGCAGATCCTGACGTTCAACGAGGAGCCGTTCGACAGCTACTTCTCCGGCAACACGATCCAGATCTGCCCCGTCGGCGCGTTGACGTCGAAGCCCTACCGCTTCGTATCGCGACCGTGGGACCTGGAGACGGCGCCCAGCGTCTGTACCTATTGCTCCGTCGGCTGCCCGATCACCAACGAGTCGCGCAGCGGAAAGATGGTTCGCGTTCAAGCTCTTCCGAACGAACAGGTCAACGACTTCTGGATGTGCGACAAGGGGCGGTTCGCGTATCACCACGTTTCGGCGGACGACCGCTTGGAGACGCCGCTCATCCGCGGCGAGGAGGACGCGTTCCAAAGTGCCCCCTGGGGTCGCGCCTACTCCACGATCGCTGACAAGCTCGAGGGCAAGAGCCGCATCGGCGTCATCGCCGGAGGCCACCTGACGACCGAGGACGCCTACGCGATCGGCCGCCTCGCCCGTCGTACGTTGAAGACGAACAACATCGACTCGCGGATCCAGGACGCGGGGGCGCCGTACGAGGTGGTGCTCCCGGTAACGGGCGCCGCGGGGTCCAGCGCCCGCTATGACGACCTCGACGAAGCGAAGACCATCGTGTGGGTCGGGCCCGATCCGAAAGAGACGCTGCCCGTTCTGTACCTGCGGATCCGCAAAGCCGTCCTCGATCACGGGGCGGAATTGATCGTTGTCTCACCGCGCTCCATGTCCCTCGACACGATCGCGGCCGATCGGGAGCTCACACCGGTAGGTGAGGAAGCTGCCGCGCTACGGGGACTCGAAACGCAAGGTCCCGTCGTCGTCTGCTGGTCCGCAGCGTCGCCCGGCCGGAACGAGGCTGCGGTTGCCGAAGCGGCCGCTGCCCTGGCGGTTGCGACCGGCGGCAAGCTCCTCGTGTGCCCGCCGCATGCCGGGTCGCAGGGGATGCTGGACATGGGCGTCCACCCCGCGCTCGCCGCCGGCTACGTTCCTGTGGGAGAGCCAGGCCTCGACACCCGCGCGATGCTCGAGGCCGCGGCCGCGGGGGAGCTCGACGCGCTCTTCCTGTTCGGCGCGGACCTGCTGCGCGATTTCCCCGACCGCGACCTCGCGCAGGGGGCGCTGGACGCGAGCCCCTTCACCGTCGTGGTCGAGCTCTTCGCCACCGAGACCGTCGCGCACGCGGATGTCGTCCTACCGGGCGCCGCGTACGCCGAACGCGAGGGGACGTTCACGAACCTCGAGCGCAGACTCCAGAAGCTAGAGAGGCTCCTGCCCGTGCCCGGCTCCGCGAAAGAGCCGTGGGACATATGCGCGGGGATCGCGAAGAGCCTCGGTGAAGACTGGGGCTGGCGCGATTTCAACGACGTGTGGGTCGACATCAAGAAAAACGTGAAGACCCACGCCACGGTGGATGTAGAGGCGCTCGCACAAGACATGCCGCAGAGCTCATTGCAATACGAGTCTGCCTTCAGCGGGATGGCGAACGACTCTCCGCACGTACCCGTGGCTGGCCCGGGAGGCCAGTACCCGAAAGGCTTCCGGCAGGGCGCCCCATTCCAGACGGGCCAGAACTGGCCTCTCTCGTGGGAGCTGCGCGCCTTCGAGGCCGAGCAACGCCCCGGCTTCATTCCGCCTGTCGCGCATCCCGGGGCGGCTGGGTCCGGTGGTGACGGCACCGGTGGCTCAGACAGTCCGCGCTTACAGCCGGAGCCGCCGCGTTCGGAGGCGACTGCGGCTAGCCGCGGCGCTGCGGAACTCGGTACGGCACCATCACCATCCTCCCCAGCCGCTGGTGAAGCCGGTAGCGCGACCACAGCCAATGAGACCGGCTCGGCGGCGCCTGCGGATGCTGGCAGCTCTCCCTCGTTCGTCTTGTTGACGGGCAGGCAGCTCTATGACGAGGGGACGATGATGGCGCGGAGCGCCGCGCTCCGTAGGTTGCAGCGCAAGCCTTTCGTCGAGCTGAACGACGAGGACGCAAAGGCGCTCGAGATCGACGACGGCCAAGACGTGCTGGTCGAAGGCAACGGACGGAGCTTCACCGTCCGCGCCGTGATCGGAGACATCGCCCGGGGTGCGGTCTTCGTTCCCTACGACCAGGCGGGGTTGCCCGCGAACGAGCTGATCTCGGGTGTGGACCCGACGGTGTCGGTGAGGCGTCCATGATCGGCAACGTCATCGACTGGATCGGCGCCCCGCTGATCATCGCGGTGGTCAAGGTCATTGTGGTGTTCACGGTGCTTCTCCTGGTCACGATGCTGGTGATCTGGTTCGAGCGCCGGGTGCTCGCATTCATGCAGTCCCGCCGCGGCCCGAACCGTCACGGCCCGTTCGGGTTGATGCAGACGCTGGCGGACGGCATCAAGTTGTTCTTCAAGGAGGACTTCAGGCCGAAGAACGCGGATCGGTGGGCGTACGCGCTGGCTCCCGTGGCCGCGATGGTGCCATCGTTCCTGGCCTTCGCCGTCATCCCGATCGGCGACCACGTCACGATCGGTGACCGCAGGGTCGACTTCATCCTGAGCGACCTCAACATCGGGCTCCTGTACTTCCTCGCGATGGGCTCTCTCGGTGTCTACGGCATCGTTCTGGCGGGCTGGGCTTCGGGTTCGAAGTACCCGTTGCTGGGTGGCGTGCGCTCCACGGCTCAGCTGATCTCGTACGAGATCGCGCTCGGCCTTTCGCTCGTTCCGATCGTCCTCGTGGCGGGAAGTCTCTCGACGCAAGACATCGTCGCCGCCCAAGCGGGCACGGTGGGCGAGGTGACGGTGTTCAACGGGATCCCGGTGCTCGACCAGCTGTCGAACATCTTTGGATTCGTCCCCAACTGGTACATCTGGTCGCAGTGGCCCGCGTTCTTGATCTTTCTGATCGCCGGCATCGCGGAGACGAACCGGGCGCCGTTCGACCTGCCGGAGGCCGAGACCGAGCTCGTGGCCGGGTTCCACACCGAGTATTCCGGCATCCGCTTCGCGATGTTCTTCCTGGGCGAGTACATCCACGTCGTCGCCATCTCGGCGATGGCGGTGACGTTGTTCTTCGGAGGTTGGCACGGGCCCCAGTTCGGGATCCCGTGGATCATGCCGTTGGTCTGGTTCACGCTGAAGGTGCTGTTCTTCGTGTACCTGTTCGTGTGGGTCAGGGCGACGTTGCCTCGGCTGAGGTACGACCGCTTGATGTGGCTGGGATGGAAGCGCCTGATCCCCGCGGCGCTGGGCTGGATCATGGTGACGGCGATCGTCAACACCGAAGGGATCTCGCGCAACGTCCGTCTCGGAGTCTTCGGCGTCTTGTTCCTCGTCGTGCTGGTCTGGATGGGCCGTGGCGATCCTCGGCTCGCGCGCATCGTCCCCGTGAAGCGGAGCGTTCGGGAGGTGCCCAGTGGCAGTGCCTGAGATCGCGCGCGGCATGGGCGTGGTCGTAAAGAACATCTTCAAGAGAAAAGACACCGCGTCTTACCCGGAGGTCCGGCGACGCCCGTTCCCTCGTTACAAGGGCCGCCACATCCTCGACCGGCACCCGGATGGGCTGGAGAAGTGCATCGGCTGCGAGCTGTGCGCGGGCGCGTGCCCGGCGGACGCCATCTACGTCGTGGCGGCGGAGAACACGCCGGAAGCCCGTTTCTCGCCCGGCGAGAGATACGCGCAGATCTATCAGATCAACTACCTCCGCTGCATCTTCTGTGGCCTGTGCATCGAGGCCTGCCCCACAGAGGCCCTTCTTATGACGACGGAATACGAGCTCTCTGCGGATTCGCGCGAGGCGATGATCTACAAGAAGGACCAGCTGATCATCGATTCGCCGATCGTGCGCCACTGGGAGACGAAGCGGGAGATCGCACCCGAGAGCTACTTCGAGGACTCGGCCGGATGAACCTGGAGGTCCTCCTCTTCGGCATCGTCTTCGTCTCGGCCCTCGGCTTCTCGATCGCGATGCTGTTCGCGCCGAACGCGGTTCACGTGGCGCTGTTCCTGGTCGGGACCCAGATCGCACTCGCCGTGGGGTTCTTGTTGCAGGGCGCTTTCTTCGTCGCCGCGATCCAGATCATCGTCTATGCGGGCGCCATCATGGTGCTGTTCCTCTTCGTCATCATGTTGCTCGGCATCGACCTGAAGGAGTCTCTGATCGAGCCCTTGACGGGGCAGCGAGGCACCGCCCTCGCCCTGAGCGCATTCCTCGGTCTCGGCCTCATCTTCGTCGCCGTCCAAGGCGCCGATCTGGCCGCCGGTGGCGCCGACGGCGCCTCCGCGTTAACCGAGCTGAATCGAGAGCCCGGCAACGTTAAGGCGATCGCCAACGCGTTGTTCAGCCGCTACCTCCTGCCGTTCGAGGTGACGTCGATCCTGCTCGTCGTGGCGATCGTCGGGGTGATGGTGCTCGCCCGCCGAATCAGCGCCGTAGAGACCGACCGCCACGAGCGCGCCGCCTTGAATGAGGAGCCGTCGTGAGCGTGGCCCCAGGGTTCTACTTACTGCTCGCGGGCCTGATGTTCACCATCGGGGTGATCGGTGTGCTGGTCCGGCGTAACGCGATCGTCATCTTCATGTTCATCGAGTTGATGTTGAACGCGATCAACCTTGTGTTCGTCACCTTCGCGCGTCAACACGGTCACGTGGACGGACAGGTGCTGGTGTTCTTCGTCCTCGTCGTGGCGGCGGCAGAGGTCGTGATCGGCCTCGCGATCATCTCGCTGATCTTCCGCCATCGCGTCTCCTCCAGCGTCGACGAGATCAACCTTCTGCGCCGATGACGGCTAACCTCGCGGTGGAGAGCGCCACGTTCGTCGACCACACTCAGTTGGCGCCACTGATCATCGCTCTGCCCTTGATCGGGTCGACGGTGTTGATGTTCTTCGGACGCCGGATCGGGAAACTCGCGGGCGTCGTCGGTTCGGCTGCCGTCGGCGCGGCGTTCCTCGCGTCGCTTGTCACCTTCCTCGGCGTCGTCTCCTCCGGCCACCATGAGGTCGCTGAGGGACACCGCTACTTCGAGTGGATCGTGGTCGGCGACTTCTCCGTCGGATTCGACCTGCTGGTCGACCAACTCTCCGGAATCATGTTGCTGGTCGTCACCGGCGTCGGGACGCTGATCCACGTCTATTCGATCGGCTACATGCACGACGACCCGCGCTACTCGCGCTTCTTCGCCTATCTCAACCTGTTCGTCGCGTTCATGCTGATCCTGGTGCTCGCCGAGAACCTGCTCCTCCTGTTCGTCGGGTGGGAGGGCGTCGGCCTCGCGTCGTACCTGCTGATCGGGTTCTGGTTCGAGAAACACTCCGCCGCGAACGCGGCGAAGAAGGCGTTCATCGTGAACCGGATCGGCGACTTCTCGTTCTTGCTCGGGATCTTCCTATTGGCCTCGACGGTAGGCAGCCTCAGCATGATCGCGATCAACGAGCATGCCGCGGCGATGACCGCGGGTATCGCCACGGTGGCAGCGCTGTTGTTGTTCGGTGGCGCCACCGGCAAGAGCGCACAGATACCCCTGTACGTCTGGCTGCCGGACGCGATGGAGGGTCCGACCCCGGTTTCTGCCCTCATCCACGCGGCCACCATGGTCACCGCAGGTGTCTACATGGTGGCGCGACTGAGCCCGGTGTTCGAGGCCTCCAGAGGAGTCGCGTTGATGGTCGTCGGCATCATCGGTGCCGCAACCGCGCTGTGGGCGGGGCTGATGGCGGCTTTCGAGTACGACATCAAGAAGGTGCTCGCCTACTCGACGATCTCGCAGCTGGGCTACATGTTCCTGGCGCACGGCGTCCACGCGTACTCGGCCGGGATCTTCCACCTCGTCACGCACGCTTTCTTCAAGGCGCTGATGTTCCTCGGTGCGGGCGCGGTGATGCACGCGCTAGCCGGTGAGACCGACATGCGCAAGATGGGTGGGCTGCGGAAGGTCATGCCGATCACCGGTACGACCTTCATGTTGGGGTGGCTCGCGATCTCCGGGATCGCGCCGTTCGCCGGCTTCTTCTCGAAGGACGCCATCCTGGCGTCCGCGTGGGCCGATGGGCAGTACGTGCTGTGGGCGGTGGGTGCACTGAGCGCCTTCATCACCGCCTTCTACATGTCGCGCCTTTACTTCCGCGTCTTCGAGGGACCCGTGAAAGTTCCGGAAGGTGTGCACGTGCACGACGTTCCGCCGTCCATGGCCGCGGCTCTCGTACCCCTCGCCTTCCTGTCGCTCGTAGGCGGCGTGATCAACCTCCCGGGTCTGCTGACCCTCGAGCACTTCTTGGAGCCCGTGGTGGGCGCGTCGCACGTGCCGGAGGGGCTGACACCGTGGATCCTGGGCGGCATCGCTCTGCTGGTCGCGGTTGCCGGGATCTTGTTGGCCAGGAGCGTCTACATGACCAGGGCTGGCTCGCTTCGCCGGCGCAAGGCCCACGCCCGAGTACCGGGGTTCGTGACCGCCGCGCGCAATAAGTTCTACGTCGACAGGATCTACGGGTACGGGATCGTGCTTCCGGGCAAGGCGCTGTCGAGGTACCTCGCGGACGTCTTCGATCCCCGCTACATCGACGGTGTCCTCACCGGTACCGGCCGCGCGATCGCGCGCACGTCTGAGAGCTTCCGAGGGATCCAAACGGGCTACGTGCGCAACTACGCCTTGATGGTCCTCCTGGGTGTCGTGATCATCCTCAGCGTCCTGCTCGTCCGAGTAGGTCTCACATGACGGAGCTTCCTATCCTCGACATCGTGATCTTCGCCCCGTTGGTCGGGGCGGTGTTGTTGGGATTCATCCCGAAGGAGCGGATAGAGGTGCTGCGGCTCGCGGCGCTCGCAGTGACGCTCATCACGTTCCTGCTGTCGATCGGCGTGTTGCTTCAGTTCGAGGCGAACTCCGAGGCTCAGTTCCAACTCGGGTCGTCACTGTCGTGGATCCCGGAATGGGGCATCGGCTACATCACCGGCATCGACGGGGTGAGCCTGTGGATGGTGATGCTGACGACTTTCCTGATGCCTCTTGGTGTCCTCGCCTCCTGGAGCATCACCACCAGGGCGAAGGCTTACTTCGTCTTCTTCCTCGCGCTGGAGACGGGTCTGCTCGGGGTGTTCACCGCGCTCGACATGTTCCTCTTCTATCTGTTCTGGGAGGCGAGCCTCGTCCCGATGTACTTCCTGATCGGGATGTGGGGTTACGGCCGCCGGATCTACGCGGCGATGAAGTTCTTCCTGTTCACGCTGGTCGGCTCCCTGCTGATGCTGGTCTCGATCGTGTATCTCTACTTTGCGGCCTCCGGAGCTCCGACCTTCAGCTACACCGAGCTCCTGGGTACGCAGCTGCCCCTGGACGTTCAACGGTTGCTGTTCCTGGGTTTCTTCGCGTCGTTCGCGGTGAAGGTGCCGCTCGTCCCGTTCCACACCTGGTTGCCCGATGCTCACACCGAAGCACCGACCGCGGGCTCCGTCCTGCTCGCGGGGGTGCTGTTGAAGCTCGGCGCGTATGGGTTGATCCGCTTCGCGATCCCGTTCTTCCCGGATGCGGCCCGAGACCTCGCCCCGATCATCATCGGGCTATCGATGGTGGGGATCATCTACGGCGCTCTGGTCGCGACGATGCAGAAGGACCTCAAGCGGCTGGTCGCCTACTCCTCGGTCGCGCATCTCGGCTTCGTCACGCTGGGGATATTCGTCGGGAGCATCCAGGGCATGAGCGGCGGGATCCTGCAGATGGTGAGCCACGGGTTGTCGAGCGGCGCCTTGTTCATGCTCGTGGGCGCGCTTTACGACCGGCGCCACACGCGCCTGATCGCCGACTTCGGCGGGCTCGCCCGTACCGTCCCGATCCTCTCGGGCGTCTTCCTCGTCGTAGCTCTCTCGTCGCTGGGGTTGCCCGGCCTGAACGGATTCGTCGGCGAGTTCCTCATCCTCCTGGGTACCTTCTTCTCCTATCGCTGGTGGGTAGTTCCCGCCGCGCTCGGTGTCGTGCTCGCCGCGATCTACCTCTTGTGGGCGTACCAGCGCGTGTTCCACGGCGAGGTGACCGACGAACAGAACCGCCTGCTCCCCGACCTGAACGGGCGGGAGCTGGCGATGCTGGGGCCGATCCTGGTTCTGATCGTGCTCATCGGCGTTTATCCGAAGCCGTTCCTCGACCGCATCGAGCCCTCGGCGCAGCGCATCGTCGACACCTTCAACCAGACCTCCGTCGAACCAGAGGGCGCATCGGTCGCGGGGGAGGCGGCTAGGTGAACTTCACGCCTCCGAACGTGGAGCTCGGCGGGATCGCGCCGGAGATCGCTCTCAGCGTGACCGCTCTGCTGATCTTGGTGGTGCACGGCTTCGTCGGAGACAGGGGCAAGAACCTCTACCTCCCGCTGCTCGCCAGCGCTGGTCTGGCCGTGGCGGCTGTCCTGTGCGTCGCGGTGTGGGGACAGACCGAGCTTCAGCTCGCGGGGATGGTGGCGATGGACGGCTTCTCGACCTTCATCAAGATCGCGTTGGTGAGTTTCGGCCTGCTGACGGTGTGGCTCGGCCGCGACTACCTGAGGCGGGAGGGGGTGGAGGAGTCGGAGTTCTACGCGCTGGTGCTGTTCGCCGTCACGGGGATGATGCTGATGGCGGGGGCCGCGGACCTGATGATGATGTTCCTCGCGCTCGAGACGTTCTCGCTCGCGCTCTACGTCCTCGTGGGATACCGGCGCCGTTCCCTGGGCGGGCAAGAGGCATCGATGAAGTACTTCTTGCTGGGTTCCTTCTCGTCCGCCTTCTTCTTGCTCGGCGTCGCCCTCACGTACGGCGCGACCGGAACGACGAACCTGTACGCGACCGGCGGCGGGGCGGGGACACCCGGAGTCTTCGGCTTCCTCGCGTCGGCCCCCGCGCAAGAGACCGGCTTGATGGTGATCGCCGCCGGGTTCCTGATCGTCGGCCTGGGTTTCAAGGTCGCCGCGGTTCCCTTCCACATGTGGACACCCGACGCGTATCAGGGCGCACCCTCCCCGGTCACCGGGTTCATGGCCGCGAGTTCGAAGGTGGCAGCGTTCGCCGCGGTCCTCCGGTTGCTGGAGAGCGCGTTGATCCAGCTTCGCTGGGACTGGAGGCCGTTGGTGATAGGCGTTGCGGTCGTCACGATGCTCGTGGGCTCGATCCTCGCGGTCGTGCAAGAGGACCTCAAGCGGATGCTTGCGTATTCGTCCATCGCACACGCCGGGTTCATCTTCACGGGGGTCATCGCGGCGAACGATCGCGGCGTCTCCGGATCCCTCTTCTATCTCGCGACGTACGGGCTGACGGTTGTGGGCGCGTTCGCGATCCTCGCCGTTCTGGCGGGGCGCGAGGAGCGACGGACGCGGCTCATCGACCACAAGGGGCTCTTCTACGAGAACCCGCTTCTGGCGGGCGCGTTGACGCTGTTCCTGCTCTCACTCGCGGGTGTGCCCATCACGTCGGGGTTCGTCGGCAAGCTCGTGGTGTTCGGCGCCGCGATCGAGGCGGGCTACGAGTGGGTCGTGGTGATCGGGGTACTCACGAGCGCGATCGCCACCTTCTTCTACCTGCGCGTGATGGTCGTGATGTACATGCAGGAGCCCGACGAGGTCCGGGACCCACTCCGACCGGGCGCGGCATCGCTCGCCGTCATAGGTCTCACCGCGGCCGCGACGCTGGTGTTCGGCCTCTTCTGGAGCCCGCTGATCCAACTAGCGGAGAAGGCGACCTTCTACTTCTAGCCCCGACCCCCGTTTTGCTCGGGAAATGTCCCGAATTCCGGGACAAACAGCGACCAAAACGCCGCTGGGCGTCTAGCCGATGAAGGAGACCGGGATGCTCCCCGCGTCTCTGCGCGCCTTTTCGTTCGCGGACTCCAGGTCTGCAAGCACCTTGAAGCGCGTCTGCTCGAGATCGATCCCGAGACCCTCGGCATCGCGAGGGGCGAGACGCTCCAGCAGCTGTTTTGTGGCGAGTGTGGTTCCCGGCATCGCGGATTCTTGAACGCGGGCCGCCTCGTTCACCTCGTCTCCCAGCGCCGTCACGTCCAGGCGCCCACCCGGAACCAGCTGTCCCATGTAGAGCCCCCCGCCCCAGTGCAGACCGACCTTCATCAAGCACTCGGTATCCACCGCCTCGCGGAAAACCTGCGCGGAGGTCTCGTGGATGCGGCGCGCTGCACGCAGACCAGCGGCGGCAGCGCCCGACGGCGAGCCGAGGTCTTCCGCGAGGAAGAAAGCGGAAGCACCGTCGCCGGCGTGCTTGCCGACGATCCCGCACTCGTCGGCTATCGCCCCGTCGATCCCGGTCCACAGGCGGCGCACGAGCTTGAAATAGGCGGCGCTCGATAGTTCCCGCGACAGGCGGCCGGATTCGTGCAGATCGCAGAACAACACAACGGCTTCTTGCGGCTGCGGGTCGACCAGGCGCGCCATCCGCTCGTACATCTCCTGGTTGCCGCGCACCAGCAGCGTCATCAGGTTCGGGTTCACGTCCGTGAAGAAGATGAAGATCAATCCCAGGTCTTTCCCGGCGTCGTCGTTGAGCCGGAGCGCCGAGAAGTTGACCCGATACGGCGGCAGCTCTGAATCCCGCGGGTCGCGGTACTCGAAGGAGCCCGACCACACCTGCGGGAGGGGGGCGGGCGCAGGCTCGACCTCGTCCACAAGCGACAGGAACGGCTCGCCCAGCAGCCGTTTCGGGTGGAGCCCCTTCTGCCTCATCGCGGTCACGAACAGAGGAGCCATCCGCAAGAACAGCTCGATCTGGCTTTCAGGCGTCGCCGTACGAAGCCATACCTCGTTCGTCCACGCTTGCGCCAGGTTCATTCCGTAACCGATGTCCGCGTCTTCGTCGACCCTCAGGAAGTTCCGCAGTGAACGCGAGACCCACCGTAGGTTCCAGTCCGCATCGGTGATCAACGCCGACCACTGCAACCGGTCCAGCTGGTGAGCCCAATCGAGGATGGGGTGGGGGAGGTCCATCCCCTCAAGCCTCTCACCCGACACAGGTCTGACGCGGTCTTGCGCGTTTCCGGACCTTTCTCGCTGGCGTTGTGCCGGAGGGACAACGGACGGTAACAGTAGCAACCTCTCGACCCGCGCCATCAGGCGAGGCTTCCTGAGCCGGCGCGCTCTTTCTGTTCGATGATGAAGGAAGTTGCCTGCTCGACGACTTCCGCGGCGCGGGTGATACCGCCGTGCCCGAGCCCCGGCATCTCAACCAGGCGAGCCGAGGGCCACACCTGGGTCAACCGCAGCGAGCCGTCGAATGGGACCTGAGGATCGTTCGGGTCGTGGAAGAGGATGGCCGGGATCGAGAGCCCCCGAGCCAGGACGTCGCCCCGGATCTCCTCCCAGACGTTGCGGCCGAACCGCTTCTCGATCAGGCGCGTCAAACCGGCGATCGCCTTCGGCGGAAGCCCGAGCATGAGCGCGAAAACGTCCAGCGGCTGTGCGAGATCCACGTTCGGCGCTAGCAGCACCAGCCTGTCCGTTCGAAGCCCCTCTTTGAGTGCCCACAGCGCGACGTTGGCGCCCATCGAGTGCGCGACCACGGCGTGCGGCGGGCCCAGCCGGTCGGCGACCCCTAGCAGCGCGCGCCCAGCCTGGATGATGTTCGTCCTGCCCTTGTCACTTCGGCCATGGGCGGGAAGGTCCACGCCGACGACGCGGTAGCCCCGTGCGACCAGCGGCGGGATGAAGCCGCCCAGAGCGCCGGCTTGCTCCCCCCACCCGTGCACGAGGAGGACGATCGGGCCGCTCCCCACGCTAAATACGGCGATGCGTCCGGCGCGCGTTCTGATCCGGAAGGTTTCCGCGCCGTCGAGCCAGCGGGTCTGTTTGGCCAGGCCGCGCTCGCTCACCGGGACTCGCCACGGCGTGAACCAGAGGATCGCGGCGGGAACCGAGGCGAGGGCCGACGACCATCGTCCAAGGAAGCGTGTAGCAACGACCAAGGCGCGCAGAGCCGTTCCGCTGTTCGCCAGTCGCCTGCGCGGCATCACCGCCGCGTGAACCCCGTCGCGCATCGTGCCCTCCCCTGGTCGCTTGCTGGACGTACCGACGGTATGTATATTACATACCAACAGTAGGTTTGCTCCTCAGGAGGCGGCTATGGGTTCCCGGACCGGTGCGGTTGTCATGGCGATGATGCTGCTGGCCACGGCCTGCGGGCAGAAGACGGGCGTCTCTGCGCAACCTGTCCCGCCTCAGCCGGTGACCTTCGCGCTGCCGCCGGGCGCGACGGTGGATCCCCAGACGGGTGACATCATCGATGCGGAGGGGAACGTGATCGGCAACACCAGCAGTCTCGGCGCGGCTGCACCGCCACCGGCAGGAGCCACAGGAGCGGGGGCGACTCGAGCGGACGCGTCCAGCGCGGGTGGTTCGGCGCCGGGTGCGGGAGCCCCTGCCGCCGGTGCCTCCTCAGCCGAAGAGCCAACCGGTGGCAACGCCACGGGTGTCGGCGACGACAGCATCGTGATCGGAGCCCATGCTCCGTTGACCGGGGCCGCGCCCGTCCCCAGCGATTCCGCCCAGAAAGGCAACGACGTCTACTGGAAGTGGCTCTCGGAGAACCGGGAACTGGTGCACGGGCGCAACGTCGAGGCGATCTTGCGCAACGACAACTACAACCCTTCACAAGCCGTCGCGGTGTGCAAGGAGATGGTCGAGCAGGATCAGGTCTTCCTTCTGTACGGGTTCGCCGGAACCGATCAGATCCAAGCTTGTGCGCGCTACGCCGCCGCCGTGAACGTCCCGTACGTCTCCGTGGGCGTCACGGAGAGCGGCGTGGTCGGGCTTCCGAACTACTTCGCGGCGACGCTCACGTACGCCGAACAGGGGCCACTGCTGGCGGATCTGCTGGTGAGCGACCTCGGCGCCGCGGGCGAAGCGAACGGGATGCTCAGGTTCGAGACACCGAACTTCCAGGACGCCCACGACTCGTTCATCGCCGCGATGCGCGAGCGCGGCGCAGCGGTTGCCTACGACCGTGCGGTGTCCAAGGGCGCGGGGAGTGGAGATGCGCAGGCGGTGGTGCAGGAGATGAAAGCGCGAGGCATCGAGAACGTCTACGTGCTGACGTCGCCGGTGTGGTTCCTGCAGGTGCTGCAGGCGGCGCGCACGCAGAACTTCGAGCCACAGTGGGTCGGCGTCGGGATCACCAAGAGCATCGACAGCGTCGCTTCGGTCGGTTGCCGCAACGGAACCCTCAACCGCGCCAAGTTCTTCTCTCCGTTCCCTGCATGGGCCGACATACAGCGGTTCGATCCCACGTTCACGAAGGCGGTCCGCTCGATCTACCCGGACAAGGGCGACGGCGACGACATCATGGTCATCGGTTGGGGTCTTGCGAAGGTCCTGAAGCCGCTGCTCGAAGCCCCGGGGAGGAACCTGACCCGGGAGCGCTTCGTCTACTTCGCGGAACGGGCACGGAACGTCCGAACCGGCGTCTATCCGCCGGTCTCCTTCTCGCCCGACGACCACCGCGGCGGGACCGCGGTCCACCTGAACGAGGCGCAATGCTCTGGCTACAAGGCGGGGGACAACCGGTGGCACACGATCCGGTCCTTCGTAAGCGACTTCTAAGAGCGGGGAGCGGCCCATGGTTGCAGGTGCCCAGGACGCAGCCGCATACTTCCGGCATGCCTCCGACCCGCTCCGCCACCCAGCCCAGCGCGCGCATCGGCTCGCGGGGGCAACGTCCGGCGGAGCGAGAGGATAGGCGTACGCAAGCGCAGCGGTCGGAAGAGACGACGGAGCAGCTGCTTGCGGCAGCTCGCCGACTGTTCGCGGAGAAGGGCTTCGCCGGCACCTCGATCGAGGAGATCGTTCGCACCGCCGGCGTGACGCGCGGGGCCATGTATCACCACTTCGCCAGCAAGGAGGAAGTTTTCGAAGCGGTGTTCGCTCGCGAGCAGGAGCGGATCGCGCGCAGGGTCCAGGAGGCAGCCGCAAAGAAGAAGGGCGCGTGGAACCAACTGAAGGCCGGCTGCGACGAGTTCCTCACCGCGGCGCTGGATCGCGAGACCCAGCAGATCACCTTCCTCGACGGGCCCGCGGTGCTGGGGGCCGGGAGGATCGAGGAGATCGAATGCCCGCACTCGATCGAGATGATCACCGAGGTGATCGAGCGGGCGATGCGGCAGGGGGCGCTTCGGAAGAGGCCCGCGACGCCGTTGGCCCAGCTGCTCTTTGGTGCTCTGTGTCAGGCGGCCATGGTGGCGGCGCGTTCCTCAGACGACGGAACCACGATGAAACAGATGCGCAAAGAGGTGCAACGGCTGCTAGACGCGCTGGAAGCCACGTAGGAGGCGGCGTGGGGGCCAACAGTGACGTCGTGCAGCAGGCGCTCGGAACGATCATCATGCGCGATCTCTCCGCTGCGGAAGCCGTAGTCGCGCAGGACTTCGTTTGGCACATACCGGGTCGCAGCGTGATCGGCGGTGACGCGGTGGGCGCCGCCGGTTGGGCCGACAAGCTGCACCGCCTGCTGGGCGCGGGCCTCCGGCCCCAGTTGCTCACGATGCTGGAAGGCGACGAGCAGGTCGCGGTGCTGCAGCGGAACGTCGCCGAAGCGGGCGATCACTCGCTGGACGTGCGGGTCGTGAACCTCTTCACCGTGCGCGACGGCAAGGTGTCTCGGCTGGAGACCTTCTTCGGCGACCAGCATGCCGTCGAAGCGTTCTGGAACGCCGTGCTGGTCGAGGCGTAACGGCCCCCGACCGGTGTGCCGACGTTTTATCCCGTGATTCGGGACGTTCCCCGACCAAAACCTGCTGTGCCGGCGCTAGCGGTCCCGCTGAAGTCGCGACTCGCGCGGGGGGAGGGGCAGGACCTCCCCTCCCAGCGTCCTGAAGGCCCGGGTCAGCGCGATGGCGCCGACCATCCCCAACACGAGGACGATGACCGTGACGACGGGCCAGAGCGGGCCGAAGAAGGTGGGGAGGTCCCACACGAAGCTGCCGACCTGGACGGACATCCCGGGCACCAGGATCAATGCGCCGAAGATAACGATCAGCTGCCGGCGAGCCGGCTTACCTAGCTCGGCGCTGCGAGAGATCGCCGCCACCGGCGCCTTCCTCTCCAGCACGACCGCAGGGTCTGCAAGAGCGACGATGCCGCCGACGACGAAGGCCCCGATGATGACCCCTACCACTCCCGCCGCCAGCACCATCAGCACCACGAGCACAGACGCGGCGACGTAGCGCCAGAAGCACCTTCTCGCGACGGCGAGCTTCAACCAGACGTCAACGCTTGGAGTCGGATTGGGATCGGCCGCGGCGAGCGTCACCGCGATCTGCAGATACAAAGAGAGGGCGATCAACACCAAGGACGCGATGACGGCCACGTCGTCGTCTGTTCCCTGCGGAAGGGTGTTGGCCACCAGCGATACGAACAGAGCCAGTACGAGCAGGCCGCGGAACGGGGGCCGCGCTAGGGACGCGAAGGCGGTGCGGATCGATCCCGCAGCCGATATCTGGTGCTCGAGCGGCGGGTCCACGGGGGTCATCCTAGGTCCTGCCCGAAGCGCAGACGAGTTGGTCTTCACGAGCGAACGAGGTCGAGGTCGCGCTGCGGCTGCATGTTAGTTTTCGCCGGGTATCCAGGACTTTCGCGCGACCACGGGGTTCATGAAAGACCTGCACCTCATGGGACAGACACGGGTTCACTCGACGCGACCAGGGAGCAGTTTCAGACGTGCCTGAGGGTTACTTCGGCCAGTACGTCACGATCGGGATCTTCGCCATCGTGGGCGTCGTTTTGGTGTTCGGAACGTTGCAGCTCGCAAGGCTCGTCCGCCCGAACGTCCCCCACCCGGAGAAGTACACCACCTACGAATCCGGTATCGACCCGATCGGTCGCGGCTGGACGCAGTCGAACGTCCGCTACTACCTCTTCGCCCTCCTGTTCGTCGTCTTCGACGTGGAGGCGGTGTTCCTCTTCCCCTGGGCGATCGTGTTCAAGGAACTGGGGACCGCGGCGTTCGTCGAGATGGTCATCTTCATTGCGATCCTCGCTTTCGCCCTCATCTACGCGATCAAGAAGAAGGTATTGGAATGGCTGTAGTCGAGAAGGTAAAGCTGCCCAAGCCGGTGTCGTGGGCGTTGAACTGGAGCCGGAAGTACTCGCTGTGGATGCTGCAGTTCGGCCTCGCTTGTTGCGGCATCGAGATGGGCGCCGCGATCGCCAGCAAGTTCGACATCATCCGCTTCGGCGTGATCCCGTTCCCTGCGTCGCCGCGCCAGGCGGACCTCATGATCGTGGCCGGGACTCTGACCGACAAGATGGCCGCGCCGATCAAGCGGATCTACGACCAGATGCCCGAGCCGAAGTACGTGATCTCGATGGGTTCCTGCGCCAACTGCGGCGGCCCTTACTGGGACTCTTACTCGGTGACGAAGGGCGTCGACCAACTCATCCCCGTCGACGTCTACGTTCCCGGTTGCCCGCCCCGGCCCGAGGCGCTGTTGCAGGGTGTGATCCGGCTCCAGCAGAAGATCGCGAACGAAGACGTCCGCGACAAGTGGGCGGGGCACTCGACGCCGATCCCGCACATCCCGCAGCCGGGACTCGCGGGAGGGATCTGAGCTAGTGGTCGCTAAGGTCGCTCCCGAAGAGGCGCTGCGTCGGGTCGAGCAGGCGGTGGGGTCGTCGGTCAGCGACCTCAAGCTCAACTTTGGCCAGGTGGACCTGACCGTTCAGCCAACGAACCTCGTCGAGGTCATGACGGCGCTGCGCGACGCCGAGGGCATCTCCTGCCGTTTCTTCACCTTCCTCTCGGGCGTCGACTGGTCGGAGTGGGAGGGCAAGGAGGGGCTCGAGGTCCTCATCCACGTCTACTCGCCCGAACACGTCCTCCATGTGAACGTCCACGTGCCGCTCGTCGGCGAGCACCCGAGCTGCCCCTCGATCTCCGGCGTCTATCGCGGCGCGCTGTGGCCGGAGCGCGAGACGCACGAGATGTTCGGGATCCACTTCGACGGACACCCACATCTCGTCAACCTGTACCTTCCCGAGGACTTCGAGGGACACCCGCTTCTCAAGTCGTTCAAGCTTCCGAGCCGGATGGTCAAGGACTGGCCCGGCGCGAAAGATCCCGAAGAAGCAGCAGCGGGCGGCAGATGAAGCGTCACCGGGAGGCGCACTAGTGGCCATCGACGAGCGGCGCGTCGGGACCGAGCCGCGGGTGCACGATCCCGCCGAGCTCGAGAAGATCGTCGCGGGGGCGAACCTCCAGACGGAGCAGATGATCCTGAACGTCGGGCCGCAGCACCCGGCGACGCACGGTGTGTTCCGCCTTCTGGCGACGATCGACGGCGAGAGGATCGTCGAGGGCGAGCCGATCATCGGCTACATGCACCGCGGCAAGGAGAAGCTCGTCGAGGCGCGTGACTATCGTCAGATCACGAACCTCGTGTCGCGGATGGACTGGCTGTCGGAGATCTCGAACGAGCTCCCGCTGTGGCTGGCGATCGAGCAGATGCTCGAGATCGAGGTGCCCCCTCGCGCCACCTATCTCCGCATGATGATGGTCGAGATGAACCGCATCATCAACCACTTGATGTTCTTCGCGTCCTTCGGCGCGGAGCTCGGCGCCATCACGCCGACCTTCTATGCGTTCCGGGAGCGCGAGGACATCCAGCTCGCGATGGAGATGGCGACCGGCGGCCGCTTCCACTTTGGTTACTTCCGCGCGGGAGGCCTCAAAGAGGACGTGCCCAGAGGCTTCCTCGCGCAGGCCCTGAAGGGCGTGCGTCAGGTGATCGACCGGCTCGACCAGTACGAGAACCTGTTGACCGGCAACGAGATCTTCAAGGCACGCACTCTCGGCATCGGCGTCCTCGACAAAGAGGTCGCCTACAACTACGGCGTGTCGGGACCGATCGCCCGCGGTTCGGGGATCACGTTCGACGTTCGCAAGGACGAGCCCTACCTTGCCTACGACCAGATGGACTTCAAGGTCCCGGCCGGAGTCCACGGCGACTGCTTCGACCGCTTCTGGGTTCTCGTCCAAGAGGTAGTGGAGTCGGCGCGCATCGTGGAGCAGGCGATCGAGGGGCTGCCGAGTGGTCCTGCAATGGGCAAGGTGCCGCGCGTGATCCAGGCGCCCGTCGGCGAAACCTATGTGCGCGTCGAGAACCCGCTGGGCGAGCTGGGCTTCTACCTGATCTCTGATGGTGACCGCAGGCCGTACCGGTTGAAGTTCCGGACACCGTCCTTCAACAACGTCTCGGTGCTTCCGCACGTGCTGAAGGACACGCTGGTCTCCGACATGATCGCGATCCTCGGCTCCTTCTTCTTCGTCCTCGGAGACATCGACCGATGAACCTGGGGGCCGTGGCCTGATGCCTTTCGAGATCACGCTCACCGCGTGGCAGATGCTCGCGGTGAAGATCGTCATCATCTTGACGATCATTCCGGTTGCCGCGCTCGCCGGCGGTTACGCGGAGCACAAGGTCATGGCGCATCTCCAGCACCGCCTGGGGCCGATGTACCCGGGTGGTTTCCACGGGTGGGCGACCACGCTCGCCGATGGCCTGAAGTTTCTCTACAAAGAGGACATCATCCCGGCGCGCGCGGACAAGAAGGTGTTCAGCCTTGCGCCGGCAGTCATCTTCGTCCCGATCGTTCTCATCTATCTGGTGATCCCGATGGACCGGAACCTCATCGTCGAGGACCTCGACATCGGCCTCTTCTTCCTGCTCGCCATCTCTTCGATCTCGACGATCGGCGTTCTGATGGCGGGATGGTCGTCGGCCAACAAGTACGCCCTCATCGGTGCTCTCCGCTCGGCTGCGCAGCTCATCGCTTACGAGCTTCCGATCGTGCTCGTGGCGGCGTCTGTTGCGATGTACGCGGGGTCGCTGTCGCTGGTGGACATCGTCGAGGCGCAGAGGGTCCCCTTCGCGCTGTGGCCACCGGGTCTCGGGCTGATCGCCTTCCTGATCTTCATCATCGGCGCGGTCGCCGAGATGACGCGGCCCCCGTTCGACATGCCGGTGGCTGAGTCCGAGATCATCACGGGTCCCTTCACCGAGTACAGCGGGATGCGCTACATCTTCAGCCACATGTTCGCCGAGATGGGGCACATGTTCGCGTTCGCGGGTATCGCCACGACCTTGTTCCTGGGCGGCTACCGACCGGTGGCGCCGTTCGGGTTCCTGGAGGCCATCCCGGGGATCGTCTGGTTCACGGTCAAGACGTTGTTCATGGTCTTCCTCTTCCTGTGGATCCGCCCAACCTTCCCGAGACTGCGTGAGGATCAACTTCAGAAGTTTGCGTGGAAGTTCCTCATCCCCGTATCGCTCGTGCTGATCCTCGCCATGGGTGCCTGGGTCCTCTACGCGCCGGACTGGGCGAGGCCCTAGCGGTGTCGGTTGAGGAGGCAAGGCTCCAGAAGGGTCGGAAGACGACCTACGGGATCGGGTTGCTGAAGGGGCTCGCGGTCACCTTCAAGCATCTCTTCAAGCACAACACAGTCATTCAGTACCCGGACGAGAAGCAGGATCTCCCGTCGCGCACGCGCGGCGTCATCGCTCTGAAGGAAGAGAACTGCACGGTCTGCATGCTGTGCGCGCGCGAGTGCCCCGACTGGTGCATCTACATCGACTCGCACAAGGAGACGCTGCCCCCGAAGCGCGAGGGAGGCCGCCCGCGCAAGCGCAACGTGTTGGACCGGTTCGCGATCGACTACGCGCTCTGCATGTATTGCGGGATCTGTGTCGAGGTGTGTCCGTACGACGCCTTGTTCTGGAGCCGCGAGTACGAGTACTCCGAGTACGACATCCGCGAGCTGACCCACGAGAAGGAGCGGCTGTCGGACTGGATGGCGACGGTGCTTCCTCCGCCCGAGCTCGAGGTGGGCGCGGAGGCTCCCGGGCGCCCCGGAGCCGCCGGAACACCGGCGGTCGCGGCCGGAGCAGCCGGTCCCGGAAGCGCGCAGCGCCCCTCGCCTCCTGCCGCTGCAACCGCCGCCGCCGAACGACCCGAGCAGGCGCAGCGCGCGCCTGCGGCCGCCGCCACCGCCGCACCGCCGCAGGCGGCCGCCACCCAATCGCAGGAGCAAGCCGGCGAGCTGAAGTCGTCTCACGCTGAGGGTCGGGCGCAGCCGACGGAGGAGAAGGCTCCCGCGGGCGGCACGCCCGCCGCGGCGGAGGCGACGAACACCGACACGATCCAGCCCGAAGGGATGAAGACGTCGACGGAGGCAGCGTCCCCAGAGACGTTCGACCGTCCCGACCACGACAAGGCGGCCACGACCACTGAGACCGAGCGGAAAGCCGGTACCGAGGCCGCCGCGGTGGATGCCACCGGCACCCCTCACACCACTCCCGGCCCCGACGCGCAGGCGTATCCGGAAGGCCAGTCGGTGGAGGAGAAGGGCCAGTCTGCTCCCGGGCCGCACGGCGCGCTGAGCGACGAGGAGAGGGCGCGGTTCCAGGAGAGCCCCGGCCCGAACGTCGAGGTGCCCCAGGAGACGCCGCAGCCGGTCGCGTTGCAGCCGACCGAGGACCCCGAGGCCGTGTATCAGCAGGTCCTGAAGGAGCAGCTCGACAAGGGGTCCAGCCCCCAGGTGGCCGAGGCTCGAGCCAAGGTGGCGCGCGTGAAGGCCGAGCGCGGGATCAAGCGAGGTCCCACGCCAATCGAGACCGACAAGATGGTCCCGTCGGCGCCGCCGAAGGGGCACCGCGCGCCCCAGGAACCGTCCGGCGCGCCCGAGGCCAAGCAGATAACGCCCGAGCCCGGGCCCGTGGCACCGGAAGACGGAGAGCCGGCTGCGCCGGAAGACCGAGAGTCGGCTGCACCTCAGGCGACGGCCGCTGGCGGTGGCCCAGAAGCGGAGGCACCCGCGTCCTCGCCAGCCGCGGGTGAAGCGGCAGAGAACGCGGCCGCGCCGTCACCACCGGCGGCAGCGGCGGGCGGGGACGATCCCGACGCGATCTACGAGCGGGTGCTGGCGGAGGAGAAGGCGAAGGGCTCATCCGATGCGGTCGCGCAGGGGCGCGCAAAGGCCGCCCGGGTCAAGGCCGAGCGCGCGAAGAAGGCGGGCGGCTGATGGCCGAGACGTGGCAGGAGATCCTCTTCTGGGCGCTGGCGATCGTCATGGCGTTCTCGGGCATGCGCGTCGTGACGACGCGAAACGTGGTGCATGCGGCCCTGTACCTCGTGGGGACGCTGATGGGCGCAGCGGGCATGTACATCCTGCTCTTCGCCGAGTTCGTGGCGTGGGTGCAGGTTCTCGTCTACGTCGGAGCGATCGTGGTGTTGATGCTGTTCGGGCTCATGCTCACGCGCGCTCCGATCGGGAGTGGCGACTTCGACAACGATCAGCGGGCGATCGCAGCGCTCGTGGCCGCAGCCCTCTTCGGCGTGACGAGCTGGATCATGGTGCAGGCGTTCGACGGAAAGAACGTGGGTTTTGCGCGCGAGACCGGCACGACCTCGCGCGACATCGGTGAAGAGATCTTCACTAGGTACGTCTTGCCGTTCGAGGTCGTGTCCGTCCTGTTGCTGGCGGCGCTGGTTGGCGCCGTCGTGATCGCCCGCCGCGATCTTGGCACCGAGGGTGGCTCCGAGGAGAGCTCCTGATGCCGATCTCCTACTTCTTGGTCCTATCGGCGCTGCTGTTCGCGTTCGGCGTCTACGGCGTTCTTGCGCGCGCGAACGCGGTTCTCGTGCTCCTGTCGATCGAGTTGATGTTGAACGCGGTCAACATCAACCTCGTCGCCTTCTCGGCCTTCTTCACTCAAGACGGTGTGGGAGGCCAGGTGTTCGCGCTGTTCGTCATAGCGGTGGCGGCCGCAGAGGTCGGCATCGGCCTTGCGATCGTCATCCTGTTGTTCCGCAACCGGCAGACCGTCGACGTGGACGAGATGTCCTACATGAAGTGGTAACGCGATGAACCAACTCCTTCTGTTCGCGCAGGAGCACGGCGGCGAGGCGGAGCCGGCGGAGCACGCCGCGGTGGGCGCGCTCGGCAACGTCGTGTGGCTCGTGCCGCTGCTCCCGATCTTGTCCTTCTTCGTGATCCTCTTCTTCGGCAAGAGGATGAAGAGCAAGGGGCACACGGTCGGGATCGCCGCGGTCGGCATCGGGCTCGCGATCTCTCTCATCGGCTTCGTCGAGCTCGCGCAGGGCAAGGGCATCGTTCGGAAGTCCTGGACCTGGTTCGAGTTCGCCGGCGCCGACGGCTTCAAGATCGAGTTCGGGATGCACTACGACTTCCTGACGGCCGTCATGTTCGTGGTCGTCACGACGATCTCGTTGTTGGTGCACATCTACTCGACCGAGTACATGCACGACGACAAGCGCTACACGTTCTTCTACGCGATGTTGTCGCTGTTCACCGGCTCGATGCTCCTGATGCTGATCGCGAACAACCTGATGATGCTGTTCGTCGGGTGGGAGCTGGTCGGCGTCTGCTCGTACTTCCTGATCAGCCACTACTGGGAGGAGAAAGAGAACTCCTCCGCCGGCATCAAAGCCTTCATCACGAACCGGGTCGGAGACATGTCGTTCCTCTTCGGCATCTTCGCCATGTTCACGCTCGGGCACACGTTCAACATCTTCGAGCTCAACCATTTGGCCGAGGAGGGGGAGATCCACGGCACCGGGCTCACGATCGCGGCCCTCTTGATGTTCGGCGGCGCGGTCAGTAAGTCGGCGCAGTTCCCCCTCTATGTGTGGCTCCCGGATGCCATGGCGGGACCGACCCCTGTGTCAGCGCTTATCCATGCCGCAACCATGGTCGTCGCGGGGATCTACATGGTTGCGAGGATGTTCCTGGTCTTCGAGCACGCGGGGGCCGCCCTGGACGTCGTCGCGATCATCGCAGCGATCACGATGCTGCTGGCGGCGATCCTTGCGCTGGTGCAGGACGACATCAAGAAGGTGCTTGCCTACTCCACGATCTCGCAGCTCGCGTACATGATGGCGGCGCTGGGCGTCGGCGCGTACACCGCTGCGATCTTCCACCTCTTCACGCACGCCTTCTTCAAGGCTCTGTTGTTCCTAGGCGCAGGGTCGCTGATCCACGCGGTTCACAGCAACAACATGAGTGATATGGGCGGTCTCAGGAAGTTCATGCCGCACACCTTCAGGACGTTCATCATCGGCTCGCTGGCTTTGGCCGGGATCTTCCCGCTCGCGGGGTTCTTCTCGAAGGACGAGATCATCGGTGGCGCGCTGCGGGCCGCTAGCGAGGGACACCGCGCCTCCGCATGGATCGTGCTGATCTCCGGAACCATCACCGCCTTCCTCACCGCGCTGTACATGACGCGGGCGTGCGTCAAGACGTTCTGGGGCGAATACCGCGGACACGGCCATCCGCATGAGGCCGGAGGTGCGATGGTGACGCCGCTGTGGATCCTGGCGGGGGCCGCTGTCGTCGTGGGCTTCCTCGGCTTCCCCGTCATCGGCCCGTTCCCGACCTGGATCACCGTGCCGGGGCACGAGCACCACGGTTTCTCGACGCTGTACAACGTCGTGCTTCCAATCCTCGCGACCATCCTTGCGGCCGGTGCGATCTTCTTGGGCCTCCTGCTGTTCTTGCGCAGGCGCTGGGACGTCGACATCCTCGGCGGCCCGTTCGCCTGGGCGTACCGGTTCGTTCAGAACCGCTACTACCTGGACGACTTCTATCTGAACGGGATCGTCAGGCCCGTCCAGTACCCGATCGCGCGCGGCACCTACTGGACGAATCAGAAGATCCTGGACGGCATCGTCAACGGCGCCGCCAGCGGCACGGTCGCGGTGGCGCAGCCGACGTACGCCGTAATCGATCAGCAGGTGGTCGATTTCGCGGTGAACGCGACGGCCGGTTTGACGGGCGCGTCGGGAGGCCTGCTTCGCTACATCCAGTCCGGCAACATCCAGCGCTACGCCGCGGTCCTCTTTGCCGCCGTAGCCATATTCGTCGCGCTGTTCGCGCTCACGTAGAGGGAGGGGTCCTAGAGCATGGAGTGGTTCGACAACGGTTGGGGGCTAAGCCTGGCGACGTTCCTGCCTGCGCTCGGCGCGATCGTCTTGCTCTTCGTTCCTCCCACGCAAGAGCGGCTGATCAAGCTGATCGGGTCGGTCTTCGCGGGGTTGGCGCTGTTGGTGGGGATCGTCTTGCTCTTCCAGTTCGACTTCGCGCACGCGGGCGAAATCCAGCTCGACGCGAACGCGGAATGGATCCAACAGATCAATGCGCGCTATCACATAGGCGTCGACGGTATGTCGTTGCCGCTGCTCGTGCTGTCGGTGCTCGTGTCGTTCCTCTGCACGATCTACATGTGGTTCCACATCCCGGCCCCCGGAAAAACGAAGGCGTTCATGGCGCTGGTGTTGATCCTGGAGACGGGGATGAACGGTTCCTTCATCGCGCTGGACCTGATCCTGTTCTTCATCTTCTTCGAGATCGTTCTCGTCCCGATGTACTTCTTGATCGGGATCTGGGGTGGTCCGCGCCGCGAGTACGCCGCCGTCAAGTTCTTCCTCTACACCCTCTTCGGATCGATCTTCATGCTCCTGGGCTTCCTGGCCATGTACTTCCAGAGCGAGCCGCGCACCTTCGACATGCTCGCCCTGCGCGACCAGGCCCCGTTCGGCTCGGAGTTGTTCCAGAACATCGCTTTCCTCGGGCTCTTCCTAGGTTTCGCGATCAAGGTTCCGATGTGGCCGTTCCACACGTGGTTGCCCGACGCGCATACCGAGGCGCCGACCGTCGGATCCGTCCTGCTGGCGGCCATCATGCTGAAGATGGGCACGTACGGCTTCATCCGGATCGCGCTACCGCTGCTGCCCGATGCGGCGGTGAACTACGCGCCCATCATCGGGGTCCTCTCGGTGATCGCGATCATCTACGGCGCGCTTTGTTGCTTCGCGCAGACCGACCTCAAACGACTGATCGCGTTCTCGTCTGTCGGTCACATGGGCTTCGTGATGCTGGGGATCGCCACGCTGACGGACGAGGGCATCAACGGCGCGATCTTCGGGATGGTCGCCCATGGGCTCATCACCGGGATGCTCTTCTTCCTCGCCGGTTCTATGCACGAGCGCTACCACACCCGCGAGATCGCGGCCCTCGGCGGGATGCTCCAGCAGATCCCGCGCTTCGGCACGGTGTTCGCGTACGCGGCCATCGCCTCTCTAGGTCTTCCGGGACTGGCGGGGTTCTGGGGCGAGATGCTGGCTTTGCTCGGTTCCTACAACCCGCACCCGGGCCTGAGCGAAGGTTTGTTCCGCGTCTTGATGGTCGGCGGAGGAATCGGGACCGTGCTCACCGCGGGTTACCTGCTGTGGACGGTGCAGCGGGTCGTGCAGGGGCGCGTTCCGGAGAAGTTCGCAGAGGCCCACGGTATCCACGACATCGTGAGGCTCGAGTGGCTGGCGTGGGCGCCCCTCCTCGTCCTCATCCTCGCGGCCGGCCTGTACCCGAAGATGCTCCTCGACGTGACGGACGGGGCCGTCCAAGCCCTGGTCGGTTTGCTCGGTGGCGCGGCGGACGGAGCCGCAGCCGCGGGCGGAGGCCACTAGTGGTGCTCGAGCCGACTAGATGATCGAGCTGGCTCAGGCGGCGGGGGCTGTTGCCGCGCAGGTGGACTGGCACGCGATAGCGCCCGAGCTCGTCCTGACCACGGCGGCTTGCGCCGTTCTCGTGGCGGACCTGTTCTTGCCCGACGAGGTCAAGTGGGCTGCGATGCCGCTCGCGGCCGCGGGGATCCTTGCCACGCTCGCGGCGATCGTGTCTCTGATCGGCCAAGGAGACAGGCTGACGCTCGCGGGCGCCTTCGAGGTCGACGGATTCGCCCTGCTGTTCAAGGGCGTCTTCTGTGTCCTGGGCCTGTTGATCCTGTCGATCTCGTTCCACTACTTCCGCGCCGGGCGCTACTACCAGGGCGAGTACTACTTCTTGTTGTTGTGCGCGCTCCTCGGGGGCCTAGTGATGTCAAGCGCCCGCGACCTCATCACGATCTTCATCGCCATCGAGCTGATCTCCATCCCCGGTTTCGTCATGACGGGGCTGCGCAAGGGTGATGCGAAGTCGAACGAGGCCGCTTTGAAGTTCTTCCTGTTCGGGGTGCTGTCGTCGGCGGTGATGCTCTACGGGATGTCGCTCGCTTACGGCGCGACGGGAGAGATCCTCCTCGACGGGATCCGCGCGAACCTCGGTGCCGCAGACGAGCCGCTGATCGTCCTGAGCGTCTTCTTCATCGTCGTCGGCTTCGCGTTCAAGATCTCCGCGGTGCCGTTCCACTTCTGGGCGCCCGACACCTATGAGGGGTCCCCCTCCCCGGTGGCCGCGTTCCTTTCGACCGCGTCGAAGATCGGTGGCTTCGTAGGGTTGCTGGTCCTGATGTTCAGAGCGTTCCCGGACGTAGCCGACACGTGGCGGCCGATCTTCGCGGTGTTGGCGATCTTGACGATGACCGTCGGCAACCTCATCGCGCTTCGTCAGCAGCACATCATCAGGCTGCTGGCTTATTCCGGGATCGCGCAGTCCGGCTACGTCTTGGTGGCGCTCGCGCTGATCGAGCCCGGTGCGGTCGAGTCGAACCGGCAGGCGTTCCAATCCGCGGTCATCTACCTGGCCATCTACGGGATCATGGACGCTGGGGCGTTCGCGGCGGCGGTCGCTTTCGCGCGGCGCGGAGGCAGTTACTTCATCGATGACTACTCCGGGCTCTGGCAGCGGAGCCCGGTGCTGGCGACGCTGCTGGCCGGCTTCTTGATCTCGCTGGCAGGAACCCCTCCGATGGCTGGGTTCTGGGCGAAGGTCTTCGTATTCGTCGCCACGATCCAGGCGGAGTCGTACCTACTCGCGGTCGCGATGGGGATCAACGCGGTGATAGCGGCCTGGTACTACCTCGCGGTCGTGAAGCGGATGTTCTTCGAGACCTCGGAGGTTCAAGAGCCTGTCGAGGTGCCTGCGTTGATGCGAGTGGCGATGGGAGCGGCCGCCGCGGCCCTTGTGGCGGTGTTCGTCTACCCCCGCATCGTGACGGAGCTGGCGGAGGGTTCGCTCTTCTAGCCGGTCCAGATCGTGCCGTTCACCCGCGTGCCCGCGGGCACGCGCGCGCCCGGCCACACCACCGCGTTCTCGACGGTCGCTCCTTCCATCACCGCCGCGCCCGCGCACACCACCGCGCCGGCGCGGAGCGTGCCTTCCGCAACGACGGAGTCTGGACCGACGTAGGCGCGGCCGCCGTTGATCTCGACGATCCGGCCGGGAGGTGGAATCGGCAGCGCGGGGGCGCGCCCGTAGAGGACGTCCAGCGATAGCTCGAGGTATCGCTCGGGCGTCCCGACGTCCAGCCAGTAGCCGGTGAAGTCGTGGACGCCGAGATCGCCGGGCTCCGCGAGATCTCGCAGCAACGTCTCGCCCAGCCCTGCAGGTCGATGATCCGGCAGAAGCTCTAGAGCGCGACGCTCGAACACCCCGGCGCCGATGAACCGGCCCCCGGGCTCGCTGGGCAGGCACCGCCGGTCGATGAAACCGGTGACGCGGCTGTCGCCGACCACGTCGGCTCCTTCCGCCACCCGGGTGATGGCGATCGTGGCGGCCGCGCCTACACGACTGTGGGTATCGAGCAGCTCCGCTGGGTCGAGGTCGGTGACGATGTCTCCGTTCCAGGTGATCACGTGTTCCGTCACGCGCTCCCGCAGCGCTCGTAGCGTCCCGGCAGTCCCGTATGCCTCAGGTCCCTCCTGCAGCAACTCCCAGTTCTCGAACGGGAGCCCGCTCAACGCGGAGGCGAGACGATCCCCCAGGTGGCTCGCGTTCACGACCACCCCCGGCCCGTCGCCTACCAGAGCCGCCAGGCTCCAGGCGCACAGAGGTAGGTCCAGCACCGGCAGCGCGGGCTTGGGCAGCCTGTCGGTGAGAGGGCGAAGCCGCTTCCCGCGCCCCGCGGCGAATAACACCGCCCGGACCTCCATCCCCCTGTGATACCCGCCCCCGTCGGCAACCCAGCGCGCCGGGTGGTGTGCCATTGTCTCGGGCTCCGCCCTACAACGCGCAAAAAGGGTCAATCCGGGCTATAGCGCGAGCGCCCCGACGCCGTTATGAAGAGTAGGAATAGGGGCGGCTGTGGCGAAGTTAAACGTACAGACGTCGTAGCGTAGCGGCGACGTCACGCCGCGGAGTTATCCAGCAGCAGAGAGGAACGCAACACATGAGGGGTCCGGCACGTTTGGCGCTGGCGGTGGTGGTCCTGATGGGCGCCTTCGTCGCACTGCCGCGTCCCGCTTCCCGCTTCGTTGCCCCCGATGCAAGCGCGCAGGTCCCGACGCCGACGATTCCCGACCTCCTCAGCTCGCCGAAGCCCACCTCCAGCCCCTCCGAAGACCCCGACCCCGGTGGCGGCGGTGGTGGTGGCGGCGGCGGCGGCGAGGAGGACCCCAACGGTGGCGGTGGTGGCAACAACACCGGCGGCGACGAGGATCCCGATGGGGACGGCAAGGGCGGCGACGGCAAAGACGGCGGTGACGCGAAGAAGGGTGACCGCAAGGCCGGAGGCAAGCGGCCGGGCGAGACGCTGGAAGAGAAGCGCAAGCGCCTCCGTCGGAAGAAGCGCAAGCAAGCTGAGCTCATGCTCCCGCCGCCACGCAGCATCGCGGGGCGGATCCCGGGAGCGTTCGACACATCGAAGCTCGTCGCCACCGCGATCCGGTTGCGTTCGCTCGGGATGTCGCAGGAAGACGTAGTCGCGAAGGTCTATCCGCCCTTCATCATCGCGGGCAACGCCTCGTGGCTCGACACCTGGCACGCCTACCGATACGGTCCGGCCCCCGGCCAGATCCGCCTGCACGAGGGCCAAGACGTCTTCTGCGACTTGGGAGATCCGATCTTGGCTCCCGAGGCGGGGACGATCAGCATGTCGAACGGCGGCCTCGGTGGACTGACCGCTCGGGTGCACAGGCCCGACGGCAGGTACTGGTACATGACGCACCTCTCCGCTTTGAACCGTAGCTTCCGCAACGGTGACGCCGTCCAGGTCGGCGACGTCGTCGGCTACTGCGGGAACTCCGGCAACGCCGCGACCACGCCGCCGCACGTCCACTTCGGCTTTTACGGGCCGGACGGCGACGACCCGAAGAACCCGATGAAGTACCTCGTGCAGTGGCTCCGCGCAGCCGAGACCCGTGTTCTTGGGGTCGTGAACAAGACCGACAAGAAGCGACAGAAGCAGTACGAGTCTGGTGCGATCACCGCGGCTCGTAGGTTCGGCGACGGCTTCGTTCCCGACCGATCCGAGCTGACGTTCGCGGGTGAATCGTTGTGGGCGACGGGTTCGTCTCCCGCGAGCGGTGCCTTCGGTCTGGCAGAGGCGGCGCTGCAAGAGGCGCTGTCCACGAACGGCCTCGAACTCGGCATCCTTCCGACGCCCGTCGACCTGCAGCTGCCGCAGTCCGAGGGGCGGGCCGTGCTGGACCCGAGCTCCGCGCTGGCGCAGATGCTGGAAGAGGCTACGCACGATCACACCGAGGGCAGCGACTAGCCGCTCTGCCCTCTGCACCCACCGGCCGTTATCCTTGCCGCCGTAACTTGGCGGGATGCCCGAGTGGCCAAAGGGAGCGGCCTGTAAAGTCGCCGGCGTATGCCTTCAGAGGTTCAAATCCTCTTCCCGCCACGCTCTTGCGATCGCGGCACCTGCCGGTGAACGTCTCTGTTGAACGGATGAGAGCCGCCGGAGAGCGCGTCTACGTCCGCCTCTTGGAGGCGGAGGACGCTCCCGATCTACTCGAGCTCCGCGTGCGGAACCGCGACTTCCTCAGACCGTGGGAGCCGCGCCGTCCCGGGATGCGCTACACGCTGGAGGAGCAGACCTCTCAGCTTGCGTTCGCGCTGGAGAGCGCGGCGGCAGACAGGGCGTATCACTTCGGGATCTTCGTCCCCGCCGGTGAGCTCGTCGGAACGATCACTCTCTCAAACGTGGCTCGCAGGGCATGGCAGAACGCGACGATCGGGTACTTCGTCGACGAACAGCACAACGGCAAGGGTTTCGCGACTGACGCGATCCGGCTCGTAACCAGGCTCGCGTTCACAGAGTTGGGACTCCACAGGGTTCAGGCGGGCGTGATGCCGCGCAACCCCGCTTCGATGAGGGCTCTCGAGAAGGCCGGTTACCGGAGAGAGGGACTGTCGTTGCGGTACCTGCACATCAACGATGTCTGGGAGGACCACGTGATGTTCGCCATCACACAGGAAGAACTGGACCGGAGGTAGCTAGACGCGTCGAAGCGACGCTGTCGCTCTAGTCCTCGACTTCCTCGTCCAGGTCACTGCTGTCGGGCTCGACGTCGTCGGAATCATCGGCGGGATCGGCATCTTCGACCTCGTCATCGGTTCCGGAGTCTTCATCTCCCGTGTCTGCTCCATCGTCGACGTCGTCCGCTTCTTCAGCAGCGTCTTCCGCGGAGTCATCAGCTTGGTCGCCCTCGTCCGAGGAGTCGCCGGGCTCACGTTGATCTTCGCTCTCGTCCTCGTCCTCGCTATCGGCGTCGTGCTCGGCCTCCCCCGGCGAACTCTCCTGCTCGCCGTCGTCGGTCTCGGCAGACCGTGAACCAGCGCCCTCGCCGCGAGCCCGATCCTCACGACGCTCCGCCTCTTCCTCCGAGGCTTCGCCACTGGCACCGGGGCGGTGGCTGTTGGTGGTCTCAGATCCCGCACCCGTTGGCGACGGCTCATCCGTTGTGTCCTCTGGCCCGTGCTCGTCGACCTCCACGACCGGCGCGCCGTCGGCGGGCGCCGGAAGGTCGACGCCAACGCGTTCAGCGACGTCTGCCGTTAACTGCTGGATCGGGTCGGGGAGGACTCCCGCGTAGGCCATGCCTCCGAACGCGGTGCTGAGCGAGAGCGTGGCAGCCGCGATCTTCCTCGTCCACGGCGCCAGCATTCGCTCCGACCGGGCACGTATGGATGCACGCGGCTCGGGCGGCGCGTCTACCGCGGCGGCCGCGGCGGTCTCGCTCACCGCGTGCATGATCATCGCCACATGCGCATCTTCGAAAGCAGGTGGGATAGCAACGGCCGGATAGGCATCCTGAACCTGCTGGACGATGTGCGCCAACTCCTGCAACGCGGCGTCGCCACCGAGCACTGCTCCGCCGGAGAGGACCAGGTCGAGGTCGTCCAAGGTCGTGTGGGTCATGTCTCGTTCAACGTCGAAGGAGGTCATGAGGAAACGGCCTGTGGGAGATCTCGTTTGAGGGCGGCCACTGCGCGCGACTGAAGGGCCTTTACCGCTCCGGGTTTCTTTCCTAGAGCGTCGGCGACCTCCGCGATGCTGAGGCCGGCGATGAGACGTAGGAACACCACGTCTTGCTGGTCTGGAGACAGCCGCTTCATGGCCTGTTGCACCTCGTCCGAGCGAAGCTTCGTCAAAGCCTGCTCTTCGAGGTCCGCGTGTCCGCCTTCCTGCGCCAGGATCTCGTCTGCCACCGGGTCGACGGGTCGCCGCGACCTGCTGCGCAGCGAGTCGACGAAGCGGTGGTGGGCGATCGTGACGATCCATCCTCTGAGGTCGTCCTCGCCCCCGCTGAACCGATCGAGCTTGCGAACCACCTGGACGAACACGTCTGCCACGAGGTCCTCGGGCTCTGCCGCTCGTCGCGCCTTCACGTAGCGGGCGACGACCGGAGCGAACTCGCGATACAGGTCGCGCCACGCCCACTCTGCGCCCACGCGGGCGGCAGCGAGGGTGGGTTCGAAAGCGGTGCCGAGGCTCATCGGTTCCTTAGCGAAAGGAGGTGCGGCGCGTGAATGAAGAAGACACGGGGGCCATAGCGACCCCCGTGTCCTGTTTCGTCTGTATCTATGCGGTTCTTTAGCTAGTCGTCAGAGCCCTCGGAGTCGTCCTCGTCCTCGAGGTCCTCGTCGGACTCGTCACAGTCGTCGGCGTCCTCGACGCCGTCTTCGTCCAGATCGTCGTCCTCGTCCTCGTCGTCGACACCATCGGCGTCAGAGTCTTCGTCGCCATCTTCCGTGCCGTCGTTGTCGGAGTCCGCGTCGTCTTCGTCCTCGACGCCGTCGTCATCGAGGTCGCCGTCGGAGCCGCTGTCGTTCTCGTCCTCGTCGTCGAGCCCGTCCTCGTCGGCGTCATCGTCGTCGGCGGTGCAGGTCTCGTCCGCGTCGTCCTCGTCCTCGTTGTCGACGCCGTCCTCGTCCTCGTCCTCGTCGCCGTCTTCGGTGCCGTCATCGTCGGTGTCGGCGTCATCGGCGTCGGTGTCCTCGTCGGCGTCCTTCACCTCGTCACCGTCGTCCATGCCGTCGTCGTCGGAGTCCTCATCCTTCGGCTCCGTGTCGTGGCGGTACTCGGCGAGGTTGCGCAGCCCGTCGTGATCCGGGTTGCCGCCGGCGTTGGCGCGGTCCGGGTTCAGGCCGTGGTTGACCTCCCAGCGGTTCGGCATGCCGTCGTCGTCGCGGTCGCGGTCACCCGCGGCGAAGGCACCGGCGGAGAGCCCGATGACGTAGTAGGCGGCCAGAAGAAGTCCGGCCAGGAAGCGAAGGCCTTTCGACCTCAGAAGTCGTGTCTCCACGTGGTGCTCCTTTCGGTAGCTGGGCTACCTCGCTTGTCGAGGTCCCGTGGCTTTGCGCCCCCACCTCACGGTGGGTTTGCCTTTTCGTGAGCTGCACCCGGTACAACGTCTGTCATCCACCAGGGATACGGGTCAGGAGAAAGTTTTCTCGCCGCCCGCTCGGGTCAAACGGGCCGCAGATTAACCTCGGGCTGTGGATGCCGAGCCTCGTCGCGGAGCGGTCGGCGCGCGGGCGCCCTCCGAGCTGGACGAGGGAGTGGTCATAGTGCTCCCGTCGCTGTCGTTCCCGCCGGAGGAGCTCCGCAAGATCGTCGGCATCCAGCACTACGAGGAGCGGTTGTTGTGCCTCTTGCTGCTGCTACGCAACCCTCGTCTGAAGATGCTCTACATCACCTCCCTGCGGGTCCCGGAGCCGATCGTCGACTACTACCTGAGCTTGTTGGACGACCCCGCGCACGCAGCCGACCGCCTCTACGTCATGTCGCTGGGAGACCTGTCGATCCGTCCGCTGACGGAGAAGGTCCTCGACCACCCTTATGCCGCTAAGCGGATCCGCGAGCTAGCGGGCGGGGCCGAGCAGTCCTACATCTTGCCGTTCAACGTCACGGAGCTCGAGGTGAGGCTCGCGGAGGAGACGGGGGTTGCTCTTTATGGGGCTCCGCTGCACCTCGTTCATCTTGGCTCGAAGAGCGGTTCGCGCAAAGTCGCGAAGCGCGCCGGGGTGCCGGTGCTCGCCGGCGCCGAAGACATCTACGACCTGGACGTGCTGGAAGACGAGATCCAGCGGCTGCGCGCCGAGCAACCCGGAGCCGGCGCCGCCGTGATCAAGCTCAACGACGGGTTCTCGGGGCAGGGCAACGCGATCGTCGAGCTGGAGAGCGTCACCGGCCGCCTGGTCGATTCTCGGACGGTGTTCTGCGCCGGCGAGGAAAACTGGGAGACATTCGGGCCCAAGATCCAGTTGGGCGGCGCCGTCGTCGAGCTCTTGCTGCGCGATCCCGGCATCGCGTCGCCCAGCGTGCAGATGAGGATCCTGCCGGACGGCTCGGACGAGGTCATCTCGACGCACGACCAGTTGTTGGGGGGGCCGGACGATCAGGTCTACCTCGGCTGCCGGTTCCCAGCGCACCTTTCTTATAGGAGCTTGATCCAGGACCACGCCCGCAGCGTGGCACGTGTGCTTGCGGCCGAGGGCGTCATCGGCTCGTTCGCGATGGACTTCCTCGTCACCCCTGTCGGAGAGACCTACCTGAGCGAGATCAACCTGCGCATGGGCGGCACGACTCATCCGTTCCTCATGGTCAGGCACGCGACTTGCGGGCGTTACGACGAGGCTTCGGGAGAGCTGGTCACCGATGCAGGCCCGCGTTGCTACGTGGCGACCGACAACCTGAAGTCACCGAGCTACGTGGGCCTCGACCCCGTCGAGGTGATGCGCGCCGTACGGGCAGAGGGGCTCGCGTATGACCGCGCAGCGCAGACGGGGATCTTTCTCCACCTCCTCGGCGCGCTCCGGTCTTACGGGAAGCTAGGCGCCACCTGTGTAGGTGAGTCAACCGATGATGCTGATGAGCTATACGACGCCCTTGTGGACCTATTGGAAGAACTGTCCGCTTTACATGGCCCGTGAGCAGGGGGTTGTTCGTGCCGGAGTAGCTACCCCGGACTAATGCCTATTTGGTGTGTCTGGGCCATGGTGCTCGAGCCCTCTAAAGCGGATGTTGTCTCTGACGCAACAACTGGGAGACAAGAAAGGCAGATGACGACGATGCCTCTGGCCCTAACAGCCGGACGAGCCATCAAGCTAAGCCGCACGATCGTCGCGGCCGTTTTGGTGTCTCTACTCATGCTCGGGCTGTCGCCCGCAGCACCCGCGGTTTCCGAGGAAGCGGCAAAGGTCGTGTCCGTCATCGTCCAGGGCGTGAACGGCTCCGCTGAGGCGCGCCGGGCGGTCGAGTCGGTCGGGGGCACCATCACCCGTGATCTCTCGATCATCAAGGGTGTGTCCGCCGAGGTTCCGGCGCGTTCCCTGAACCTGCTCGAGTCGAACCCTTCGATCTTCCAGGTCAGCCCGAACGAGAGGGTCGGTTTCCATGGTGACGGCGACGGAAGCGATATCACCCACCGGATCCAGAAGGTCGTCCGCGCGACGCAGGCTTGGAGCGAGGGCATCACGGGCCGCGGCGTCACGGTAGGGCTCCTCGACACCGGCGTCTACAACCACCCGGACCTTGCGGGCCGCGTCATCTGTGGCGCGGACCTCACGGCCGAGGCGGGGACCGAGGCCGAGTGCGAGGACACTTTCGGTCACGGCACCTTCATGGCGGGCCTCATAGCGGGTGACGGAACTTCGTCCAACGGCAAGTACAAGGGTGCTGCTCCCGAGGCTCGCGTCGTGACGGTCAAGGCTGCCGGATTCGACGGCTCGACCGACATCTCCACCATCCTCGCCGGGATCCAGTGGTTCGTCGCTCACGAAGACACCTACGCGATCCGCGTGCTGAACCTGTCCCTCGGATCCGACTCCTCTCAGGACTACCGTCTCTCGCCGCTGAACTATGCGGTCGAGCGGGCCTGGGACGCCGGTATCGCGGTCGTCGTCTCGGGCGGCAACAGCGGTCCCGACTCCGGCACGATCATGAAGCCGGCCGACGACCCCTTCGTCATCACCGTCGGCTCGAGCAACGACGAGGGTTCTATCGCCGCCGGAGACGACCTGGTCCCGGTCTTCTCCAGCCGTGGCCCCACGCGCTCGAACGGGCTAGCCAAACCGGACGTCGTTTCTCCTGGCGTCCACACGATCTCGCTGGCTTCTCCGGGTAGCGCCATCGAGCAGAAGTACGGCTCCTCGGCGAGCATCGACGGCGGGTACTTCCGTGGCACGGGCACGTCGATGTCCACCGCTACCGTCTCGGGTGTCGTTGCTCAGATCCTGCACCGCAACCCGGACCTAAACCCGGACCAGGTGAAGTTCCGTCTGACCGAGACGGCTCGGGCTATCGGTGAGACCGACCCTCTGAAGGCCGGCGCCGGACTCATCGACTCGTACGCTGCGTCCACGAGCGACCTGACCGGATCGGCGAACCAGAACATCGAGCGCTCGACCGGGCTCGGCCTCTTGGACCTGGACCGTGGCTCGATCGAGGTCGAGGTCGTGACACCCGCCGGCCAGATCGCTCTAACCGGAGAGTTCAACGCTCAGCTCGATCCAGAGAGCGCCACGTCCGACAATCCGACGGGGCTGTTCCCCTACGTCGCCACCAACTTCACCACGAGTGGCTGGGACGCGGCGTCTTGGAAGGCTGCTTCGTGGAAGACTGAAGACTGGGCGGCGGCCTCTTGGAAAGCCGCCTCCTGGAAGGCAACCACGTGGGACGCCGCCTCGTGGAAGGGCACCGAGTGGGACAACCTCGACTGGGACGCGGCGTCATGGAAGGGCGTCGACTGGGACGCAGCCTCCTGGAAGGCGGCCTCCTGGAAGAGCCACTGGTACGCCGCCGCCTGGGACTGACCCCTGCTTCGTTTCTTGCCGTTGATTAGCGGGCCTCGTAGCCGACGGTGATGCTTGTGAGTCTCCTCAAGCTGCGTGTCTATATCGGAGTGCTAACGGTCGCGCTGGGCTGGGTCCTCGCCCAGAGCGCGGTGGCGCCGCACGGGTTTGACACGAACGTCCCTTACTGGATCCTGCTCATCGCCTTGTACACGGCGGCTGAGCTGGTCGTTCTGCTGTTCCATCATCAGGGCGGCCGCGTCGGGCTGAGCACCGCCGAAGCGGTGTTCCTGCCTATGGTCGTGGGGCTGTCGTTCTCGCAGACGGTCTGGGGAGTCACTGTGGGAGCGGCGATCGTGAGCATCGCTCACCGGCGTGTCGGCATCGCAAAGGGCATCTTCAACGTCGCACAGTTCGGTTGTGCAGCCGCGGCAGCTGCGGCGTTCTGGACTGCTTTCGGTGACCCCGCGGGACGCTTGACACCGATCAGCGCACTGGTAGCGGTTGCCGCGGTCCTGATATTTGCGCTGATGACACACGTCTTCGTAGCCGGCGCGATCTCACTTGCCGAGGGCAGATCTTTCGTCGAACTGCTGCGCGAGGTCGCGTCGGCCGCGCTCACGAACCTAGCCGGCAACGTCGTACTCGGCCTGTTGCTAGCCGCCTCGTACGAAGGTTCCCCGTGGAGCGCTCTGCTGTTCCCAGTCCCGATGATCGCTCTATTTCTGGGATATCGAGCCTTCTTGCGCCACGAGCAAGAGCGCGAGCGGGTCGAGAAGCTCCATGAGGCCAGCCGTGCCCTCGCTGTAAACCCGACGTTCGACGTCGCGGTAACTAGGTTCCTTTCTGCTGCGGCGAAGATGGTGTCGGCGGTGGAGGCACAGGTCGTACTTCCCGTGCGCGGCGAGTTGCATCACTACGCGATCCGTAACGGCGACGTCCTTCACGCGGGGCCGGTTGACGAAGACGCTCGCATCATGAACTTGGTCCGGGAGGTCCAACGGACGCGCAAGTACATCACCGTCGCAGGCCTGGAGGGCGGGCCCCACAAGCACCTGGCAGACCAAATGGGGAGTCGGGATCTCGTCGCAACCCCGCTCGTGGACTCAGACCAGGTGATCGGGTGCTTCGTCGCCTCCGATCGCGTTGGAGCCGATGAGTTCGGCGAGAGCGACGCGCGGCTCCTCGAGGCGCTTGGGAACGAGCTCGTGCTCACGCTCGATTCCTACCGGCTCTTCGCGCAGGTCGCCGAGGAGCGGGAGCGGTTCCAGCAGATCTTCGCGGGCTCCAAGGAGGGCATCTGTCTACTGGATGAAGACGGCATCATCCGGGCTTGGAACCCAGCCCTCGCGCGCATCACCGGGTTCGTCGAGGAACGCGTCATCGGGGAGAGGTGGTCAGACAGGGTTCTGGTGCGCGACCGGTACCACCGGCGCATCGAGGGGATGGATATCGTCACCGTCCCTCCGGATGAAGAGCTCGAGCTCGTGACGCGTCAAGGCCCTCCCCGCTGGATCGCCGTCACGGCCGGTGAGGTGCAGTCGGAGGATCAGCGCAGCTGGGTGTTGTTGGTCCGCGACATCACCGCCGAGCACGAGCTCGAGGAGTCGAAGTCGGACTTCCTCTCCACGATCTCACACGAGCTCCGCACGCCACTGACCACGATCAAGGGGTCGCTGCAGGTGTTGTCGCGACCGAACAGGGGGGCTAACAGCGAGGTCGGCGAACAGATGATCGAGATCATGAAGCGGGGCTCGGACCGCCTCGAGCGTCTCGTTATGAACCTGCTCGCGGTGTCTCAGATGGAGGCGGGTGACGTGCAGGTGTTCCCAGAGGAGGTGCCGCTCGAGGAGATGGTGCGGGGCCGCGTTGCCTCCATACTGCCCGACCACCCTCAGGTAGAAGTCACGGCAGTGGAAGAAGTGGTCGTGCGAGCAGATCGGGAGCGGCTGTCACAGGCGGTCGAGCATCTACTGGACAACGCTCGGAAGTACGGCCCCGACTCCGGATGCATCGAGGTAACGATCGCGAAAGAGAACGGCTACACGCGACTGTCGGTTTCAGATGAGGGGCCGGGCATCCCGAAGATCGATCAGGAGCGGATCTTCGATCGGTTCGTCCGGCTCGGCCACGTCTTGACGCGAGAGACACAGGGGCCGGGCGTCGGGCTGTTCATCGCCAAGCGTTCCATCGAGGCGATGGGCGGGTCGCTCACGGTGGAGAGCGAGCCGGGTCGGGGTGCCACGTTCCACGTGCGGATCCCGCTCGCGAGACCTATGGCGGCGATCGAGTCGACGAGCGCCTAACGGTCGTGACACAGCAAGACGCGGTCGAGCGACTTCAGCGGCTTCACGTGTCCGCCCGGGCCCCTCGTCTTTACGACGTAGGAGGCCCATCCACTACACTCGCGGGCGGTCCCAACGCCCCGTTAGCTCAGTCGGCAGAGCGTCTCCATGGTAAGGAGAAGGTCCACAGTTCGATTCTGTGACGGGGCTCGGAGTGCTGCAGTCGAGCGCCTCCAGGGCGGCGTAGCTCAGGGGCAGAGCAAGCGGCTCATAATCGCTGAGTCGGTGGTTCGAGTCCACCCGCCGCTACGACGATCCTCGAGGCCCCGTCCCATCGACGGGGCCTCTTCCATGCGGCTCAGGCTGTTGAGAGCACCCCAGACTCAAGCTAGGGTCGCTGGTGCCGACTTAATCGGGGTGGAGGTTACGAAGGTGGCGCAACGCTACTGCCCGCGCTGTGGGACCGATGTGGAAGACGTCGGGGGCTTCTGCCTACTCGGGCACTCGCTGAAGCTAAGGTCGGTAACCGAGCGACCAGGCGCCGGCGGAAGCGAAGCGGTGTATCAGCCACTTCAGCCAGCTCAGCCAGAGCAGCGTGCTGCGTCTGCGGTGGACCTGTACCAGCAGCTTCAGACAGACCCGCGGCCAGTTCCGACTGAGGCGGCGATCCTCAGCCCCCCTCCGCCTCCACCACCACCGCTCCCAGCCGATCACGACGAGCGGAAGAACCCGATGGACGAGGTGTGGGCGGGGCTCGACGCGCAAGACCGTTCCGCCGACGACCCGATCACGGCCTTCGCCCCTAACAGCCGGATGTACTGGGGGCCGGGCGAGGGGAAGCTCAAGAAGCGCCGCTTCAAGCGCTCGTAGCGCTTCGCCGGTACCCGCTACACCTGGACGACGAGCGTCTCCCGTTTGTGGTGACCGCTGGTGCGCTTTCACCCTGCTAGCGTTGTGCTAGCATGAGAAGGATGGCGAAAGCGCTCCACGTTCGCGGTATCCCCGATGAGTTGTATGAGGCGCTCCGAAGTGCGGCGGCAGAAGATGGCCGTTCGATCTCGGCCGAGACGATAGCCATCCTCAAGAAGGCTCTCGCGGAGCGGCTCGTAGCGAGGGCGCAGATCATGCTGAACGTCGAGCAGCGTCGCCTGCAGATGGGGTCCGGCGTCGAGGGTGTCGATCTCGTGAAGATGATCCGGGAGGATCGGGATCGCTGAAGTTGTTATCGACGCAAGCGCGCTGTTCGAATGGTTGCTGCCGGGGCGCCGTCATCCACTGGTAGCTCCGTTGATGGAGGACCCCGCTCTCGACGTTCTGGCCCCCGATCTCATCTTCTCCGAGGTCGCCAACGGCTTCCGGAAGGTGTCGCGAGCATCGATCCTGGCCCACAAGAACCTGTTACGCGCGATCGACGATCTGTCCAACCTTGATCTTGTTGCCGTCGGCGTCCGGCCCTTGCTCACGCTCGTGGGCCCGCTGCTTCTCGATCTGAGCGCTTACGACGCGTGCTATCTCGCACTCGCTCTCTCTCGACGCGCCGCCCTGGCAACCTTCGACCGGCGATTGGCATCTGTGGCCGCTTCCCACGGCGTGGCGCTCTCGTTACCGACCGACTGACGACGGTGAGCGGTCGCGGCAACGTTGTGAGAGGGCTCGGCGACGGCGACTCAGTCGTCGTCGAGGATTAGGGGTCCCGAGTCGCTCCTCTATACTCGCGGCCTCTTTTCCGAACGACTTTTCGAGGTGAATGATGGCGACTGATCGCCGCGTCCACGCGACGCTCGAGTGCACCCAGTGCAAGCGGCGTAACTACATAACCAGCAAGAACCGCCACAACAATCGCGACCGGCTCGAGCTCAAGAAGTACTGTCGCTGGTGCTCGGGCCACACCCCTCACAAAGAAAGCCGCTAGGCGCGCGGGGCCGCGCCTCGAGAGGCCCCCGCCCCGCGCTGCGGGTTCTGGTTAGACGGCAGCCCCCACGAAGCGCGCCGCGGAGTCGTCGACCGCCTGCTTCACGCTGACGATCTCGTCGATGCGGTCGAAGAACAGGTCGAGGATCATGCTGTCGAAGTGCGCCCTGCGACCCTTCCGCATGACGTCCAAAGCCTCTTCGAAAGTGAATCCCTTGCGGTAGATACGGTCCGTGGTCAGGGCGTCGAACACGTCTGCAACGGCGGCGATGCGGCCTTCCAGCGGGATCTCATCACCAACGAGCCGCCGCGGGTAGCCGCTTCCGTCGACCTTCTCGTGATGGGTCCATGCGATCACAGCGGCGGTCGTTGCCAGCTCGGAGGTGGAGCCGGCGAGGATGTCGTATCCGATCTGGGCATGGGTCTTCATGGTGCTCATCTCGTCTGCGGTCAGGCGACCCGGTTTGAGCCGGATCGAGTCGGGGACGCCGATCTTGCCGATGTCATGCATCTTCGCGGCGATCCGGATCGTCTCCCGCCGTCCCTCATCGAGTCCGAGCGCGTCTCCGAGGACCGCGCAGAAACCGCTCATCCGCTCGAGGTGACGTGACGTCTCACCGTCTCGCAGCTCCGCCGCGAGCGCCAAGCAGTGGGTCGTCTCTTCCTGAGCGAGGCGCAGATCCTGCTGGGCATGCTCCAGCTCGGCGATGGTGTCCAGGAGCCCCATCGTGGGCTCACCTTGTTCTGCGTCGGACATCTGCTAGGTCACCCTCCTCTAGTCCGGTAAAGCACCCCATCGACCCAATTGGAGCTGCGATTTAGGGCGGGCTGACGCATCTGTGCCTGCCTGACCCAAGCTGCCTCGCAAGCGGTGTAGGTCGGCGTGATAAGGCGAAATGACTACACCCGATTTAGTCCTTCCGGGGCATTGGGGCGGCCCGACGTCGCGTCGATACCTAGGTACGAGGAGAAGTCCAATCAGGGGCTTCTGAAGACAGAAGGATGCTAGAGATGAAGATGCGACGTTTCGCCACGAGCTTGCTGGCTGTGACCGTTGTGAGCACCCTAGCCATGCCGGCGGCATCCGCCGCTACCGACCCAACCGACATCAGCCTCACCGGTGGTGACCTGACCGCTACGACGCCGACGGTGGGCGACTTCGCCGCCGTCACCCTCGACGGCACCGCGAAGTCCACCACGGCCGCAATGGGTACGTGGGACGTCACCGATGCGAGAGGCACCGGCCTCGGCTGGAACCTGACCTTCCAGGCGACCCAATTCGCCGAGTGGGACTCGACGCTGAACGCGGGAGCGGGTGGATACGTGACCGGCGGCAAGAAGCTGGCCGCGAGCTCGCTCAAGATGCCGGTTCCCAGCGTGCTCGCGGACGGAACGCTGTCGGCACTCCCGACGATCCTGACCGGCCCCTACACCCTCGACAGCGGCAGCGCGGTGAAGGTCGCCAGCGCGGCTCTCGACGCCGGCATGGGCAACTACGACTTCACTCCTGGCGGCTCCCTCACGCTGACGGTGCCTGCCAACGCATACGCACGCACGTACCGCAGCGAGGTCACGGTCTCGGTCGTCTCGGGTCCGTAACCACTACTACCTACTGACAGGAGGTCGCCGATCATGAATAGGAATCACCTGCGCTGTTTGCTCGCCACGTCGGCGACCGCTCTGCTCGTGGGTGCGGTGGCGGCCCCGGCCGCGGCGGCACCGACGAACGCCAAGGTTGGCGGCGGCGCCCTGAGTGTCTCCGGGGTGTCCGTTCCGGACTTCCCCGGCGCCACGCTGGATGGCCAGCCGAAGGCGGTGACCGCGGCCATGGCGAACTTCAGCGTGAGCGACGCCCGCGGCAACGGCTTCGGCTGGAATGTCACCGTGCAGGCTACGCAGTTCGCGGAGTGGGACGCAGCCACTGCCACCCTCGTGAGTGGTGGCAAGACCCTCGCCCTCAACTCCTTGAAGCTCCCGACGCCTGCCGTCACGGCGGACGGGACCACATCGCCGCCGCCGTCGGTGGTTGCCGGTCCGCACCGGATCGACACCACGGGCGCCGTGAAGATCGCCAGCGCCGCCACCGACACGGGCATGGGCAAGTACAACTTCAGCGTCGCCGACCCGCTCGAGCTCACGATCCCGGCCAATGCCTACGCGAAGACCTACCGCAGCACGGTCACGCTCTCGGTCGTTTCGGGCCCCTGAGCCCGGTCTTAACGGAGGCGGCTCGCGGCTATAAAGAGTGCGTGAGGACACTGACGCGTCTCTGCTTCCTAGCTGTGCTGGTGAGCCTGTCGCTGACCGCGACCGTGCCGGCGTCGGCACAACCGGACGACCCCGAGTTCGTCGCCGAGCCGGGGCCGGGCGCACAGAGCGCTGAGGGCTACTTCATGATCGCGGCGGAGCCGGGGCAGCGCCTCGAGCAGTCGGTCTACCTGCGGAACGACTCTCGCAAGCCACTGAAGCTGAACCTGGCTGGGGTTGACGCCACGACGGGTCCCGTCGGGGGCGCTTCCTACGAGTTGCCGAACGATCCTCGCGACGCGGTTGGAGCCTGGATATCGCTCGATCGGGATTCGGTCACGGTCCCACCCGGCAAAGGTGCGGAGGTCACGTTCGAGGTAGACGTGCCAGACGATGCCGCCACAGGTGAGCACCTCGGTGGGATAGCCGTGTGGGCGCCGGCCGAGGAGGACGACGTCGAGGCCGCGCCCGCGGGACAGGCCGGCGCCAGCGTGGCCTTCCAGACGCGTCGCATCATCGCGGTTCAGGTGAACCTTCCAGGGCCTTCCGAGCCGCTGCTGGCGATCTCGGGTGTCACGCCCGTCGCTCGTCCCGATGGCATCTACCTCGAGATCGGCATCGAGAACCAGGGCACAGCCCTCACCAAGGGCGACGGGATCATCATGCTCCCCGACGACGACTTCCAACGCGAGTTCCCACTCGACACCTTCGTTCCACGCACCTCGATCGCCTACCCGATCCAGTGGGTGGCGGCGGCCGACAACGGCACCTATGACGCGGCCGTGGAGATCCGCTACGACGACAAGATCGCCACCTGGGAGGGAACGTTCACGGTGGGCGACGCGGTGCAAGAAGAGCTGGCCCAGCGCCAGACGAACCGGCCTCCGCGCGACTGGCTCCCGATCATCACGATGGTGGCGCTCGTGCTCGCCGCCGGGCTCCTCCTGTTGCTGCTGAAAGAGCGCCGCCGGACCTCGAAAGAGCTCGAGCTGAGCCCAGAGGGCGACTCCTAGAACAGCCTCGCTCCACGGGATTCTTCCGGCCTCTCACCCATATGAGTGCTGATCGACTGGCGTAGCGAACGGCTCCCAGGGCGAGCAGCTGGTGGAAATACCACCGAGATTAACCATCTTCCTGACGCTCGAAACGACCGATAGATCTATTACGAGCAGCACGTTCCACCGAAAAGGGCAAACCCGCTGCGAGGCGGGGACGCAAAACCAGGGGTCTCGGTCGCCGAGACGGCCCAGTTACCGAAGGAGCACATGTGAAGAAGACCGCGGCGCTGTCGGTCGCAGCATTTGGTCTCAGCGCGATGCTGGGCAGTCCCACCGGCGCCTTCGCCGGCACTGGCTCCGCACCGTCGAGGCTTACGCTTTCGGTTTCCGAAGGTGTCACGTGGGTCCAACTCCACCTCGAGGCGGGCGATCACTCCGACGTCTCCATCAAGATCTTCAAGGTCCGCAAACGCAGGGATCGGTTGTGGCAGCGCTGCGACCTCAACTACTCCGGAGCGGGCACGTATCGCTGCGGCCTTGACTCGAGCAGACGGCCGTTCGTTCGTAGCGAGCGCGGACGCTGGATCGCCGAGGCGCTTGTTGATGACCTTTTGATCGCTCGTCAGGAGTTCACCCTCTAGACACGGCGACGGTAAGAAAGCGGCACAGTTTCCAACCGCCACAACCCATAGACGCGCTCGAGGCGCCGGTTTTGCCGGCGCCTCGAGTTGTACCTACCGCCGTGGGTTTAGAAATCCATGTCCCCGCCGCCCGGCATCGCGGGAGCCTTCTCCTTCTCGGGAGCGTCCGCCACGATGGCCTCGGTAGTCAGGAAGAGGCCTGCTATGGAGGCCGCGTTCTGCAGCGCGGAGCGCGTGACCTTGGCGGCGTCGATGACTCCGGCGCGATACAGATCCCCGTACTCACCGGTCGCCGCGTTCAGGCCCTCGCCCGGGCCGAGCTTGCGCACCGTCTCGGCGACGACGCCCGGCTCCATCCCAGCGTTCCGAGCGATCACCTTCAGAGGCTCTTCGAGTGCACGCTTGACGATCGTGGCGCCGGTGGCCTCGTCGCCGTCCAGCTCCAGCTTCTCGAGTGCCTCCGCCGCGTGCAGCAACGTCACGCCACCACCGGCGACGATGCCCTCTTCGACCGCGGCCTTCGTCGTCTGCACCGCGTCTTCGATCCGGTGCTTCTTCTCTTTGAGCTCGACCTCGGTGGCAGCCCCCACCTTGACCACGCCGACGCCGCCGGCGAGCTTGGCGAGACGCTCCTGCAGCTTCTCGCGGTCATAGTCGGAGTCGCTGCGTTCGATCTCGGCCTTGATCTGATTGACGCGGCCCGTGATCTCGTCGGCCGAGCCGCCGCCTTCGACGATCGTAGTGTCGTCCTTCGTGACGACCACCTTGCGAGCGCGCCCGAGCATGTCCAAGCTGACGCCTTCGAGCTTGAGGCCGATCTCCTCGGACACCACCTGGCCGCCGGTGAGGATCGAGATGTCACCTAGCATCGCCTTGCGCCGGTCGCCGAACCCCGGCGCCTTGATCGCGACCGCCTTGAAGGTGCCTCGGATCTTGTTGACCACGAGCGTGGCGAGGGCCTCACCCTCCAGGTCTTCCGCGATGATCAGCAGCGACTTACCGGACTGCATCACCTTCTCGAGCACAGGAAGGAGATCCTTCACCGCCGATATCTTCTGGTTGGCGATCAGGATGTAGGGGTCGTCTAGGACCGCTTCCATGCGCTCTGCGTCCGTCACGAAGTAGGGCGAGATGAAGCCCTTGTCCAGACGCATGCCCTCCACGAGCTCGAGCTCGAGACCGAAGGTGTTCGACTCCTCGACGGTGATGACACCGTCTTTTCCGACCTTGTCCATAGCCTCCGCGATCGCTTCGCCGATCTCGGTGTCGTTGTTCGCGGAGATCGATGCCACCTGCGCGATCTGCTCGCGCCCCTCGACATCGCGGGACTGGGACCGGATCGTCTCGACGACCGACTCGACCGCCTTCTCGATCCCGCGCTTCAGAGCGATCGGGTTGGCACCCGCCGCGACGTTTCGCAGGCCTTCGCGAACCATCGCCTGGGCCAGCACCGTTGCCGTCGTGGTTCCGTCACCGGCGACGTCGTCGGTCTTCTTGGCTACTTCCTTGACCAGCTCGGCCCCGATCTTCTCGTAGGGGTCGTCGAGCTCGATCTCCTTGGCGATCGAGACGCCATCGTTCGTGATCGTGGGCGCCCCCCACTTCTTCTCGAGAACCACGTTGCGACCCTTGGGGCCCAGCGTCACCTTCACGGCATCGGCGAGCTGGTTCATGCCACGCTCGAGCGACCGGCGGGCCTCTTCTTCGAACGAGAGGATCTTGGCCATGGCTACCTCCTTGGGAGCTCATTTAGCACTCTTGAGACTTGAGTGCTAAATGTAGCGCGTCTGAGGCCGGATCCGCAAACCGCACTCCCTCAGCCCGCTGGAACCAGGCGTTTCGGCGCCCGCGTCTGATCCGCGTGGAGGCGCGGGAGTCGGTGCGGCGGTGCCGCCGCCGGGTGGGCCATTCCTGTGGGCACTTCGGAGCGGTCGGGGGGTGCCGAATCCCCCAAAAAGGGGCGTTTAAGTCCTCATGGCGACTGCCGATACTTGTCACGGGAGCGTAACGAGACGGTAACGACAGCTGGGGGGGCGAGTCATGGGCTACATCGCGAGGCGACGCAGCGCCACAGTCGCGGTCGCCATGGCTTTGGTAGCCACGCTGGCCCCACCTGCCCAGGCCGCCCCTAACAAGCCGCCCACCGCAACGGACGATTCCGGCAGCACGAACGAAGACACCACCCTGACGATCGGGGTCACCGCGAACGACACCGATCCGAACAGGGGCGACAAGCTGACGGCTTCCGGCTCGGGCGCCACCGCCCAGGGAGGCACCTTCTCGTGCTCGGGCACCTCTTGCACCTACACGCCTCCCGCCAACTTCTCGGGCAGCGACTCCTTCGACTACACCGTCTCCGACGGCAACGGCGGATCCGACACCGGCACCGTGAC
>JALYHL010000010.1:59233-107631 GCA_030776625.1 Actinomycetota bacterium | reverse complement strand
CTCGAGCCGTTGCTCCCCTGGCCCTCACTGTGGTTGTTCGACTGGTTCGAGTTGTCGTTGTTTCCCTGGCTGCCGTGACCCTTACTCATGTGGCGCTTGTGCATGTTGCCCTTGTTGCCGTGGCCCTTGTTGCCGTGGCCCTTGTTGCCGTGGCCCTTGTTGCCGTGGCCCTTGTTGCCGTGGCCCTTCTTCATGTGGCGCTTGTTCATGATGCCCTTGTTGCCGTGGCCCTTCTTCATGTGGTCCTTGTCCATGTCTCCAGCTTCGGAGCCCTCGCTCATAGAGCCGCTGCCCTGGCTCGTCATCCCTTGCTGCTCTGCCTCGTTGCCGGCCGCGCTGCTCAGAACCGGGAACGACAATGCTGCTATAAGCCCCATCACGAACAGCACCGACGAAACGGCGCTCGTCTTCTTCACTAACAACCTCCCTGGATCGACGTCTATGAACGACTCAGGGCTACGGTGCCCACCGATCCGGTGCCAATCCCGGACATTTGGCTTCAAATGTGCCGTGGCGCGCTTGAGCGCGTTCCGAAAGGCGATAGGAGACGAACCCTTTACTCCGGACGCTGATCGCGCGGCACGACCCGGACGGGGGTTCGAAGGGTCGGCGCGTAGCCTGCAGAGCCGCGATCAGTCGCTGAAGACGGCGGGGTCGCGGCGGCGCCGGTCGATGCGGACGTCGAAAACGTCCGGGCGGCTGTAGTGGCCGGTGGGGTCGAAGCTCTGTCGCTCCCGTCGAACCAGAGCCAGATCTATGTCTGCCACGATCAGCCGTTCTTCGTTCTCGACCGGCTCCACGACCCAGGTCCCGTCGGGGGCGGCGATGGCCGAACCGCCGTTGTAGTAGAGGTTGTTGTCTTGTTCCTCCAGTAGGTCCCGAAGGGGGAAGTCGGTGGGGACGTCCTCGAGCGCCAGCACGCCGCACGCAGCCAGCGAATAGACGCGGCCCTCCAGCGCGATGAATCTGGCGATGTCACGAGTTAAACGTGTGGCGCCCGGCCACACGCTCACGTGCAGGTCCTCGCCGCCGGCGTACAGCGCATGACGAGCCTGCGGCATCCAGTTCTCCCAGCAGTTCAGCCCGCCGACCTTCCCGCCTGCGAGGTCGTGGACCCGGAGTCCGTAGCCGTCACCATGCCCCCAGACCAGCCTTTCTTCATACGTCGGGACCAGCTTTCGATGGCGTGACACGATCCCGCGACTGGGATCTATGGCGAGAAGGGTGCAGAACACGGTCCCGTGGGCTGCTCCGCTACCTCTCTCGGTGATCCCGAGGTAGGTGAAAACTCCGAGATCGGCTACAGCTTCGGTGATCTCGACGATCTCCGGCCCGTCGATCTCGACCGCAGCGTCCAGGTAGTAGGCGTACGCGGCCTTTTGCCGGTCATCGTTGAAACGAGCGCCGTCGGTCTTCTCGACCCAGAACGGGTATCCGGACAAGAAGGTCTCGGGGAAGGCCAGGAGCTCTATCTCTTCGGCGGCCGCTTCCTGCAGGAACGACAAGACCTTCTTCGAAGTCGCGGCGGCGTCTAGCCATACCGGGTGAGCTTGCGCCGCGGCGACCCTCATCACGGACATGGCGTCCGATTACCCGCGACAGCGTCATGCGAATCCCGTCGCGACGAAACGTTGACAGGTCAACCGCGCGCCGCAAGACCTACGTCTAACTGACTCAGGAGGCAGAATGAGCCGATGCCAAAGGACGCGACGCTCAACGACGTACTGACGCTCATCCGCGAACGAGACGCTCAACTTGTCGAGGTTCTTCCGGAGCAGGAGTTCAAGGAAGAACACCTACCCGGCGCGATCAACATCTCTTTGAAGAAGTTGAGCCGACAGACGGCTTCGGTACTCGATCCTGACCGCCCGATCATCACGTACTGCTGGGACGACCTCTGAGACATGAGCCCGCGGGCTGCGTGGCAGCTCGAAGCGATGGGATTCAAGGAGGTCTACGACTTCGTCGAGAGCAAGGTCGAGTGGATCGTTAACGGGCTTCCACTGGAGGGAACGGGACCGCATTACCCGCTCGCGGGCGAGGTCGTGAACCGCGGCGCGGTGGCCCTCCCTCCGACAGCGTCGGCTCGCGACGCGGTCGAACTGATGGAGGCGCGGGGACAGTCGTACGCGGTAGTCGTGAACGATGCAGGGATCATCCTCGGCCGCGTCCGCGCCAACAAGATCGACCCCTCCGATCGGCCGGTGTTCGACGTGATGACGCCGGGGCCGACCACGGTGAGAACCGTAGAGCCGCTCGAACCTCTAGTCGAACGCATGCAGAAGGCCGGAGTCCGAACGATGCTCGTAAGCAACAAGCACGGACGTCTGGTTGGAGTCCTAGACCGCGACGAAGCTGAGCGATTCATCCAGCGGAAGGACGACCGCCTCAGCCATCCTTGATAACGCGTGGACATCCAGGACTTCGTCACCAGCGGCGGCGGTTCGCCCACCGTCGCCACCGGTCCCTTGACACCGGACCCGGTAAATGCGCGATGCATTTAGCGCGCGCTGCGTTCACTTCCTGTCCTAAGCTCTCGCAGGTCCGACAGAAGAGAGGGGGCTCATGCGCCGCAAGATCTTGCTGATCATGAGTTCGGTAGTGGTCGTACTCATCCTGATAGCAGCACCCGCGCAGGCGTGTGAGTCGGGGTCGTGGATCACGTCGGACCCGGGCAGTGGCGACAGCGGCACCGTCGTAACGGTTGAAGGAGGCGGATTCGAAGCCGGCAGTGTCACCTTGCGGTGGGACGCCTCCGCCGAGTCGGGTGGCGCGGTCCTGGGTCAGGCTCCAGTGGGACCCGACGGCAGCATCCGGACCGAAGTAACGATCCCAGAAGCATCGCCGGGGGAGCACAAGATCGTCGCCGAGCACGACCAGGCCGGCGGTCAGGTCACTCATCCCGAGTCGTGGGAGTACTTCACCATTCCCGGTGCCCCTCCCGCGCCCGCTGACGAGCGGCCGAACGAACAGCAACGACCTCAGCGGGCGGAACGTCCAGAGAAGCCCTCAGGCACCGAGGAGGAACCTGGGTCGGGAAAGCACGTGACGAGCCGCACCGGCATCCAGACACAGACGGTGGCGGAGCCGGCCGTCGTAACTCCTGTGGAGACCGGCATCATCGCGAACGAGCACCGGCACGAGACCAAAGTCGCGCGCCCCCTAGGACCTGTGGTTGAGAAAACGGTGCCGACGACGCCGTTTGATCGCCCGTTGCGGGAACCAGACATGGTGGCCGTGCCGGTGACGGAGGCCGCCCCCGCGGCGCGCGAGCCAGGAGGGAGTGACCGGAGTCTCCCCTGGTGGTTAGCCGCTGCCGTAGCCACGCTTCTTCTGCCTCTGATCGCTCGTCGCATGCGGTCGTCGCGCCCGGACGAAGCCGATGTACTCGCGATGCCGGTGCCAGGACCGAGACAGGAGGAAAGGGACGTCGCATGAACATGTTGAAGAGCAAGGGAAGGATCGCGGGGCGGCCAGTTCTCGTAGGTCTCGTGGTGATGGCGCTGCTGGGTGGAGCTCTGTCGGCAACAGCACGGATGACAAGTAACAAGGCGCCGCGAGGGTTCTCGGGAACCTTCAGCCTGTTGGCGATGGTTCACACGACCGAGTACAACAACGAAGGCCTGGAATCTGAGCAGCCCATCCCCTGGGACGGGACTCGGCGGCCCGGGGGGCCATTCGTCTACGCCTCGATCCCCTGTAACGGGAACGCGCCGCTCAACAACATCTCGACCGACCTGACCACCTACAACACGAGGCTCCCCGGCAGCCGTTCGCCCGCATCGACCCGAAACCACCCGTTGAAGTTCCATGTCGTGAAGAACCGCGACGGAAAGCTCCGCCTGCGGGGGCGTGTCGTCCTGACGGTTTGCCAACTGAAGCCTGGCGTAACACCTACACCCGACCCCGTTCCGGATGCGGAGAAAGAGAAGGTGTACTTCCGCTGGAACGCGAAGTTCAAGCGGACCTCACCGGAGGAGGTTCGCTGGATCGGAAAGTTCAGGCTCACCGGAGGAACCGGTACCTACCAGGACCTCACGGGTGAAGGCGACATCGCGGGCTACTTCTTCTGTTTCGCGGCTGAGGGATGCGCGACGCTCGGCGAGTTCCGCGACGCCCAGTACACGATGTCGGGGACGTACCACGACCCGACCATCCCCCAGCCGGAGCCGAGCTCAAGTCCCAGTTAGCCCGCGTAGAGCAAACGGCACAAAAGAGGCTGCCCCTCGGGGCAGCCTCTTTCTTTTCGGGACGATCTACATCAAGCGCTGGACGCGTTGACTCTCCCGATCATCTTCTCGGCGATCTCTTCCACGGCCTTCACTACGTCTGAGCTCGGATCGAATTCCAGTGGCGCGACGCCTGCTCGCTCAGCGCGCCCAAGAGTCGCGTCGAACGGGATGATCGCGAACAGCTCCATATCGCGCTGCTCACAGAACTCGGCGATCGCATCCTCGTCGGCTTGCGTTCGCACCTTGTTCGCCACAACGACGACGTTCGGGATGCCAAGCTCCTTCCCTAGCTTCGAGTAGCGCCGCGCCGTCTCCAGAGACTTGAAGTAGGGCTCGGCCACGACCAGTTGCAGGTCGGCGGCCTCGACCGTGGCGCGGCTGAGGTGCTCGGGCGACGCCTCGGCATCGACGAGCACGAAAAGGTCCTGCTCGGGTAGCTCGTGTAGGAGGCCACGGACCGTGGCGTGGGAGGAGCACATTCAGCCGGTGCCCGCGCCTCGCACCTCCCCCACCATCATCAGGTGGACGTTGTCGGGCCCCTCTAGGGAGAACTCCTCGGTGACCTGCGCGACCGGCCGCGACAAGCTCAGCCGCGTTTCACCGTTCACCCTCTTGTGCTCCATCAGGCCGTGCGGCAGCGGCACGAGGCGCTCGAACGCGTCCGGCCCCATCCCGAGAGTCAATGCGAGGTTCGGGTTCGTATCCGCATCTATCGCGAGCACCCGCAACCCGCTTCGACCGACGATGCGCGCGAGCGTGCCGGAGAGGGTGGTCTTTCCCGATCCGCCTTTACCCGATACGACGACCTTCATGAGCGGAGGATAGAACGGCGGAGCCAGGAGCCGGAACATCGTTAGGGTCACTTCGTGCGGGTGGCGGTGGTCGGCAAAGGCGGAAGCGGCAAATCCATGGTCGCCGGGACGATGGCGCGCCTTCTCGCGCGACGCGGACACCGGGTTCTCGCTCTCGACTCCGACCCCATGCCGGGGCTTGCGATCAATCTCGGGCTCGGCCCCCTCGACACGCCGATGCTCATCGACGCAGTCGAGAAGAACGAACAAGGTCGGTGGCAGCTGAAGAAAGGCATAGGTGCGGCCCGAGCGGTCCAGCGCTACGCGGTCACAGCACCGGACGGGGTGAAACTGCTGCAGTACGGAAAGGCGACCGAGGAGGGGCTGGGGCCGATCCTTGGCTCGATCAATGCGTTTAACGCGGTGGCTAGCCGCCTTGGACAGAGCAACGTCCTGCGAGGTTGGACCATCGTAGGAGATCTGCCTGCAGGTCCGCGGCAGACGGCGTTCGGCTGGGCGCCGTATGCAGACGCCGTGTTGGTGGTCGTGGAACCGACTTGGCAGTCGATCCTGACGGCCCGGCGTGTCGCTCGGATAGCTCGTCAGCGTGGAGAGGTAGAGGCGCTCTTCATTTTGAACAAGGTGTGCGACGAACAGGACGTGCTCACCATTCGGGAACGATTGGGCGAATCAGCTTTCGCTGCCGTCCCGCTTGACGACGCAGCTCGCGAGGCTGACCGTCGCGGCCTCGCGCTCTTGGATGTTGCTCCGCAGTCATGCGCCGTGCGAGCGATAGAGCTTCTCGTCGATCGACTCGAGGAGCGTAGTGTCGAGCGCTGCAAAAGAAGTGAGAGGCGGGTGAAGCGGCATTGAAGATCGTCGTAGCTGGCAAAGGTGGATCGGGCAAGACGACCATCTCAGGAACCCTCGCGCGCGCGTTCGCCCGACGCCAACACGCAGTAGTTGCTGTCGACTGCGACACCAACCCGATGCTCGGCGTGTCGCTCGGGGTCGGAGCGGAGGAGACGGACCGTCTCGTGGCCGCGCGTCAGGCCGTCGAGGAGGGAGCGGCCGAGCACCAGCCAACCATCGGCGGCATCGTTAGAACGTTCGGCACCGACGCCCCGGACGGGGTCCGGCTCGTGGTTGTCTCCCGGATCGACCAACCCGACCCTGGCTGACCCTGATGTGGCGTCTCGCCTGAGCAGTTGCTTAGGGAGCTAGAGGTAGATAGCGGGGTCGTCGTTTCCGACCTGGAAGCCGGCGTCGGCACGTTGGTACGGATGTCACCGGGCGTTGCGGACCTAGCCATCGTGGTCGCGGAGCCCACGGTCCGGTCGATCGAAACAGCGCGGCGCGCCGGGGTCATCGCCGCCAACCGCGCAGACGTCGTTGTGGTGGCGAACCGGATCACCTCCGAGTCCGACGCCGAGATGATCCGATCTCAGCTCGGCGACTACGAGATCTTCGTCGTCCCGGACGACCCCGCGATATCGCGAGCAGATAGAGAGGGGCTAGCGCCGATCGACTTTGCGCCAGACTCCCCCGGAGTGCGCGCCATAGCGGACTTGGCTCACAGGATCGTCGATGTCGAGGAGACCTAACTACGTGAGCGCGTCTTCTCCTCCATCTTCGCAAGAGACTCGTACCGCCCGATGAATCCCCGGATGACGCGCGCCGTCTCCCGGAGCGTCCCCGCCCACGCGTGTAACCACTCCACGCCTTCTTCTGTAGTTCGATAGGTCCGGCGCGAAGGACCAAGCTCAGACGGCTCCCAGTTCGACGCCACCAGGCCCTCTTGCTCCATCGCCCGTAGCGCGCGGTACAGCCCCCCCGGATCGATCGCGTTGAGCCCGAGCTCGCCCAATCGCTCGAGCAGGTCGTAACCATGCGACGGACGCTCCGAAAGCAGCAGTAACAGACACGGCCGGATGAAGTTCTTCGGCAGCCCTATGGAGAGCTCGTCCATCTCGCGGTTCCTTCGAGTCATCCCGCTTTCCTAATGCTCGTGATGGCGGTGAACCGCGGCCCGGGTTTCGACGCAGGCCTCGGCCTCTTCGGGCGAGGCGTGGCACCAGCAATCGGCGCCACATTCGCCGTGCCCCGGCTGCGTCAGATCGGCGAACTCCTGTGCGAAGACCCGGCCCCCGTGCTCGCGCCCGGCATCGGTGAGCTCGAAGCTGCGGTCACCGGTGACCTGCAGCAGTCCCTCGTCTACGAGCTTGCCGAGATATCGCAGGCCTACCTCAGCATCGACGCCGAGGAACCGTTCGAGCAGCTCCGGCGTCACCGTCTCGCCCAGCCCCTCGCCCTGGATCCAGAACATCACCTGCAGGATCTCGTCGCGCCAGAACAGGGCGCGCAGAGCCTCCGACTTCGGGATGTGCAGCTTCTCCATCGGGCCGTCCTCGTGAGTTGGTGTGGCGAGAAGTCTAGCGCCGGTAAGGGCGTCGCACACATACCGTCGTATCGTGTCGGCGTGGAATTCGACAACGTGCTGGATCGTCTGGAAGAGCTTCTCCATGAGGTCGAGCAGCTGGACGAACCGGTGCGTGACCGTGTCTTTGAGTTGCTCGACGGTATCGACCTGCTCCACCGCACCGCGCTCGGACGCCTGGCCGAGCATCTGCCCGCCGAGACCCTGCACACCCTGCGCGAGGACCCGACCATCGCGTGGATGCTGGACGCGTACGGCGTCGGTGTAGACGAGAAGGCAGCGGCGGAGGCAGCACTGCAAGAGATCCGCCCCTACATCGCCTCCCACGGTGGCAGCGTCGAGGTCCTCGATGCCAGTGGAGGGATAGTCCGGGTCAAGCTCGCAGGCGCATGCTCTGGCTGCACCGCATCCGCGGTCACGCTGACGGAAGGGATCGAAGCCGCTCTGCGCGACAACTTCCCCGCGTTCGTAGCGATGGAAGTCGAAGATGACGATGCCCCGGCACACCCTCCTCCCGGGGCGACGCTTCTCCAGATCCAGCTGGGACCGCCCGCGTAACGCTGCACTAGATGCGGCGCTCATATAGGATGTGTCGATCTGCCGAGCTGCCGATCGGAGGGTAGACCTGGACGCAACGTCTGGTGCCGCAGCGGTGTGGTGGTCGATCGGGATAGGTGCACTCCTTCTGGTTGTCATACCTCTGGTTGCCTTCCTCGCCCATCGCATGCTCGGTCACATCGCGGAGATCAAGCGCTACGCCGATGACGTCCTCGAACACGGCGTGGGCGTCACGAAGAACCTCGCGCCGGTGCCCGCACTGCTGGACACGCGGGAACTCGTCAAGAACGTCGGCGCGGGCTTGGGCACTTACGCGGGCTCCGTTGACGGGATGCTCTAGGAGGGCGAGATGAACATCTACGGCATCCTCACGCTCGTCGGCGTCGCTCTGTTGATCGCCGCCCTCGCCGCTTACCTCCTCGCGGCCCTTTACCTGCTACGCAAGACGCTGTTCACTCTCGGCACGATCAACGTAGGTCTGCGCTCGATAGCGCTGCGGGTCGAGCCCCTGGAGCCGGTGCTGAGCGAGATCAACTCCGATCTAAGCGGAGTCCGCGACGCCCTGACGGAGGTTGTGACGAAAGAAAGGACGCCGGCCTAATGCCTTACGAATTCGTCTGAAAAGACGCGGGGGCCATCAGTTGCGGTGGCCATATCAAAACCGACAGCGAAGAGGACATGAAGGCCCAGCTGCTCGACCACGTCGCCAAGAAGCACGGCGTAACGGAGGCGAACGACACCTTGGTCGATTACCTGTTGACGAAGGTGAGCACCGGCGAAGGCGGCAAGAAAGACCTCAAGTTCTAGAGCGGGCATCTCACGATCCAGACCACTCGATCCCGGCGCCGCGAGCGATAGCGAGGACCTCTGCAACGGCTGAGCCTACGGCGGCTTCTACCTCAGGAGACAACTGCTCGCCCAGCCAGTCCACCTCTCTCGGCTGGCAACCGACCACCCATAGCGCTCCGGGCAGTGCACCCAGCGCCTGTGCCAGCATGAACGCGCGCTCTGGCGTGGCGTAGTGCATGTCGGCTAGCTCCTCCCGCCGTTCCCAGTCCGACAGCGAGAAGACGTCACGGACGTCCGGGCGGATGACGAGCACGGTTCCCGGCGGTCGCCCGAGATCCACGGCGTCAACCACGACCAGGTGGTCGACCGGCTCTCGGAGTAGCTCTTGAACCATGTGGATCCCGCCGATCCCGACATCCATCACCGTCACCCCGTCCGGCAGTGGCGCCGCTTGCAGGCGTTGAGCGACCCTCACGCCGAAGCCGTCATCGGCCCGCAGCGTGTTTCCCACGCCCGCAACGAAGAACCTCACGCTCGTAGGATGACACCGTGCAGCGCGAGCACATAGACGAGGCACTCGAGGAGCTCGAACGCCGGCTCCAGATCTATCGGACCGACCGCTATCCCGTACAGCACGCGACCGCCCAGTTCCACAGAGGCGTCCTCCTCCTGCAGCTGGATGAAGCCGAGCCGGCGCGAGATGCCCTGGCATCGGCAACGTCGCTCTTCGACCCCACCAAGCTGCCCGTCGAACACGCGAAGGCGACCAACATGCTCGGAGTCGCCTTCCGCGGGCTCGGCGAGGCTGAACAGGCCTCTACTTGCTTCGAAGCTGCCGCGTCGGCATTCAACGCGGCGGGCCTCGAGCTCGAGGAGGGCGCAGCCTTGTTCAATCTGGGCCTAGCGCGGCGAGAGCAGGGTGACCTAGACGGTTCGGCCACGGCTTTGCGCGGTGCTCACGCCCTGCTAGACAAAGAACGCGTCCCGGGTCAAGCTGCTGCCGCGGCGCGCGAACTAGGCGCCACGCTGCTGGGAGCGGGGGACGCCACAGCGGCGGTCCCCTTGTTGCGAGAGGCCGTCTCTCTGTCTGGTCGCGCTAACGATGAAGCGGGCGTCGGAGCGGCGTCGAACATCCTGGGCCTGGCGCACCTGGCGAATGGTCATCCGGAAGCGGCGCTCGAAGCACTGCGCGATGCGGTTGCGGCCGAGCCTCGCACCCTGCGACCGCGGACCCACGCGGTCGCGAAGTCGAACCTCGCGCTCGCATTCGAGGCCGCGGGGAACCCCGCCCGCGCCCGGCTCGCAGCGCAACAGGCAGCCGCCGTACCGGAGGCTCCCGAGCCTGCGGGTCGACAGGCGGAGGCGGTGCTCGAACGTCTCGCTTCTGACGCGCCTGCGGTGATCCTCGTGCTCGAGGAAGAACTCGCTGCTCGGTGGCCGCGCATCCTCCACGAGGAGCTGTTGCGGTGGCTCGACCTGGACCCTGAGGCTCGGGTAGCGGAGGCGAACGCTTTCGTGCAGGCACTCGTCGAGCGCGAGGACGCGGCAGAGAAGGTGGCGGAGGCATGGCTGACGGCGCTACTGGAGCTGCCACCCGCCGAGATGCACCGGATCATCCACGCGTCGCTGGAAGCGGCCGACACACTTTCGTCTGAGGACGCGGGCAGGTGGCGCCACCACACGGGCCGGGCGATGGTGCGGTTTCCGGTCCCCCAGTGGGACAGGTTGCGGTCGACCTTCAACAGCGTCGCCGCGTCGTTGGGGCAAGAGCCCGCGTGGAGCTGAACGAGGACCTGTCGCTCGCGGCTCTGGCGCCGGTGTTGCCCGGGCGCGAGATCCGCTCGTATCGCGCGCTGTTGTCGACGGAGGCGGACGCACTGGCGTGGGCGCGGCAGGGCGCGAGCGCGGGTGCGCTCGTCGTCGCCGATTACCAGGCCTCACCCCGCGGTCGCGCCGGGTTCGAATGGACTGTCACGCCCGGAAACACGCTGGCGTTTTCGCTGGTGGTGCGTCCAACGATGAAGCACGAGCGGGAGGGCTGGCTCTACACCGCCGCGACCACCGCGCTCGGCGACGTGATCGGCGAGGCCGCCACGATCGAGTGGCCCGACCGCGTCTACCTGGACGACGAGCTGGCGGGAAGCGTCGGCGTCCACGCCGAGCTCGGGCCAGCCGTCGTGCTGTGGGCGGTCGTCAACGTGCTGATCCCGCATGCGGAGCCGCCCCGAGGACCCTTGTTGGCGCGGTTGGTCGAGGCCATCGAGGGCCGTATCGCTGCTCCGACCGACGAAGTTCTGCGCGACTACCTGCCGAGGCTACAGACGGTAGGTCGTGGCGTCCGCGCGCGGATGATCCCGATGGGTCCCGCGGGGCCACAGGTCACCGGCACCGCAGTCGGGTCGCTCATGGACGGGGCGCTCCTACTCGAGACGCCGAGGGGCAACAAGGTCGCCATCCGCCCGCAGAACCTCGGGATCCTCGAGGAGTGGAACGGCAACGATCAGGATGCGGCGCCGACCTCCGCCCCCTGAAGCCGGTCGAGCTCCTCGATCAGTGCCCACCACAGCCCCCAGTCGAGGTGGTTCATGCCCTCTCCGGTCTCGCCTGCGGCGATCGCCATCCGCAGCCGGTCGCGTCGTGCGAATGTCGCGCCCCATGTCCCGTTGAGCTCGGCCGAGCGCAAGTCGATCAACAGGTCCTCGAGCGCGGACAGTGCCGGTGACGGAACTAGGCGTTGCTCTGCCAGCATCTCTCTCAGACGGTCCGTGAGCTCGAACAATGGGACGCGCCCGATCTCCAACCGGACGAGCTCGATGACCGTCGAGAGCGCGGCGCGAGCCTCTTCGCTCAGTTCCTCCGACGGCTCGGTACGGGCCGGCTCTACCTCGATAACCACCGTCCGTTGTGGCAGTGCCCCGAATCCTCGGACCACGTCTGTTGTCAGCTCCAGGTCCACGTATCCCACGACGGCGTCGCCTACCGACCGCTGAACCGCGTCGACGTCGACGTCGCCGGACGAAGGCTCCAGCCGGCGACGCTCCACCGTTCCCGCAGGGCGCCCGCGCTCTTGGGTGCCGACAAGGATCAGCATGTCCGGGCGAACTTCCTCCAAGAGCTGCACGACTGCAACGGCGCCGTAGTAAAGGTCCTCGACCAACACGTCTGGACCGAGCTCCTGCGCGCGCAGCATCTCGACGGCTAGACGGCCGAGGTCGTGGTCACCCTGGTAGAGCTGGCTCACGCCCCCGACCAGGATCGTCATCCCGCTAGAGCGACGGCTAGTCGGCTCCGCAAGAGCAGGTATTGACCTCCCGCACGACCGTCCCCGCGCCCGTGTGAACGTGCGTCGTGCACGGCATGCACGGGTCGAAGCTTCGGATCGTCCTCAGCATGTCGATCCCGGTGAACCGAGACGGATCCGAGACATCTTCGATGATCGGCGTGTTCATCACCGCTTCCTCGTACGGCCCGGGCTGTCCCCATGGATCGCGAGGCGAGGCGTTGATCGTCGACGGGGTCGTGATCTGGTAGTTCGTGAGCTTTCCGCGATCCATCGAGAGATGGTGAACCAGCCAGCCTCTGCCCGCACCCCACCAGCCGATCCCCCGGCGCTCGTCCTTCGGGATCGCCCGCTCCAGCTCACCCGGAGTCATGGCGGAGACCCGGTGCTCGCCCTGTTTGAAGAGCTTGTAAGCCTCCATCAAGCTCGCGAGCCCAACCAGCTGCGACATCAGGTAGTGGTAGGCGCGGCCACGGTTGCGCTCCAACGCGTTCCACTGCTCGGGGATCCGCCACTCGACCTCGCTCTCCGGCGTTAGCCCCTTCGGCACGTGCATCCTGATGCCGTTGCCCGTCGCCTCGATGAAGTCGTTGCGCGGCTGCTTCTGCGCCATCGCAGTCGCCTGGAGACGGACGTAGCACCCGGCCTCGACGACGTGTCGGTCCCAGCGCGGCGCGGTCGCCCACGTGTACTTCTCTTTCCAGTTGCGCCCCTGAGGCTTGGGCAGAGTCTGCTTGTTCCACGGGTGGTACGGGCTGAGCGGGTTCCCGTTTGGATCCGTGGGGTAACGGTCGCCCTGCCACTGCTCGTAATACGAGTGCTCGACGAACTCCTCGAAGCCCATATTGATCTGCGTGAAGTTGGTGGTGACGAGCTCGCCATCGATGATCACCGCGGGCGTCGACCAGCGGCGCTGCCCCCACGCGTCGCAGTTCTGGTAGGTCGCGTCGTACGCGTAAGGATCGTCCCAGTAACCGGAGTCGATCATGTTCGTCGGCCGGGCGCCCACCTGCTTGTAGCGCTCGTCCGCCGCGTAGAAGAAGTCGACGATCTCGTCCCAGACCCCCATCATCCGCTGCGCGTAGTCGAAGATGCGTCCGAGCTTCGAGTGGTACTCGTTCAACGACTGCATCGTGAGCGTCGTCGACATCCCGCCGGGGATCACGGTCTGTGGGTGGGGGTACTTGCCCCACAGGATCACGCACATCTCGCGCGACAGCCTGGTGAACTCAAGCCCCTCGCGGTAGAGCGCCCCGGTCAGAGGATTCAGCGCCGACATCAGATCCGCCATCGTCTTGAAGCCGTGGCTCTCCTGGTGCTGGCACGTCCATGCCTCCGCCTTCGGCCACAGCTCGGGGTTGGATTGGCGGATGATCGCTTCGGAGTAATCGGGGCCGGCAAGCAGGTAGAGGTGCAACGGGTTGTCGTAGCCCATCTCGGCCGCCTCCCCCATGTTCCGAACGACGGTGCCGAGCGGAGGCGGACAGATGCCCATCGCCATCTCGATCGCGTATGCAGATGCGTGGGCGTGCACGCCGCCGCAGACGCCACAGGCCCGCGACGAGATGTTGGTCGCGTCGCGGGGGTCACGCCCCATGAGGATCACCTCGTATCCGCGGAACAGCGTCGCCTGCGAGTGCGCCTGCACGTAGCGGCCGCTCTCGAGGTCAGCGGTCATGTGAACCGCAAGCGCGCCGGCGATGCGGGTGACCGGGTCCATGTTGATGTCTTTGATGTGGCCGTTGCGCGCCATGAGTCGCTGGATCTCGGCTTCTCGTTCGGCGTCGCTCTGAGCCACGTCCGGCTTCGCCGTCTGCAGCGACCAGGGATCGGCCACTCCCTCTCTTAGGGAAGCATTCCCGCGCTCGTCGAACTCAAGGGGCAGGTTCTTGAAGCACATCTAACGATCCCCCTTATCGTCGGCAGCCGCCACCGCGGTCGCGGCGCGCGCCTCTGCTTCGAATCTCTCCTCTGAATCCGGATTGCGCGCATACGTCCACTCGTCGCGCTTGCCCCACACCTCGCCCGGGTTCTTGCTGGTGTCCGTCGAGCGACGGAGCCGGTCGTAGAACTTGTGCACGGTGTTCTGAACCGCGTTCGGCTCGTTCTTCTCTCGCGCCCAACCGCTAGGGACGTTCTCGTGAAGGTCCCAGCGCACCTCGCGGTTGAGGTGTGCATTCGTGTTCCGGCGCAGAGGCCGGACGACGCTGCCGAGCAGCCGCGCCGCGGCGGTCGAGGCAAGCGATCCAGGCGGCCTCTTGTAGAAGGGGGTGAACTTGTCGGGGAAGCCCGGCATGGTGCACCCGATACAGGCGCCGCCGCTGTTCATGCAGCCCCCGACGTGGTTGATCATCCCGCGCGACGTGATGTTGCAGTTGACCACGGGACCCCAGCACCCGATCTCCACCAGGCACTCTGGATCCCCGAACGTCTCGGCGTACGTTCCCTCTTCGTAGTAAGCGCCACGAACACAGTGGCGGTGGACGGTCTCGCCGAAGAGCCACGCGGGACGCCCCAGCTCGTCGAACTCTGGCAGGGGGCCGAACCCTTGGAGGAAATACAGGACGGCGGCGACGGTCTCGGTGAAGTTGTCGCCGATCGGCGGACACCCCGGCACGTTGACGACCGGGACGCCGAACGCGCTGCGGTAGTCCTTGCCGAGGAAGTCCATCAGGCTCATCGCGCCGGTGGGGTTCCCGTTCGCCGACGGGATGCCGCCCCAGGTCGCGCACGTGCCGATCGCGATAGACGCGGCGGCACCCGGAGCGAGGCGAGCGATCCACTCGTCGGCCGTGACGTGGCGCATCTCGCCGTCGCGGCCCCACGGCTCTTCGCCCTGGGCGGCCCAATAGCCGTGGCCGCGGCCTTCGTCGGAGCCGCCCTGCAGCATCGCGGCGACCTCGTCGCTGATCGATCCCTCGAGGACGATCGCGTAAGGCGCGTCGAGCGTCCCGCGGATGGCATCCTCCTGCGCCTTCACGTACCACGGTCCGGCTTCGACGTTCAGCACCGGGTGATGGAGGATCACCCGCGGTAATCCCGGGTGCGCACCAAGCAACAGACTTTCGACCGAAGGCGCCTGCGCGCCCGTCACCGCAACGGAACAACCATCGCAACTCATGCCGGCGAACCAGAACACGTGGAGCTTCTCGAGGGGGCCGAGTCGGCTCGTGCGGCCGGCGGTGGCGGTCGGTGCGAGCATGTCCTCCATCACCGCGCGGCTTGGCAACCCCATATGCCCGATCTCGTCGAAGTCGTGCCAACGATCTACGGGACCCAGAACATCGAGGAGCCGCTGAGCCGGTGTCTTCACGGTTTCGGTTTGTGCCATCCCACTCCCCCCGGGCTATGTGACGAGCGCACCTAGGGTACTTGGTTTCGCCTCCGTACGGGGGCCATCGGACTCGTGGCGGCGATCGGGCCATGTGTATGCTTCGGACATCTAGCGCAAGGGGGTCCCGTGGTCTCGGCTGCAACCGATATGACCGGCTGGTGGGTGGGCTACGGCATCGGCGCGCTCGTTGTCGTCATCGTGGTTGTGGTCGTGGTAGCGATCATCGCGACCGCCCGGAAGATCGCGGACGTCGCCGAAGACGGCACGCGTTCGCTGATCCTCGCTCGGGATCGCACCGAGGTGCTGTGGCAGGTGGCCACCACGAACACCGTCGCGAACGACCTCCTTCAAGGTGCGATGAAGGCACGCGAGGCGCTCGGCGGTGGCAGCAGCAACGGCGAGCCCGCGCCCACGATCGATCCCACCACCGCGATCGGCACACCGAGGGGGCTCGGCGGGGCCGCATCCGGGCTCGCGGGACACGACCCTCCACAACATCCTTCAGGAGAGGAGCGTCGATGAATCTCGCTGCACTTCCATCCGACGTGCAGACGATGTGGTGGATAACCCTTGGCGTCGGCCTGGTGATTGCGCTCGTGGTGGTGTTCTTGCTCCACACGCTTCTGCGTGAGGTTCGCCGCATCGACAGCAACGTGAAGACCCTCTGGAGCACGGCGACGATGGTGGCCCGCAATACCGCTACGACATGGCTGCTCAACGACACCGCCGACGAGCTCGAGGCGATCAAGGCCGAGGCGCTTCGTCATGACGAGCTCTTGAACAAGGTGACGTCGTCGTGACCACGCTGCTGGTGATCCTCACCGTCGTCGAGATCGCGCTCGTCGTCGTCGTACTGGCCGCCTACGTCATCGCCCTCACGCGAGAGCTCAGGAGCATCTCGACGACCTTGGGAAAGGTCGCCTTCGGGGTTCGCGCGGTGGAGTCTCAGACCGGCGCCATTGGTCCCTCGGTGTTGCGGATCAACAAGACGCTGGGCGAGATCGAAGCGGCGCTCGGTCCGATCGCCGAGAAGGCAGCGCGAGCAGCAGCGTCGCGCTAAGCGTCTCCTTCACGAGCAACAACAGCCGCGTCGATCAGACGACGAAGCACGTGGTATTGCGACGCCTGGGCCTCCTGGATGCGCGGGATGTAGTCGCCGGTGATCGAGTGGGTGCGGTCGCACACCTCCGCGAGCCGGCCGCCGCCGTAGCCCGCGAGACCAACCGTCAGCAGCCCCCGCCGCTTCGCCTCTTCGACCGCAGCGACGACGTTGCGGGACCCGCCGCTCGTAGAGATCGCGATCGCGACGTCTGACTGGTGCGCATGAGCGATGACCTGTCGCACGAAGACGTTCTCGAAGCCCACGTCATTACCCAACGCGGTCATGACCGCTTCGTCATTCGTCAGTGATACCGCCGGGACGGGCTTCATCCCCCGCGGTGGGCCCACCAAGTCGCCCACGAGGTCTTGGGCATCGGTGGCGGAGCCGCCGTTACCGAACGCGAGGACTTTGCCGCCTGCCGACACGCGCTCCGCGATCAGCCTCGCCGTCTCCGTCAGAGCCTCCGGCTCGATCGAAGAGGCCCGCATGGCACAGACGTCGGAAGCCTTGTCCACGACGGACCGCTCGAGCTGTGTCAACACTGTATCCAGACCTTTCTCCTGCTCTGCGAGGAACGGGTACAGGAAACTGGAGCGCCCGGTGTGATGCGTGCTGCGTTCGTCACGATCGTCCAGCAGGCCCTTGTGCTCGAAGAAGACGTGAACGAGTTCCCACACCAGGTGGTACAGCGTCTCCTGGACCTCCTGAACGATGAAACGGTCTCGCGAGGGGACCTCGAAGACGTGATCCGCGGCGGCAGCGGTGTCGGAGGCGCCAAGGGAGAGCGTCAACATCCCCAACGCCGATGCTTGTTTGAGCGCGGCAGCAACGGCTTCCCGGCCTGGGTCTTCAGCGCCGTGGACGATCCCGACGGCGACGTCCTGCTCCCGAGCCATCAGCTCCAGACGGCGCGCGAAGAAACCCGAGGCGTCGGTCAACGCCGCGCCAAGCGCGGACACGTCGTTGACCAGAGCGAGGGCGGGAAGAGCTCGTTTCCCGACGATGACCGGGTGAACGAACTCGACCGAAAGATGCTGGGCGTCGGTAGCGGCGGCACCAGCACCGAACGCGATGAGGCGTCCTCCTCGTGCGAATCGGCGCGCCATGTCGTGACATAGCAGCGCGACAGCCGCAGCTTCCGCCGAAAAGAAGGACCTCACCAGGTCGTCCCGGAGCGCGTATTGCTTCCGCACGAACTCCGGGGCCGACTTCGACATGCGGTTCAGCAGATCCTGGGGAGAGGGTCCCCGATCAGCATGTCCATGATGCGTGTTCCGCCGAACCCGGTCCGGACGAGCACCATCCCCTCGGGTTGCTCCGCAATCTCACCGATGATCGCCGCGGCTGTCCCCAGCGGCCGCCTCCGCAGTGCAGCAAGGGCGACATCCGCGGCATCAGCCGCGACCACCGCGAGGACCTTCCCCTCGTTCGCGACGTACATAGGATCGATACCGAGGATCTCGCACGCCCCCTTCACCGCCGGCTGCAGCGGAACCGCATCCTCGTCGAGGATGACGCCGACGTCCGCATCGTGGGCGAGCTCGTTCAACACCGTTGCCACTCCCCCGCGCGTGGGGTCCCTCATCACTCTCAACGACGGACCTACGGACTCCATCAATGCGTCGGCAAGCTCCCATACCGGCGCGCTGTCGGACGAGATATCCGCATCCAACTCCAGGTCGCCTCGCGCCAGCATCACAGCGGTCCCGTGGTCGCCGATCGTCCCCGAGCACAAGATGCGGTCACCCGGACGGATCGACGTCGCGGACAACCGGCTCCTGCGGTCCTTGACGCCGACTCCCGCGGTCGTGATGTACATCCCATCTGCCTTGCCGCGCTCGACCACCTTTGTGTCACCCGTTGCTATGGGCACGCGGGCGCGTTCGGCCGCGGCCGCCATCGCCGCCACCTCGGCGCGCAGGATGTCTGCGTCGAGCCCCTCCTCGATGATGAAAGCCGCGGACAGGGCGACCGGCCGCGCACCGCTGACGGCGAGGTCGTTCAGCGTCCCGTTGACCGCGAGCTCGCCGATCGAGCTTCCCGGGAAGGACAGCGGCTTCACGACATAGGAGTCGGTCGTGAAGGCGATGCCGACCCCTTCCACGTTGAGGGTGGCAGCATCGGCAAGCTCCGCCAAGGCTTCGTTCGCGAAGCTGGGCTCGAACAGACCCGACACCAGCGTCTGCGTAGCCTTCATCCCCGCGCCGTGCGCCATCGTGATCCGCTCCTCGCGGAACCGCGGCTTGAGCTTGCGCTGCCGCTCGATCCGGGCCAGGACCTCTTGCTCGAGATCCGCCACCGCGTCGCCTAGGCTCCCGTGCGCTCTTTGGACCGCGCGAACCGGCCGAAGTTGTAGTACGCCGCGCAAGCTCCTTCGGAGGACACCATGCACGTCCCGATCGGAGTCTCCGGTGTGCACGCAGTTCCGAATACCTTGCACTCCCACGGCTTGATGACCCCCTTCAGCACCTCGCCGCACTGGCAGGCCTTCGGGTCCGCGACGCGGACCCCCGGCACGTCGAACCTCAGCTCCGCGTCGAACTCTGCGAAGTCGTCCGACAACCTGAGCGCGCTCTGAGAGATGAAGCCCAACCCCCGCCATTCGAAGTAAGGCCGCAGCTCGAACACCTCCTGCAGCACCTCCAGCGCTCGCACGTTCCCGTCCCAAACCACGGCTCTTGCGTATTGGTTCTCGACCTCGGCCCTGCCGTCCGCCAGCTGCTTCATGATCATGTAGATCGACTGCAACAGGTCTAGAGGCTCGAAACCTGCAACGACCACGGGTTGGCCGTAGTCCGCGGGAATGAACTCGTAGGGCCTGCAACCGACGACGGTGGAGACGTGGCCCGGCCCGATGAAGGCGTCGAGACGCAGGTCGGGAGACTCCAACAACGCCTTGAGCGGCGGAACGATCGTGACGTGGTTGCACATCACCGAGAAGTTCTTGATGCCTTCCTTCCGTGCGCGCAGCAACGTGAGTGCCGTCGAGGGAGCAGTGGTCTCGAAGCCGATCGCGAAGAAAACAACCTCCTTGTCGGGGCTACACCGGGCGATCTTCAACGCGTCCAGGGGCGAATAGACGAAGCGCACGTCGGCGCCTTCGGCCTTAGCGTCCAGCAGAGAACCGGCGCCGCCCGGAACGCGCATCATGTCGCCGAAGCACGTGAAGATCACATCCGGGCGACGCGCGATCGCCATCCCGTCGTCGACGCGCCCCATCGGGATGACGCAGACGGGGCAGCCGGGCCCGTGGACGAGCTCCACGGTCTCCGGAAGATGGTCCTCGATCCCATGTTTGTAGATCGTGTGCGTGTGGCCGCCACAGACCTCCATGATCTTGTAGTGACGTCCGGGCTCGGCCAGAGCGGCGATCTGCGTCGACAGGCTGCGGGCCAGCTGCGGGTCGCGGAACTCGTCGAGGTATCTCATCTCGCGTCATCCTCCAACCGCGCGATGGCAACGCCGCCATGTACCAGCAACCGATCTCCGACGGCGATCGGAGCAACGAGCTCCACCCCGACCTTGCCTTCCGACCCGTGGTCGTCACGACAAAGCGCATCGGGCTCGGTCGCGGTAACAACAGTCACCGGGACCGCAACATCTCCGCAGGTGAGACATCCGTCCACCACAGCGCACACCGCTCCGTACGACTGTGGATCGACGAGCGGCAACGACGCATCAGTCATGCGATGTCCGTCGTCTTCAGCTGGTCGAGCTCGTCTTCGTAGTCCTGCCCCAGGCCCTCGAGAAAATCCAGCGTCGATGCAGCCTCGTCCGCGTCCATCTTGGACATTGCGAACCCCACGTGGACCAGGACCCAGTCGCCAACGCGAACGGCGTCGGTTCCTTGGAGCAGACCGATGTTTACGTTGCGCTTCACCCCGCCCACGTCGATCTTCGCGATGTCGTTGTCCGGATCGACGATCTCAACGATCTCACCCGGGATGCCGAGGCACACGCTTATCCCCCCAAGCCGCTATATGTCCCGAACATCTTCGCGCACGTGGAGCATCTACCGGGTGCTCGGGGAGGGCTGTCGAAACCTGCCACGATCCTCGCTAGCCAGCCGCGCGTTGGCCACCACCGTCTGACCCAGGCTGATGCCGCCGTCGTTGGGCGGAACCTGCCGGTGCACTAGCACCTCGAACCCTTCGGCCTCGAGATAGGCGCGAGTGCGACTAAGCAGCAGCAGGTTCTGGAAGGAACCACCCGAAAGCACGGCGGTTGCGATCCCGTGCTCCACCCGGACCTCGGACGCCGCCGCCGCGACCACCCGCGCGAGACCGTTGTGGAACCGCGCCGAGACGATCTCCCCCGGCTGTCCCCGCAGTAGGTCTTCCACTACGGCCGCCACGAGATCACTCCCGTGGATCTGGCCTCCAGAGAGGGTGCAGGGATAGGAGTCGCTCACGCTGGCGTCGGCCATCTGCTCCAGCGCCGCGGCCGCCTGCCCCTCGTACGAAACGGTATGGCGCCCGGCCACGATCGCGGCGACGGCATCGAACAGTCTGCCCGCGCTCGACGCCAGTGGTGAGTTGATGTGGTTCGACGCCATCTTCAAGATCGGTTCCCACGATGAGGCCGTCGTCCTCACGACGTCGAGGCCGAGCTCCTGCGCGCGGCCCCCGAAGAGACGATCGAGGTAGACAGCTGCCATCCGCCACGGCTCCTTGATCGCCGCCTCTCCGCCGGGAACGGGGACGTACTCGAGATGGGCATGGCGCGAGTACGCCGCGAGGTCGCACACGAGCAGCTCGCAACCCCACAGGGCGCCGTCGTCCCCGAGACCCGTACCGTCAAGAGCGAGCCCGATCACGTGACCCGATCGTCCGTTGTCCGCCAAGCAGGACGCGATGTGCGCGTGATGATGCTGAACCGCCACCAGCCGCGCTGAGTCCTGTCTCGATGCCCACTTCGTCGACAGGTAGTCGGGGTGCAGGTCATGAGCAATGACTTCAGGAATGATCCCGAACAGGGTCGTGAAGTGATCTAACGCGTCTTCGAAAGCGACCATGGCCTCGTAACTCTGGAGGTCCCCGATGTGCTGCGACACGATCGCCCGGTCCTGCGTGCCGAGGCAGAAGGTGTGCTTCAGCTGAGCCCCGGCCCCCAGAACAGCGGCCTTGAAGGGCGGATCCACATACACCGGCGCGGGGACGAGGCCCCTGCTTCTCCGGATCGGATAGATACCCCCGTCCACCACACGGACGACCGAATCGTCGCATCGCATCCGGATAGGGCGATCGTGTGAGAGAACGGCGTCAGCGACAGGACCTAGGCGCTCACGAGCGTCGTCGTCGGCGTAAACGATGGGCTCCTCGGCGGTGTTGGCCGAGGTCATCACGACCGGTCCCCCCACCTCCGCCAACAACAGGTGGTGCAGCGGCGTATAGGACAGCATCACTCCTACGTAGCGATCTCTGGGCGAGACCGAATGCGCAAGGCCCGAGCCGGCGCGCTTCTCGACCAGGACGATCGGGCGCCGGTCCGACGACAGCACCTCCACCTCCTGAGGCGAAAGGTCGGCGAGCGCTTCTGCGTCTCCGATCGTGGCGACCATCACTGCCAGCGGTTTTTGCTCGCGGCCCTTGCGCCGGCGCAACTCGGACACAGCCGTCTCGTTCACGGCATCGCAAGCGAGGTGGTAGCCGCCCAACCCCTTGACCGCGATCAACGAACCCTCTCGGATCATCCGAGCCGCCTCGGAAAGTGCGGGATCGCCGACGACGACGTCGGCCGAAGCGAGGAGCGTCAGCCGCGGGCCGCACTGCGGGCACCCGATTGGCTGAGCGTGGAAGCGGCGATCGGCTGGAGATGTGTATTCGGCCGCGCATGCAGCGCACATGTCGAACGAGCTCATCGTCGTGCTGGGTCTGTCGTAAGGAACCGAGGCGACGATAGTGAAACGCGGGCCGCAATTCGTGCAGTTGATGAACGGGTAGCGAAAGCGCCGATTGCTCGGATCGGTCATCTCCGACAAACACTCGTCACAGGTAGCTATGTCGGGCGAGATGGGCGCAGCCGCGGACCCGCTCGCATCGCTGGCTCTGATCGTGAACCCGTGTCCGTCGCCGGGCGCAACGTCCTGGGACGTCACGGAAACGACCACAGCTAACGGTGGTGCATCGTGCGTGAGTGAGGCGTAGAACCGTTCGACAGCCTCGGCCTCTCCCTGCACCTCCGCCACTACACCGCCGCCGTCGTTCAAGACGAAGCCCGCGAGATCCAATCCCGTGGCGAGCCTGTAAACGAAGGGTCTGAACCCGACCCCTTGAACGGTTCCGCGAACGCGGAACCGTTTCCTGACGAGAGACTCAGGACGCATCCGGTCATCGTCGCGCCCCGGAACGCTTCGACGGATCAGCCACGGCGCCGTTCGCGCAGATGCTCCCGTCGATCGCGGGATCGCAGCCGCAGATCGCGGCCCCCGCGATGTCTTCTAGTTACCCGCCACGCGGCAGGGCGAGCAAACGCCCTCGCTCATCGCGAAGCCGTCCCGACGAGAGAGCGGCTCCTGGCAGCGGCGGCAGTCTCGCCCCGTCTCGATGCCCGCCATCGAGCGCATCACGTTCCATACGGTTAGTTCCATACCTGTCTCCGATCCACGCCGAGCACGGTGGGAGGCTTGTTCCTCCGTCGCTCCTGCTCGGTCCCACACTTCGCGCAACCAGGCTCGGCCTCGAATATTCCGGGCGGAGGATCCTGCCCCTAGTCCTCGCAGCGTCGCTACGACTTGACCAGTCGTTCGATCGCAGCCGTCGCCTCCGCGACCATGTCGTCCTTGCCGCCGTGCCCACCCGCTACGCAGTGCCTGATGTGGTCGTCGAGCAGTGCGATCGCCGTCTTCTTGAGCGCGTTGTTGGCGGCGCTGATCTGCGTCAGGATGTCGATGCAGTAGGTGTCTTCCTGCACCATCCGCTGAAGGCCCCGCACCTGGCCTTCGATACGCCGCAGACGGGCGAGGACATCTTCCTTGTGGCCGTAGTAACCATGCTCCATCTCGTTCTCCTTCGGATCGGCTGCTGAGTCAGATCGCGTCGCCAGAAGGCCTCACCTCGTAAATCGCTTGAGCCGCAGCGAGTTGGTCACGACGCTCACGCTCGAGAACGCCATAGCTGCGCCTGCCAGGATCGGGTTGAGCAAGCCCAGCGCTGCGGCGGGGATCGCGGCGACGTTGTAGCCGAAGGCCCAGAAGAGGTTCTGCACGATGGTGCGATAGGTGCGACGGGACAGCGCGATGGCCGTGACCACCTTGCGCGGATCGCCGGTCATCAACGTCAGGTCACTCGCCTCGATCGCGACGTCGGTGCCTGTTCCCATCGCGATGCCGAGATCTGCCTGAACCAGCGCCGGGGCGTCGTTCACGCCGTCGCCAACCATGGCGACGACCTCGCCCGCATCTTGGAGCTGGCGCACCTCGTTCACCTTGTCCTGCGGAAGGACCTCGGACAGCACCCGCTCGATGCCGAGCGTGTTCGCTATCGCCTCAGCCGTGCGCGAGTTGTCGCCGGTGATCATCACGACGGAGAGCCCGAGGCCACGCAGATCCGCTACCGCCTCGGCCGCACCATCCTTCGTCGTGTCGGCGACAGCGATGACCCCACGCACTTCGCCGCTCCACCCCGCGAAGACCGCGGTCTTGCCCTCCGACTCGAACGTTTCCGCGGCGTCCTCCAGTGAGCTCGGAACAACGAATCCCGCTTCCGCCATCAGCTTCCGGCGCCCGACCCAGACCTCGAGGTCGTGCTCTACACGCCCGCGGACGCCATATCCCGCGACGGCTTCGAAGGAGGTGACCGATGGGAGCTCACTCACTTCCCTCGCGCGGTCGCGGATGGCGGCCCCGATCGGGTGCTCGCTGTGAGCCTCGACGCCGCCGGCGAAGGCCAGAAGCCGCGACTCGTCATCAACCGCCACGACGTCGGTGACCGACATCTCGCCGCGCGTCAGCGTGCCCGTCTTGTCGAAGACCACCATCGTTATGTCGCGCGTCCTCTCCAGAACCTCGGTGCTCTTGATCAGCACTCCGAGGTCGGCGCCGCGCCCGGTTCCGACCATGATCGCCGTCGGCGTTGCAAGGCCCAGCGCGCACGGGCAAGCGATGATCAACACGGCCACCGCCGATAGCAGCCCCTTGGTCGGATCGCCGCCGATCGTGGCCCAACCCAGGAAGGTGGCGGCTGCGATCGCGAACACGATCGGGACGAAGATCCCAGAGATGCGGTCGGCGAGGCGCTGGATCGCGGCCTTCCCCGTCTGCGCTTCCTCGACCAGTTTGACGATCTGTGCGAGGGCGGAGTCGGCCCCTACCGCGGTGGCGCGGAGCGTCAGCACCCCAGAGGCGTTCACCGTCGCGCCCACGACCTTGTCACCGCTCGTCTTCTCGACCGGAACGCTCTCCCCCGTCAGCATCGACTCGTCGACCGCGCTGGCGCCGTCCACCACCTCGCCGTCGACCGGCACCTTCTCGCCCGGCCGTACGCGCACGAGGTCTCCGCGCTTTACCTCCTCAACCGGCACCATCTGCTCGTGGTCGCCGACCACGAGGCGCGCTTCCTTCGCGCCCAGCTCGAGCAGCGCCCGGATCGCCCTTCCCGCACGCCCCTTGGCGCGTGCTTCGAAGAACCGGCCGAGCGACAGGAAGGCGATGATCAGAACGGCCGTCTCGAAGTAGAGGTCCATCCCGCCGCTCAACAGCTGGTAGACGCTGAACCCGAACGCCGCGAGCGTCCCCACGGAGATCAGCGTGTCCATGTTTGCGGTCAACCTGCGCGCACGACGTGCCGCCTCCCGCAGGAACGGCCAGCCCACCCAGAACTGAACCGGGACGGCCACCGCGAACATCGTCCAGCGCAGCGTCTCGTTCGCCATCGCGTCGTGGCCCATCAGCATCGTGACCGCCATGAACAGCGCTGCCGGAGCGACCGCGAGCAAGCGGATCGACCACATCCGCTGGTGCTTTTCGTTCTCGTCCAAGACGCCGTCACCGACATCGGATCGGGCGGGTGAACCCGCACGGACCAACCGATAGCCAACGCGGTCCACTGCGGCGACGAGAGCATCGGGATCCACCGCCGCCTCCGTCGTCACACGAGCCTTGGCGGTCGCGAAGTTCACCTCAGCGTCCGCGACGCCCTCCTGCTCGGCGAGCGTCCGCTGGACGCGTGCGGCGCAGGATCCACACGTCATGCCCTCGACATCGAAGTCCAGCGTTCTCGGCGCCGGGGGGGCGGCATCTTTAACCGAGTACCCCACCCGGTCCACCGCCTTGGCGAGCTCGTCCGGCTGAACGCTTCCGCTCATGTAGATGCGTGCCTTGCCGGTCGCGAAGTTCACGTCCGCCCGTTCGACGCCGTCGGTCTTCTCTAGAGCCCGTTGGACCCGAGCGGCGCAGGAGCCGCAAGTCATCCCCTCGACCGCCAGGTCCAACGACTTCATCTCGGTATGTCCGCTCATGTGCCACCCCTTCGGCGCTGCTCGTGATCTTGGAGAATCCAAGATACCCTAGGGGGGTAGGGTTGTCAAGCCTCTACACAAGGCGCCGGTGTCAAGGCAGCTGCGGCGCAGGGGCGACGCGCGCGGTCAGATCGGCCCAAAGGAGCAGCTTCCAGTACGACGAGGACGTCGGCCGCTCGTTCCGGACCGGCCGGAAGAGCTTCGGTCGTACGTACGTCACCGAGGACGGCTAGGCCTTCAGCACCAGCCTCCATGAGGGCCGGTACATCTACGTCGTCGGATCGGACATCGCTTCCAGGTCTTCAAGATCCCGTCGCGCTGACGAAACCCGGGCTCCTTCACTCACATCTGACCACCGTCTCGCCTTCGGTGCAGGCGTCCGTCCCGCCGCGGCCGTCGAGCACGTCGTTCCCGTCTCCGCCATTGAGGACGTCGTCGCTGTAGCCACCCAGCAACACATCGTCTCCACCGCGGCCGGCGAGCTCCCCCGCGGCCACTATCCGGTTGGGTCCGTCGTCGCCTGCCACGGCCGCCAAGCATCCCCCCACTGACACGTTCTCCACCTCGATCAGCGTGTTGCCGATGCTGTCGGTTCCGGCCTGCAGGTCGACCTGGAGCGCGATCCCGGATCCAGAGCACTGGTACTGGGCGGTGTCGCTGCCCGCGCCGCCCTCCACGGCGTCAGCCTCCGGCCCACCTACGACGAGAGCGTCGTTACCTCCGGCGCCGCGGAGCGTGTCGGCGCCGCGGCCGCCGTCGAGGACGTTGTCGCCCTCATCGCCGGTGAGCACGTCGTCGAACTGGCTCCCACGCACGATCTCGATCCATCGCAGGGAGTCCGAACCTTCACCAGATGCCTGGCCCGATCCGAGGTCCACGGTCACTCCGGAGGGCGAGTGGAAGAATCCGGCGGTGTCTTCGCCGGGACCGCCGACGTAGTGGTCGTCGCCGCCGAGGCCCCACAGCGAGTCGTCTCCACGGTCACCCACAAGCGTGTCGTTGCCGGCCTCTCCCGTAGGAGTGAGGTAGAAGCAGCCTTCGAACTGCTTCACGGGATCGCCGACCAGACAGTCATCCGCCTCCCCACCCGCCAGCACGTCGTTGCCCGCCATCCCGTAGAGGTACTCGGCGGTGGGACGGAGGTTGCCGGCGATGCAGCACTCGAGGCCGCCTCCGCTGATCGTGTCGTCGAAGGGGGTCCCGATGACGACCTCGACGTCGTCGATCTCGTCGTTGCCCTCGCCCGATGCGGTGCCCGCGCCTAGGTCGACGTCGATCGGGCCGGGAGCTTCGCTGAGGTCGAGATAGTCGCGCGCGGTGTCGGGAGGCACCGGAGTAGCGTCGCCCTTCCGACGAACGACGTGCGCTCCATCGACCTGATCGTTCCCCGGTCCCGGTATGAGGAATGACAGCTCTCTGCCCTGCTTGAGCACGTCGTCGCCGGGTCCGCCGTTGAGCAAGTCTTCGTAGGTCCGATTGCTGTCGAAGGCGCGCAGCGTGTCGTTGCCGCGACCGCCGTACATGGTCTCGCCGTCGGCCGCCTTGCTTCCGAGCAACAGGTCGTTTCCGCCGCCGCCATACAGGTCGGATCCCCGCCCAGATGGATCGCCCACCCCGGCGTGCAGGCGGTCGCGGCCCCCGCCGCCCCTGATGTCGTCTTCGCCGTAGCCGCCGCAGATCCGGTCGTTGCCCCCGCGCCCTTCGATCCGGTCGTCTCCGCTTCCGCCGACGATGACGTCGTTGCCGCGCGTCCCGATGAGACGATCGTCGTCGCCGGTGCCGAGAATCGTCGCCTGACGCCCGAAACAATTCGGGTTCGAGGCCTGTGCAACCGCGGTCGGAAAGAGTCCCGCCACGACTAGCGCCACCAGCGCCGGGACCAGCTGTCGCACTCGCATGTCTTTCTCCTTACGGGGGTGAGGTCACCTCTGCGTCCGCCACTTCTCAGCTAAGACACCCATCTACCCACGAACGCTGCTTGTCTTCCTTTCACGGACGGGACCCTCTGCGTACCGGGGAGTCTTCAGCATCTGGAGTTCCGCGAACGCTGGTTCTTCTCTCGTCGCGCGGAGAGCGTCGTGTACCCGTCGGCTCCTCCGTAACCCACGCGACTCCCTCAGCTGAGCCGGGCGCGTCAGCAGTAGATGTACGGATCCTCCGAATTGCCGAAGCTCTCCCCCAAGGCCGCGGCCCGGTCCCAGTACGCGTGGCGCGCCTCGATCTGTGCGGTCATGAACGAGCACACCTGCGAACCCTTCGTGCGCTTCGGCTTCCCGCCGAGCCCTAGGTGCGCGAGAGTCTCTTTGACCACGGCGTGCTCCGTGTCGGGAGTGATCATCCCCCAGCCGGTGATCAACCACGGCGCCGCGTCCAGCACGGGGACCGAGGTCGCGCCAAACAGACCTCCGCCGGGCTTGTAGTCGCTCGTGCGCGGGTAGTAAGCACCCTCCTCGAGCGCCCGCCGCATCTCCCAGTTGGTCAACGACATCTCGCCCGCCACCATCAGCGGCGTCTTCACGCCTTGCGTCACGATCCCGCCGCTGTGTCCGGCTGCACGGCGCGCCTCGAGCAGCACCTTCGAGAAGGTCCCCGCGCTCCTCGGCGTGGCGAAGCTCGTCCCACTGACGGACCTCACGGTGTCCTCACAGTTTCGGCAGTACGGCAGCTCTTGGGTGAAGTCGCCGACGAAGTCACTGAAGCTGCCGGACACCAGCTGCCGCCCCTCGGTGCTGCCCTCTTCAAAGCCCGCGATCCCGACGCTCCACCACGGTCCTGCGGTCTCGTCGAAGGCGGCCAAGGTTGGGTCGTTCGCGGCCGCTCCGAAGTGCATCTTTCCGTTCTTCACGACGCCGCTGTAGCTGTGACTCAGGTGGTTCAGCGTCGGAATGCTGGTAATGGGGCCGTAGCTGGTGCTGACCAGGTCGACCGCCGGATGGGTGAACGCCCATTCCTCGGAGTCATCGCTGAACCCGTCGACGCTGACGACGATCGCATCGGGGTTGGCAGCCAGAACAGCCGCCGTCGTGCCGACGCCATGCGCGGTGTCTTTTCCGTCGGGCCGCAGCCGTCGTCCCTCCGGTTCGAAGGAGATCCCGATCAGGTTCGTCCCCTTGAACCAGTAGGGCTCGCCCTTCTCGATCGCGTCGAACTGCGTCTTGTCCTTCGCAAAGTCCTCAGCAAAGTTGCCCGTTCGGGTGAGACGGATGATGTGATCCTTGTCGATGCCGAACTCCCGCAGCACCTGGGGCGTGACGCTGGACGGTCTGGACTTCCCGTAAAGCTGCCCGCGGGCGTGGAAGAACTCGTGGTACGGGTTCGTCGCGGAGTCAACGACGGCCACCACGACCCGCGCTGGGGTGCTCGGCTTGTCGACGGGAAGCCTCGCGGACGCGCCGACGGTCGGGAGCAGCGTCGACAAGATCAGGGCGAGCAAGAAAACCCTGAGTGCGCGCAACATGAACATCGACCTCTTCTGCTTGGTTTGGGAGGGATACCTGTGATGTCTGGTTCTACAAGCGCGCGTTCATCCCTGCTGATCGATCTCGGAGGGCGCTTTTGCCGGAGCGCAGATCTGGGCATCACCTACGGATGATCCCCGTCCGCAAGATCCGGGACCTGACGCTGGAGAGCGCCCAGGGGGACGAGCGGTCGGCCAACGTCTCGGCCGCCAGCGCTCTCGTGCACCTCGGCAGCACCTTGTTCGTGATCGCCGACGACGAGAAGCAGCTGAGCATCTTTCCCGACGAGGCCCGCGTCCCGGGGTTCCAGATCCAGATCCTGTCCGGGCCGACGCCGCAGTCGGATGAGGAGCGAGACAAAATCAAGCCAGACCTCGAGAGCCTCGAGGTCCTGCCGGGGTGGCCGGCGGCCCCCTCGGGCGCTCTTATCGCGCTCGCCTCCGGCACCAAGCACCGCGATCGCGCCGTATTGATCCGGCTCGGAGACGACCGGATGCCGACGGGTGACAACGAGGAGTTGGATCTCGGCCCCCTGTACGACGACCTCCGGTCGAGGATCGACGGGTTCAACATCGAAGGCTGCGCCGTTCGCGGTGAGACCTTGCACCTCTTCCAGCGCGGGAACGCGGGCGGATCCAAGAACGCGCGCATCGACCTGTCGCTCCCGGCGGTGCAGGAGGCGCTGGCGAACTCTCGCCCGATATCAGCCGAAGACGTCACCGGCATCACCAACTACGACCTGGGCCAACTGCAGGGAGTGAAGCTCGCCTTCTCAGACGCGTCGCCGCTTCGCGACGGCCGGTTGATCTTCACGTGTTCGGCCGAGACCTCCGGAGGACCCGGAGACGACGGCCGCATCGCGGGGTCCGCGATCGGGATCATCGAGCCCGACGGTGACATCTCGATGATCGAGCCGGTCGATCTCGAAGTGAAGATAGAGGGGATGACCGCGATGCTGGCCGACGACGGGATCAGAGTGCTGCTGGTGACGGATGGCGACGATCCCGCCAGCCCGTCACCGCTGATGGAGGCGATGCTGCAACAGCCGTAACGAGTGGTGCCGACAACCACTTATAGCCGCGCTGGCCCGAACTCCAACACCTGCTGGAACGTCGGCCTGTTCTGCCACTGCATGTTCGGCTGGTCCTGGAGGCCGATCGGGGTGAAGTTGATCGACTCGGCTTGCTCGTCGACGTCCCAGGTCGCGGGATCGCCCCCGTACTCCTCCTCCAGCGCCTTCACGGCCGCGTCGAAACTCGCTAAGAGGTCCTTGCGGCATCTCTGCAACGATCCGCGCCCGCAGTAGACCCGCGACGCCTCACCGCGCACCTTCAGCCCCAGAACGGTTCGAAGGTCCTTGTTGATGTGACTGTAGAAGCCGCTCTGGAAGGCGCTCCCCTGCGCCCGCGGCGCGTCGTGGTGCCCCATAGGAAGGACCTCGTACGCCTTGCCCAGCGTCGGCTTGAAGATGGCCTGAGCCGCCGGCTCCCACCACTCGTCCATCAACGCGACGGCGGGCGAATGCTCGTAGGCACCGTCGGAGTCCTTGTCCCGGCGGTGCGCGCCGGAGCGATGCCATTTCGCCAGCAGGCTCTCCGCCTGCTTCAAGCGATCGGTGGCGGGCCGGATGACCTTCAACATGAAGGGCAGAACGCGGGTGCCGCGCAGGTCGGTCGTTGCCGCGTCCCCCATGATGTTGACGAGGTCGACCAGGCTGAGCTTGCCCTGGCGCTTCTTGTAGCTGACGATGCGGTCGTTGAGCATCTGCACCCGTTGAACCGGCCCGAAGCTGAAGTTCGAGTCGTTGGCGCGGAACCCTGGAGCTTGTTTGTTGTTCCACGATGTCATCCAGCCACGACGCGGGTTGACCTCTTTAGGTGTGTCGGCGAACGAGAGCATCCCGCGCCAGTTCCATCTGCCGCTCCCCCACACGGGAAGGTCGGGATCGATGTGTCGGGCGCGAAGCGGGTGCCTGCCGCCGAGCTGGAACGCGATGTCTTCGTCGTCCAGATAGAACCAGTTGAAGGTGAACGTGAAGCGCGCGAACGCGCGCTGGAAGTCTGCCGGACCGTTGATGTGCTCTGGATCCGAGATCTCGACGTAGGTCACCGCCGAGTCCACTTCCTTCTTGAACGACGCTCTCTGCGCGGTGAACGCGACCGGCTTGCCTTTCACGGTGCCGCGCGCCTGGACGATCCCGTTGTCCGTCCGCTGGGTCGTCATCTCGACGAAGACGGTCTTAGGCGGGAATCCTCCGGCGGTTGGCTTGGCCTCCCAGCTGTCGGTGCGGGAGTACATCTCGACGCACTTCCCGTTCTTGATGTACCCGTTGCTGTCGACCGTCGGCTTCCCCCCGCCCGGCTCGCAGAGCCTTTCGGCGAACGTATCGACCTGGTCACCCCCCGCCGACGTCGCGCTCCAGGCATAGTCCGCGCCCCGGCCCAACAACACGTACAGAGAGATCCCGGGGAAGCCGACGCCGCGGGCATCGATCCCCGGCCCGTGGAGATCGAGCTCCATCAGGATCTCCGGCGACCAGTACGCGACCTGCGGCCCGGAGACCGAGACGGGGCGTCCCGACGCCGACAGGTCCTTACCCACGAGGAGGGCGTTGCTCTGAGCGTTCGGGAACGTCAGCGGGATCTCGCCCCAGGGCGCATCGACATGGTCGGGCACGGTTGCCGCCCGCATCTGTCGTGCCACCGCGGCGGCATCGTCCGGCAGCGCACGTGAGGACTTGTCCACCTTTCCGAGATCGTTGTTCCACGGGAATGGCTTGGTGGTGGTGACGGGAGACTCCGGATCGTTCGGGAAGTTGAAGTCCCTGAGGACGCGACGGGCGTCGCGGTAGTTGAAGCCCTCCTTCTGCAGAGCCTCGATGAAGTGGGCGTTCTGAAGCTCGCCTCCGCCACCAACTCCCAGGCGCGAGCCGATGAGGCTCGCGACCGCAGCCGTATCCGTGGCCTTCCAGTCTTCCGGCAGCACCTGCAGCGCCTCGTACTCCGCCGGAAGCTTGTTGGGGTCTCTCCGGGCTTCGTCGATGTACTGGTTGACCCCGTCGACGTATGCAGCCAGGTCGGCGAAGGCGGTGTCACCAAGCTCGCCTCCAAGCTTCTTCAGACGATCCACCATCGCCTGAAGCTCCTCCTCGCTGTATCCGGAGGAGCGATAGGTGGCGCGGTCGCTCGCGAGGTTGGATTCGGAAGCTCCAAGGAACTCGCTGAGGCGGCCGCGTCCGACATGGCGCAACGTGTCCATCATGAAGAGGCGGTCCTCGGCGGAGACGTACCCCGCGCCAAAGAGCGTGTCGGCGCGCGTCGTGCCGTAGACATGAGGTACCCCGAAGCTCTTGTCGCGCAGAACAACGACGCCCTCGCGCGGCGAGTACTCCCGCTCGATGTCGTCCGGCTTGACGCCGAAGGTCGCGTCTTTGAAGTACTTGGCGAGCTCGTCCTCGGTGATGTCCGGAGCCCCCTGCACCATCCGCTCGTACATCTCGATCTGATCGTGGTTGTGCGGGCTCTGTTGACGCGTCGCCTGCTCGGGCCCGCTCTGGTAGCGGCCTTGGCCTGGAGGCAAAACGTTCAAAGCTGTGATCGCGCCATCGCGGGCGCCGTACGGCTGGACCGGCGTCTCCGCCGCGCCGTGGGCGGCAGCGGACAATCCCAGCGTGACGAGCGCGGCCACGATGACCCTCGAGATCGATCTCACTCGTCTACTTCCTCTCGGCTATGGGTTCGACAGACTACGTGGCCTGCGCCTAGATCAACGTCGGGAAAAGGTTGCCGTGATCGTTCCCGAAGTCGCGACGCCGTAGGTGTGGTTCAGACAGAAACCCGAATAAACCGACACCTCGACAGGAGCGCCGCTCGTGAGACGGATCGCCGGGTGCTTCTTGGAACAGAAGGTGACGCTCACGCCGTGGTCATGATGGCCGTTGCCCGCCTGGGTGACGTGCACCATCACCGGGCGCTCAGTGAGATCCTGAACCGCGACCTCCAGCAGCCGTTCGCCGGCTTCGGGTTTGAAGGTCACCGGGGCGACGAGCGGGAGCGCGCCGAGGTTGCCGTGATCCTCGTCCCCGTGTCCCTCGATCCAGATCCCGTGCGGCGTGGAGTAGGTCTCGGTCGAGGAGCGGGAGGAGGGAGCGCTCGAAGACGCCGGTGCGGCTCCGCCAGCGAGAACGGCCGCGGCAACCAAGACTGCTGACAAAAGTCGCATAACCCCTATTTCGCCGGTGGGCGCCCCGGCACCTGCTCGGGCTAGACGTCCGGGATGGGGACGGCGGTCGACCGAGGAAGCTCGACATGGCGTTTCATCTGGATCACCGTGCCGCGTGGCGTGGCGTCGATCTGGACCTCGTCCATGAGCTCCCTGACCAGATACAGGCCGCGGCCCCCCTGCGACCTCCAGCTGGGCAGGCGGTGCATCTCGATCGTCGACGGGTCGAACCCGCTGCCCTCGTCCGCGATGGCCACGACCACGCAGCCACCTTCGGTAGAGCACCGGAGCCGAACGATGCCTCCCCGTTCGGACCGGCCGTGCGCGACCGCGTTCGCCGCGGCCTCGTCCGTCGCCAGGAGGATGTCGTAGGTGGTGGATGGATCGACGCGGAGACCGGAAAGGAAGTCTCTGACGTGCTTGCGCAGCTGCGGCACGCACGCCGGCTCGTTCTGAGCGACGAACTCCAGCATCTTCTCCCCTGAATGTCCTGATTGTCCTAACGGGGTACCCGATGTTGCCGCCGCCCACACACGAAGCAAGCTAAACGTAGCCGAACTGAGTCCCCACTACCATGGGGTTTCCTCGGCGAGAGTGGTGGAATTGGCAGACACGCCGGCTTTAGGTGCCGGTGCTCGAAAGAGCTTGGGGGTTCGAGTCCCCCCTCTCGCACGGTGGTTCTCGGGCCACGCGGGCCCACCCACCGCGGCCAGGGGGCCCGCTTTGCGATTACTCCTGTCGTGCTCAGGCTCGCTGGCGCTCCGGAACGATCTTCAGGATCACGCGCTCGGTCTGGATCGCGTTCGGGTCGTATGGCTTGCCGGTGTACTTCACGCTCAGGTCGTCGATGTGGCGGCGGGCTTCGTCGCCGGTGACGGTCTCGACCACGCGGCCGCGGACCTCGGCGTACTCGTACGGGTTGTCCTTGTTCCACACCACGACCGACACCCTCGGGTCGCGCTGAACGTTGCGGAACTTGGCCCTGCCGGTCTCGGTATTGATGAGGATGTGCTCGTGATCCGCGTCCACCCACATGACATGTGTGGCGGGAGAACCGTCGCGCATGAGGGTCGTGATGCTCCCGAAGTTGTCTTGCTGGGCGAGCTTCCTGATCTTCTCGTCGATCACTTTCCACCTCGTTCCTCGTGGGGTCCTCTTTGTCACAACCGCCCGAGGGCACCGCTGTTCCCGATAACCGGCAACAGCTCTCTACGACCTAGCACCTCCCTACCCACGGCCGCACCAGCGTGAATCAAACTAGGGTGCGGCGATGGAAGACCTCGACCAGGCTCTGGAGTTCGCGCTCGAGGCCGCGGAGCAAAGCGCGTGCATCGCTATGCGCTACTACCAGAAGGACCTCCAGCTGCAGCGCAAGCCCGACGGAACCTGGGTCACCGAAGCAGACGTCGCCGTCGAGAAGGAGTTCCGGGCCGCTGTTGCCAAAGCATGGCCCGGCCACAACGTCTGGGGCGAGGAGGAGGGTTTCTCCGCGGCCTCCGGCGCCTCCCCGCGAGAAGACGCGCCCACTTGGATCGTGGACCCCATCGACGGAACCCACAACTACATGGCGGGGATCCCGATCTGGGGCAGCCTCGTCGGCCTTCGAACCACCGACGGCTTCGTCGTCGGGGTCTGCCACGCGCCCGCTCTCGGCGAGGTCTACGAAGCGGCGCTGGGCTCCGGGGCGCGCATGAACGGCAGCGCGATCAAAGCGGACGATGCCGGTTCTCTGGGTGAAGCGACGACCTTGTTCGGTGATCCGCAGGCATTCGTCGACGATGGTCTCGGGCCATTCCTGGACGAGCTCGTATCGCGGTCGTGGCGCATCCGCGGGTTCGGCGACTTCTGGGGTCACATGCTTGTCGCCCGCGGCGCCGCGCACGTCATGGTCGAGCCCGAGCTGAGCATCTGGGACACCGCGGCGCTGATCCCGATCGTGAGGGAGGCCGGCGCCGTGATCACGCACCTGGATGGCTCGCCCTGGGCCGGGAAAGGCTCCTGCCTGACCTCGACCCGGCGACTACACCCCCAGATAGTCGCGATGGCCGAGGCCTCGCGCTAGAGCCCGAGCTTGTGCGCCAGGCCGCGGAACGCGCGGCCGCGATGGCTGAACCCCAGCTTCTCGTTCAGAGGTATCTCCGCCATCGTGCGCGAGTCGCCCACCGGGATGAAGTGCGGGTCGTAGCCGAAGCCCTGCGTTCCACGCGGCTCCAAGGTGACGTGGCCCTCGCACGCGCCGTCCGCGATGACCTCGCGCGCGTCGGGCGTGACCAGGACGGCGACGCACCTGTATCTGCATGTCCTGGCGGCTTCCGGCACGTATTCGAGCTCTTGGACCAGCTTCAGGTTGTTGTCGCGGTCGGTCGCGCCGTCTCCGGCATAGCGCGCCGACCGCACGCCGGGCGCCCCTCCGAGCGCGTCCACCTCGATCCCCGAGTCATCGGCGATCGCGGGCAGGCCGGTGGCCACGACGACAGCACGGGCCTTTGCGAGCGCGTTCTCCTGAAAGGTGTCGAAGGGCTCTTCCAGAACGAGGTCCGGCGCCACCTCATCGAGCGGCACCAGCTCAAGGGAGCTGAGGATCATCCGAACCTGCTCGGCCTTGTGGCGGTTCCGCGACGCGAAAACGACCCTCACTCGACGACAGGTGCTCCGAGCGCGGCCTCTTGATGGCGGCTGAGCTGCAGGATCCCTTCTGTCGCCAGATCCAGCAGGTGGTCGAGCTCGGCGCGCTCGAAGGCGCCTTGCTCGGCGGTTCCTTGCACCTCGACCAGCTTGCCGGTCCCGGTCATCACGACGTTCATGTCGACCTGGGCCGTCGAATCCTCCGCGTAGTTGAGGTCGAGGCACGGCGTCCGCTCGACGATGCCGACGCTGACCGCAGAGACCGAGTCGATCAGGGGCGAGCCCGAGATGCCGCCGCTCTCCTCTAATGCGGCGAAAGCTTGCGCGAGTGCCACGAACGCTCCGGTGATCGATGCGGTTCGGGTACCACCGTCGGCTTGAAGCACGTCGCAGTCGACCCACACCGTCCGCTCGCCGAGCGACTTCATGTCGGTCACCGCTCGGAGCGAGCGGCCGATCAGCCGCTGGATCTCCTGTGTCCGTCCAGATGGGCGGCCCTTGTTCACCTCCCGCGGGACCCGCTCGCTCGTAGAGCGAGGAAGCATCGAGTACTCCGCGGTGACCCACCCGACGCCCCTGCCCTGCATCCACCGCGGCACGCTCGGCTCGACCGTCGCGGTGCAGATGACCTTGGTGCTGCCCATCGAAACGAGACAGCTTCCCTCCGCATTCGGCATGAAGCCGAGCACGATGTCGACCGGACGCAGCTCTTCAGGGGAACGGCCGTCGACGCGAGTCACAAGCCGATCTCCAACCTGAGCCCGTCGGCGGCAAGCTGGACCTTGCTATCACCGCTCGTCTTGTGCGCCTCGGTGAGGGACAGCCCCGCGTCGCGACCCGGCGGCAGGTGTGTGAGCACGAGCCTTTGCACCTGCGCATCCGCGGCGGCCGCGCCCGCCTGCGAGGCCTTCATGTGGCCTTCCCATTCCTCGTCGGAGTCCTGAAGCGTCGCCTCGCACAGGAAGACATCCGCGCCGGTCGCGAGCCCGCCGAGGTCGCCCTCCGGTCCGGTGTCGGAAGAGTAGGCGAGTACCGCCCCATCCTGCTCGACCCGCACGCCCACCGTGTCGGGTGGGTGAGCCATCGGAAAGAAGCTGAAGCGCGCGTCGCCGTGGTGGATCACGTCGCCGGCAGTGACCGAGCGCAACGTGAAGGCCTGATCCAGCTCCTTGGCGAAGCTGCACAGGCGCTCGAGCGTCTCCGCCGGCGCCCACAACGGGATCTCCGGAAGCGGTTCTTTCTCTCCGTAGCGGCGGGCGTGGAACAGCTGGAACAAGTCGGTCACGTGGTCGGGGTGCCGGTGCGACAGGATCACGCCGGTGAGGGCGCGGTAGTCGAGCTGCTCCAAGAGGTTCCGCCACGTCCCACCGCCGCAGTCGATCAGGATCCTGCCGTCGTCCACCTCGAGCAGATAACCGGCGCAGGCGCGCTGCGGGGTCCCGAACATGCCGGAAGAGCCGAGGACGGTCACGGCGAAGCTCACGACGCGGCTCGGCTCTCGCCCGCGCTGCGCCACGGACGCTGCTCGGCCCTCTCGAACTCCGGCCCTAGGAAACGTCGTCCCAGCTCCCCGAACAGCTCGTCGCCTCCAGACGTGATGAACCGGCGGCGCCCGTCGCTCTGCGACCTCTTCAACAGATCCAGGTCGAGCAACCGCACGTAGACCTCGTTGGCGGTGGCCTCGGCTGAAGAGATCAGAACCACGTCGTCCCCCAAGATGTATCGGATGGCGCCGGACAGCAGAGGGTAGTGCGTGCAGCCGAGGATCACCGTGTCCACTCTCCCCCGGAGCGGCCCGAGATACTCCTCCGCAGCGGCGAGCACGACGTCCGAGGTCGTGTCGCCGGCCTCGACGAAGTCGACGAAGCGCGGACACGCCCGGGACTCCAACGTGACCTCGGCGCCGGCCGCGACCACGGCGCGATCGTAGGCACCGGAAGCGACGGTGGCCTCCGTTCCGATGAGACCGATGCGACCGCTGCGCGTCGCCGCGATCGCGGCTTTCACGCCGGGCTCGATGACGCTCACGATCGGCACGTCGTAGCGCCCCGTCGCCTCGTAGAACGCCGTCGATTCGGCCGAGTTGCAGGCCACTACGACGAGCTTCACGCCCTCGGCCACCAACAGGTCGGTGATCTCGAGCGCGAACCCCCGGACCTCCTCCGGCGGCCGCGGCCCGTAGGGGCAGCGCGCCGTATCTCCGAAGTACACGATGTCTTCGTGAGGCAGGAGGTCGATGACCGCGCGGGCGACGGTCAATCCGCCCAGTCCCGAGTCGAAGATCCCGATCGGGAGGTCGGGCGCTGCTACCACCACAAGACCTCTTCCACCTGAGCCTCTGCGGTGTCTATGTCCTGCGTCCACGCCTCGGTGGAGAGGTACTTCCAGCCTCCGTCGGGCAACAGGCAAACGACGTCGCCGCCCGAGCTCTCGCGCGCCAACCTCTCGGCCACGCGCTGAGCGACCCAGATCACGGCGCCGGATGAGATGCCCGAGAAGATCCCCTCCTTCTGCAACAGCTCGCGGGTCCACAAGATCGAGTCGCGCGCCTTCACCTTCACCTTGCCGTCCAACAGATCGGGGTCGAACAGCGGAGGGATGTAACCCTCGTCCAACGAGCGGAGCCCGTAGACGAGCTCTCCCAACTCCGGCTCCGCCGCGACGACCTTGATGTTGGGGTCGTGTTCCTTCAGGCGACGCGAGTTCCCCATCAAGGTGCCCCCGGTCCCGAGACCGGCGACGAAGGCCTTGATGTCGGGGAGATCGTCGAGGATCTCGCGCGCCGTTCCGTTGTAGTGGGCATCCGCGTTCGCTTGGTTGCCGTATTGGAAGGGCATGAAATAGCGATCGTCTTGCGCCAGGTCTTGAGCCAGCACGACGGAGCCATTGGTCCCCTTCGCGCCCTCCGAGAAGATGATCTCGGCGCCGAACGCCTTGAGCAGCTGGACGCGCTCGGCGCTCGCGTTGTCCGGCATCACTGCGGTGAATCTGTAGCCGCGGATCTTGGTCACCATCGCGAGGGCGATCCCGGTGTTGCCGGAGGTCGGCTCGAGCAGGATCTTGTCCCTCGTCAGCTCACCAGAGGCCTCGGCCGCCTCGACCATCGCGAGGGCCACCCGATCCTTGACCGACCCCGTCGGGTTCTCGCCCTCGAGCTTCACCCACAGGCGCACTTCCTCGACCGGAGACAGACGGGGTATCTCGACGAGCGGGGTGTTACCGATCGTGTCGAGGATCGACTTGTACTTCATCGCGAGAAGCCCTAGCCCCCCGCGACCGACGGCAGCAAGGACACGGTGTCGCCGTCGGCGACCTTCGTGTCGAGCTTCTCGAGGTAGCGCGCATCCTCGTCGTTCACGTAGACGTTGACGAACCGGTGCAGCTGACCCTCACTCGTCAGCAGTTGCTCGCGCATCCCCGGGTATCTCGCCTCCAGCTGATCCACCAGATCCGCGATCGTTCCCGGCTCGAGCTCGACGTTCGAGCTCCCGTCGGTGAACTTGCGGAACACGGTCGGTATACGGACTTCGACGGCCACGTCTCCTCCTTCTATCTGCATCTCCACCGCGGACCTCTAGATCAGCGGCGAAGGCGCCGCATCCTCGGCGGGAGCGGCCACAAGGGTCATCGTAGTCAACCCTCCAAAGAGACCGCTATTTCCTGGATCTCACCGTCGGCGTCCGTCCAGCTCTCCTTCACGATCCGGAACGCCTTTATGGAAGGGGGCTCGGCCGCGAGCGAAACGATCACGTAAGGCACGTCCTCAGTGGCCATCCGGACGTCCGTCGGCGAGGGATAGGCCTCTGTATGGGTGTGCGAATGGAAGACCCCGCCGAGCTCCCATCCCTCGTCGTCGATCTTCTTGTAGACCGCGAACTGTTCTTTCGGATCGAGCGAGTAGCGGACGGGGCTCCCGGAAGCATTCGTCATCCGGAAGACGTGCACGACGCGCCCGTCGCGCGCTGCGAGGAGGCCGCATGCCTCCTGTGGCCTCCCCTCGACGCAATGTTCGACCATGTCATCCGCGAGCGCCTTGCTCAGCCGGAGCTCGGTCACGACAGCACCTCGACGCGACCGTCGCCGTCGATCAGGTGGCCGATCTCGGCGGCGTCCGCTACTTCCCCGTCGGCGACGGCTCGCAGCAGGTCCGGAGCCGAAGCCTCGTCTATGGCGATCAACAACCCGCCCGACGTCTGGGCGTCGAACAACAGCGCGGCCTCGGCGTCATCGAGGCGCGCAGCGTCGACGTAGCGCGCCTGGGCGTCGCGGTTTCGCCTGCTGCCTCCAGGAAAGATGCCGGAGCGGGAGAGCTCGAGCGCGCCTTCGACGACGGGGATGCTGGAGAACGACAGCCGCGCCGAGATGGATCCGTCGAGCATCTGAAGAAGGTGACCGATGAGCCCAAATCCGGTCACGTCGGTTGCAGCGGTAGCCCCGGCCGCGACCATCGCTTCGGCCGCGACGCGGTTGAGCGACGACATGACCTCGGTCGCGCGGCGCACCGTCTCTGGCTGCGCCGCGCCTTCTTTGATGGCGCTGGAGATGATGCCCATGCCGAGTGGCTTCGTCAGGATCAGTCGCTGCCCCGCACGGCCGCCGGTCTTGCGTACGACCCGCTGTGGATCGACGAGGCCGGTGACGGAGAGGCCGAACTTTGGCTCCGGGTCGTCTACGGAGTGACCACCGACGATCGACACATCGGCCTCGGCGCACGTGTCCCCGGCCCCCTCGAGAACCCGGCCCAGCAGCGCGAAGTCCAGAGACCTGGGCCACCCGACGAGGTTGAGAGCCGTGACGGGACGGGCGCCCATCGCGTAGATGTCCGACAGCGAGTTGGCCGCGGCGATCCGGCCCCAGGCGTACGGGTCGTCGACCACGGGCGTGAAGAAGTCCACCGTCTGCACCACGGCGAGATCGGGCGCGACCTGATAGACCGCGGCGTCGTCGGGGCTCTCGAGCCCCACCAACAGCGCGGCGTCGCTAGAGGTGGTTTTCACGTGGCGCAGGACCTGCGCCAGCTCGTCGGTGCCGAGCTTGCAGGCTCAGCCTCCGCCGTGTGAGTAAGAAGTCAATCGCACGTCCTCCGGCACTTCATCACCTCCCTTCAGCTATCGACTCGTCATCCTTCCAGAGCAGACGCGTCTAGGGCGACGTCCGGCGACGTGCATGTCGGGATAGCGTTGAGGGGTGGGCAGACACGAGAACGCGGAGCAGATCGAGTCTCTGAAGGAGCGACAGAGGCTCCTCGAACGACTGACGAAGATCCAGCGCTCCGTCTCACACCGCGCCCCTCTCCAGCAGGTGATGGATGCCATCACGCAAGGTGCGGCCGACCTGCTGGGAGACGAGATCGCCGGGATCCGTCTCATCGACCCCGAAGACCCGTCGTACGTGAACCTCGTCTCGGTCGTCGGCGTCACCCCCGAGCAGTTCGAGGTCTTGAAACGCGGCCCTGTGGGTGAGGGCGCTGGGGGCCGGGCTATCGCGGAGAACCGGCTGGTGATCATCAACGACTATCAGAGCGCGGCGACCGCGATCCCGGCCCTGGCGGTCGACAGGTTGCAGAGTGCGATGGCGGCCCCAGTGCGGGAGGCCGGCAAGGTCGTCGGGAGCCTCGTGGTCGCGACGCACCGCTCCGGTCGCTCCTACAGCATCGAGGAACAGGAAGCGCTGCTGTCGCTCGCCGATCACGCCAGTCTCGCTGTAACGGACGCTAAGTCTGTGGAGGCGATGCGCGAGGCGCAGCACGCGAAGGACATGTTCCTGGCGATGGTCTCGCACGAGCTGAAGACCCCGCTCACGGTGATCATGGGCACGTTGAAGACATTGGACAAGCACGCCGACACCATGAAGCCGGCGCTGCGAAGTGAGATGTTGAACAGCGCCTTCGACAGGGGCCGCGAGCTGGAGCGGTTGATCGATCGGCTCCTACAGGGATCGCGGGCGGAGCTGGCGGGCTTCAAGCAGCATCTGTTCCTGCCGGATCTGATAGCGGAGTCGATCCGCGGCTTCGACCACATGAGCAGGGTCAAGGTGGGGTCGATCCCCGAGATCTTCATCTACACCGACTCAGTCGCGGTTCAGAAGATCATCGGTGTGTTGCTCGAGAACGCGGTGTCTCACTCGCCCAAAGACAGCGACATCTCGCTGGTCAGTCAGGTGGTCGACGCCGAGCTGAATGTGACGGTCAGGAACCTCGGATCACTGCCCGAGGGACTCGACCACGCCACCCTGTTCCTGCCGTTCAACCGGGGGCCGGACGCGCAGTCGACGGGGGTGGGACTCGGGCTCTACATCGCCTCCCGGCTGGCGCTGTCTACCGACGGCAAGATGACTGCGACCTCTGCCGCCGGCACCGTCAGTTTCACGTTGACGCTGCCACTCCCGACCGCGGAGCAGCAGGCCCACGCAGACAGGGCCGAGCCCGCCGCAGAACGGCATGCGGCCGCCCCGGCCGCGGATCTGCTGTAGGCGAGCAGAACCTGCTCACCCGTCGACCCTGATCGTCCCCCTCATGCCGTAGCGGTAGTGGCGCGGTAGGTGGCAGCCGAACAGCAGCGTCCCCGGCTCGCTGAACGTGTACGTCGTCTCCGCCGTCGCCCCCGCCGCCACGCTCACCTCGCCCGGCCGGGCATCGTGGTGCGTCTCCGTCCCGCTCTCGTGCAGTTGCTGCACCGCGGCGTCCCCGATGATCAGCTCGTGGTCGATCGGGTCGCCGTTGCGCAAGACGAAACGAACCATCTCGCCCTTGTGGAACGTCAGATGATCGCGGCCGAACGACGAGTGCTCGATGTTCAGCACGACCGTGCGCTCCGATCCGGAAGCAGGGGCGCAGGAGAAGGTGAACAACGCCAGCAGCAAGGCGATGCTTCTCACGCGCGGTCCCACACATACTTCGAGACCGCGAGCGCCCCGGCCCCCACCATGAGGGCGATCACCCACGGCATGAGTGAACCGTCCCCATCGAGGTCGGGCAGCCTGACCGGCGGTTCGAGACCCGCGGCCACCGGGGACGGAGCGCTCCGGCCGGTGACATCGATGGCCAGGTCGTGGTCCAGCTGGCCCGCCGTGGTGTCGATCCGTAGGTACGTGAACCACATGTCCGAAGTCGGGATCCAGCTCATCCCTTTGTCAGAGCGTAGATCTGCCAACAACGATCTCGGCGCCTCTTCGTCGCGCTCGAGCAGCAGTCCGTCGCGGTCACCCGGTTGCGCGGGCCGCGGCAGCATCTCGGGGATCCCGTCCGTCAGCAGGAACACGTCGGCCTCCACCGACGCGTCGGGACCGAGACCGAGCCCCAGGATGCGTAGCGGGACCCATGGGTTCGGAGTCGGGATCGTCAGATGGACCGGCGTCCCGTCCCCCACCTCCTGGTTCGCGCCCGCGGCCGCGGCCGGGTCGAATCGCGCCGCCATGAACACCGGGCTCCGCGCCGCGTAGAAGTCCAACACCTCCGGCGCGTCCGGCGTGAGCACGAACCCGTTCTCCTTCGCCCACCGTCCTACCTCGTCGCCGCCGCCCTTCAAGATCGTGATGTCCAGAGCGTCGATACGGGTCTCGAGCAGAACCTCGGCTCGGCTACCGGAGATCGCGGCGCCCGCTGCGTCCGCGCTCTCCAGCGTTACCTGTGGCTGCACCTCTTGCACCAGGCGCTGCAACGTCCAGTCCCCGGCACGCTCAACCTTCGATGGCACCCCCGGCAGAGGCACGATCGACCCGAACTCTGCGCCGCCTCCCGCGAACTCGAAAGAGGTGACGTAGTGCTCGACGCCGTCGACGTAACCGACCATCGTCGTCGTGCGAACGAGGCTGACTGTCCCGTTCGGGTTGACGAGTCCTCCACATGCCCACGCCGGCACCGTAAGCACGACCACCAACGCCACCGCCACGATCCCGATCCAGCTCGCACGCCTCATCCTCGTCCCTCGCTTCCGCTCGCACGACGGGTGTCGGTTCTAGGACGAGGCCGCCCGTAGGATGGTTCCCATGGATGTCATGCAATGCCCGGTGTGCGCGCTGCGGTTTCGCTTCTCGTCGGAGCTAGAAGAGCATCTGTCGCTGGAGCACCCGAAGTTCAAGGCGACCCCCCGCTCGGGAGACGAGGAAGCCCTGTCGGAGGCTCGCCGCACCCGGCAGATCCGGAGGGAAGCGCCGCCGGAGGAGTGAGTCGGTCGTCGACCTCTCACTTGAAGTCCGAGCAGGGCCAGCACGATCGCTGTCGGCGAACCATCGCGCTCCTCGTGTTCTCCTAGGGACGTGGAGATCCCTTTCGGTCGTTACCTGCCGATCGCGAAAGAGCTGCAGCGGGAGGTCACAGAAGACCGCGTCACGGGACTGGCGGCCGAGATCGCCTTCTTCGGTGTGCTCAGCATCTTTCCGGGCCTGCTGATGGTGGTTGCCGCGATCGGTTCTGTGGACGCGTTCGTCGGAAGCGACCTGGCCGCGCTGTCGAAACGACAGATCGTCGACTTCCTGAACCTGATCCTGACGAACGAGGCGTCCGGAGCGATCGACGCGGTCGAAGACCTGTTCCAGGGGGGGAGCGAGGGGCTCCTTACGTTCGCGACAGTGGCCGCGCTCGTTGGACTCTCGCGCGCGTTCGCGGTTGTAGCAGGGGCCTTGAACCTGGCTTACGACGCCGACGAGCGGAGGCCCTGGCTCAAGCGGCGCTTGCTCGGCCTCGGGCTTTCGATCGGGACCGTCCTGATGACCGTGTTCATGCTCGTGATGATCGTGGTGGGCCCTCTGTTCGGGGCGGGGGCCGAGCTCGCCGACCTGCTCGGCCTCGGCGATGCCTTCACGTTCGTCTGGAACGTTCTCAGGTGGCCCGCCGCGTTCGCGCTGCTGGTGGCGTGGGCGACCACGCTCTTCCATCTCGCGCCCTGCCGTCCGCGGCCACACTGGCGGGTGGACCTTCCGGGCGCGCTGCTCACGGCGGTGCTGTGGCTCGTCGTGTCGTTGGGCCTGAACCTGTACCTGCAGATCGCGGGTGGCTCCAATCCCGTCTTCAGCGTGCTCGGAGGCGGGCTGATCCTGCTGGTGTGGCTGTATCTGCTGAGCCTGTCGCTGCTGATAGGCGGCGAGCTCAACCCGATCCTCGACCGCCATCGAGCAGCCGCGGAAACACCCCCGTAGTCGGGCCACGCTGGTGAGCTGCAACTCCGCCCCTTGACCCAGGAAGTGAAGCTGGTTCAACGTGAAGAGATGGTGCTGCCGCAGGTCGACAAGAAGGGTTTCCTCGCCACCCTCCTGGGTGGGGTGGTGGGAGGGTCGATCGGCCTGGCCGTGGGGGGGACCTTGGGCTTCGCTGTGATCGAAGGTGGTCTCGATGACCTCTACGGGGTCTTCATCCTCGCCGCGATCGGCGCCTGGCTGGGCGGCGTAGCCGGTGCATACCTCGGCCTCCTGCTCGTAAAGGCGGACGCGATCCGCAGAACCACGGCCTGGGTGGCGTTGCTTGCACCTCCCATCGTCGGGGGCGGCGCATGGGTCGCCGTATCCGCAACGGACTCAGACGACTTCGGCTCGAACTGGCTCCCCTACCTTTTATTCGGCCTTTGCGTCGTGACCACGGCGTACCTGGCTCGCCGCCTGGCTGTAGCGGAAACCGCCGGGGTGCAGCACGGCTGAGGCGGCGCGGCTACAGAGACGCCGGCGCGACTGGACGTAGCCCCGTGCGGCCCAGCCGAGATTCAAGGCATCGTGAATCGGTGTTGGCCGGAAGCTCGTCGAGCTCCCCCTTGCCCCACGCCTCCAGCTCGTCCCAGGTGAGGCCTAGCGGAACCGGTTCCGGCTCCGGCTCCGGTCTCGGTTGACCGGGCTCGTAGCGCGTTCCGTCGGGTCGATACCACTCGGCCCGCTGATCCCGATCGAGCTGGACCCGCCAGCCACCTTCATGCACGAGCTTGTGGTGGAAGTGACAGAGACAGGTGAGGTTGCCCAGCGTGTGCGGCCCTCCGAGCTCGCGCGGCCACACGTGATGTCCGTCGACGAACGCCCTGGTCCCGCAGCCGGGGAAGGTGCAGCCGCCGTCTCGCCTCAGCATCTCGCGGCGCATGTGGCCCGGGATCGTGCGGGTCGCGGGGGTGATGTGAAGCGGCAGACCACGCTCGTCTCGCACCACCATCTGGACGCGCGAGTCACACCAGATCCTCCTCACCGTCTCTGGATGGATCACGCCGTAGCCCTCGACCTCGCCGAGCTTGTCTCCCGATACGAGCGCCGAGAGCTCGGTCGAGATCACGACGGTGGCCCTGGCGGCATCGGCATCTGCGGCGATGTGCTGGGACGCGAGCGCGAACAATGCGTCGGCACAGCGCTGCTCCATGGTGGTGGCGCCGTCGGGGTCCTCGGCCAAGCGTTCCGCGACCCGGGTGAGCGCCTTGGTCACGGTCGCTCCCTGTTCTGCCGGAAGAAGCGCGTGGAGATAGATCGAGCCGATGTGGTCACAGGTCCACCACGTGACCGAGCGTGCCTCGTGGGCGGCTCGAACGTCTTCGACCTCAGGCGCCCGCTCCGAGAGCTCGGCCTTGCGCCGGACCGCATTGAGGCTCGTGCGCTTGGCCCACTTGATCAGCATGACCTCGGTCTCGGGTGTGGCGAAGCGAGCGAGGTGGCACACCTTGTCGAGACACAGCGTCGCTTCCTGCAATGCCCGGGCGAGCGCGGGCAGCTTCTCCAGCGCGTGGGCGGTATCGGTCCAGCGGCGTCCTTGAGAGACCGACATCCCGAAGTGGCCGGCCAGCCACTGGCCCATGTCGCGACAGCCGTCTTCGTGCCACAGCTCGCGCGAATCGAAGTCGCGCACGAAGCGCAGAAGTTCCCAGTGGGTAGACGAGATGACGCCGTGCAGATGCGCCATGCCGTCGACAAGCTGTTGCCTGCTACAGACTGCTGGTTGTTTCACGGGCCATCACCCGGGCCCAGGAGCGCGACCTCCACCAGGGACTATATCGAACATATGTTCGCTAGTCAAGCGCCGGCCCGGGTGAGCTGGCCGGGAATCGAACCCGGGTGCGAGCCGCGCAACGTTGTCCCCCTGTCATGCGTCTTGTGGACAAAACCTAGCTAGCCGAAGGTTCGCTGTGAGGAAGAGCTTCCACGTCTCCATAGCTGTGATCGTCACAAGCGTGTCCCTATCAGCAGGTGCGGGGGTCGCTGAGGCGACCACGCCCGGGCGCCCTGGGCGTATCGCCTACACCCGTCCGGTCGGAAACGAGGGGTTTCAGATCTTCACGCGACGAACCGACGGCTCCGGGGTACGCAGGTTGACCCGGAGCGGCCGCGAGCACCGGCACCCCTCCTGGTCGCCCGATGGGAAAAGGATCGCGTGGACCTGCCGGCGAGGAAAGGGCTCGTCGGTCAACCTCGACATCTGCGTCATGAACAGAGACGGAAGCGGCAAGATCCGCTTCAAGACCGAGGCGAACGAGGCGCACCCGGCGTTTTCTCCCTCAGGGGACGAAGTTGCCTTCGTGACCACCGGGCCGGATCTGGGCTTCGTCTACCCGCAAGATCACATCTTCATCAGGAACCTGAAGACGCACGCGATCACCCAGGTCACTCACAACACGGATGTATCGGAGCGAGAGCTGGCGTGGGCTCCAGATGGAGGGTCGATCGCCTTCGTCGGCCTCGACTCCGACCGATCCTTCGATCTCTTTCTGGTCGAGGTAGACGACGGTGAAGAGCACAAGCTCGTCGACCCGGACAGTGGAGTCGTGTCCGGTGTCGACTGGTCGCCCGATGGAAGCGAGCTCGTCTATACGCAACGCATCAGAGACTCTGACGATGAGATCTTCGTGATAAGGCCGGACGGGACGAATGGTCGACAGCTGACCCGTAATGCTCGCGTGCCAGTGAGTCATCCAGTGTGGTCACCGAACGGAAAGGAGATCGTTTTCCTCTATGGAGAAGGAGACGCCGCGGCGTGCTTCTTCTCGGCCACCACCACCGTTGACCTCTCGGAGTTCCCATTGGATATGCGCTGTATCCGAGGGGAGCATTTCGATCTCAGCTGGCAGCCTCGCCCCGTTTGAGTCTGGCCACAGCGTCAGAGCCGGGCCTGGCAGGGCAGCGGAACGGAAGACGCCGCCGAAGGCGGCGTCTGTAGTGG
>JALYHL010000010.1:32979-59223 GCA_030776625.1 Actinomycetota bacterium | reverse complement strand
CCGTACTTCCCATCACGCAACTGTGGCACGTAGACGCTGCGGGCGGAAGTGCGCGCGCCCCGTCGAGAGTCCGATCCCGGCGGTGGTTCGCGCACCGGGAAATCAAGTGGAGCTGCCGGGAATCGAACCCGGGTCCCCCGACCCCGCGATAGGGCTTCTACGAGCGTAGTTCGTGGTCAGGTTTCGGAGTCAGCCGGCCCACGAACGGCAGCGGCTGCCTCCTAGCTCGAGTAAGTGTCCCGCCCTTTGCCTCGAGCGAACGCCGGGCGGTAAGCCTGCTAGGCGACGCCGGATCCCGAGATCGCAGGCTCATCTCGGGCCGACGGCCATCATTTAGGTGATGGCGACCGTGCGATTAAGCAGCGGCAGTTAATTAAGTTCCCAGAGGATTAACGAGGTCACACCGGGAGTCCTCGGCTCGCTTCTCCTACCTCGGTCGAATCAGGGTCGATACCAGTTCAGCCCCATGACCTTCTTTTCAAGGTTCCATCTCAGGATAACGAGTCCCTCGCTCACAAGCTTCCCGCGGCGCCGGAGCGGGGTAAGTGGCTAGGAAGGCTTGCGGCTTAGCAGCCGCTGGAGGAGCCGGATCAGATCGACGCCCGCGATCCCTAGACCCGATCCGGCCACGACGGCGACGAGGGGGTGGAGGACGGTTTCCGGCATCGCTCCTGTGTACCGCGTCTCATGGGCTAAGGCGATACGTAAATCACGCAACTGAGCAAGCCTCGACGCGCCGGAGCGCCTGAACGTTCGTGCCGGAGTCAACGCCTCAGCGGCGCCGGCCCATCTCCCGTTGCATGTTCCGCTCGGCATCCCTCTTCGCGATCGTCTGCCTCTTGTCGTAGGTCTTCTTGCCTCGGGCGATCGCGATCTCGGCTTTCGCCAGCCCGTGCTTGAAGTACAGCCGCAGCGGAACCAGGGTGCGGCCGTTCTGCGCCACGGCGGACTTCAGTCGCTCGATCTCACCGCGATGGAGCAACAGCTTGCGAGGCCGAAGCGGATCATGGTTCGCGCGGTTGCCGTGGGAGTACGGGTTGATGTGGCACTGCATCAGCCAGATCTCGCCGTCCTGCACCGCCGCGTAAGCGTCCGTCAGGTTCGCCTTGCCGTCGCGGCAGGACTTCACCTCCGTGCCCACCAGGGCGAGCCCCGCCTCGAACGTGTCCTCGATCAGATAGTCGTGCCGCGCCCTGCGGTTCTGGGTGATGAGCTTGGTCCCACCGCCCTCGGCCATCTCTCAGCCGCCGGGGTTGTTCGAGAGCAACATCCCGCGCAGGATCTCGAAAGCTCGTCGCTTCTGGACCTCGGCGTCTCCATCGACCTCCACGTCGGGAGCGATCCCCTCACCGTCGATGCTGCCGCCCCGCGGCGTGAGATAGGCGGCGGTGGTGATCTTGACCGCGGAACCGTCGATCAGCGGGATGAGCCGCTGCACCGACCCCTTCCCGTACGTCGTCGTCCCGACGACGATCGCCCGGCCCTGGTCCTGGAGTGCGCCGGTCACAATCTCGGACGCGCTCGCGGTCCCCTCGTTCACCAAGACCACGAGCGGGATGTCCTCGAACGCGTCGCCGCGAGCCTCGTACACCGTGTCGGGCTCGGCGCGACTCTGATAGGACACGACCTCGCCGTCTTCGATGAAGACCGACGCGACGTCCACGCCCTCGTCGAACAGACCCCCGCCGTTGTCGCGCATGTCGAGCACGATCCCCTCGGCCCCCTGCGCGGACAGCCGTTGGACCTCGGCACGCACCGTTTCCGCCGCTCCCTCGGCGAACGTGACCAGCTGGATGTAGCCGATGTCATCGCGTCGCAGCGACGCGCGCACGCTGGGGAGGTCGATCTCGCGGCGGGTGATGTCGAAGCTCAGGTCGCGGCCGCCGCGGCGGATCCCGAGGCTCACCGACGTTCCCTCAGGTCCCTTGATCCGGGCCACCGCCTGATCTGTCGTCATCTTCTCGACCGGTCGCCCATCGATCGTCTGGATCACATCATCTGCCTCTAGTCCCGATGCGAGAGCCGGGCTCGCCGGCAGGACCGACACGATCTTCAAGCTGCGCCCGACCGTCTTCAGCCATACGCCGATCCCGGAGAACCTGCCGGTCGTTAGCTCCTGGAACGAGCGGTAGTCCTTCGGCGTGTAGAAGAGCGCGTAGGGGTCGTCTTGCTCTTCCTTCAGCACCTTGATCATGCCCCTGACCGCGCCTCGAGCCAGCTCGTCCTCGCCAGGTTGCCGAACCGCTTCGTTCCGGATCTCTTCGTACGCGTCACGGATGATCCGGAGCGCCGCCCCCTTCTCGTCTGCCTCGATCGTCGGGGCACTCGCCGGGTCGAAGGCGCGGCGGGCTTGGGTGTAACCGACGCTGAACGCGCCCGCGGCGACCACGAGCAGGCTCAGCACCGCGATCGAGATCTTCTGCCACCGTTCCATAGGACCTAAAGGGTAGAGGCTGCGGTGAGGCGGCTACTGCAGATACGGCATCGGATCGACGGGCGAGCCGCCGACGCGGACCTCGAAATGCAGGTGGGGCCCCGTGCAGTAGCCGGTGCAGCCCACGTTGGCGATCGGAGTGCCGCGCCCGACCGACTGGCCGCTGGACACCGAGAAAGCCGAGAGGTGGTTGTAGGTGGTGGCGAGCCCGCCGCCGTGGTCGATCACGATGACGTTCCCGTAGCCGCTCATGGCGCCGACGTAGGCGACCACACCCCCCTCCGCCGCGACGACGGTTGCGCCGTAAGGAGCACCGATATCGATGCCGGTGTGGAGCCGCTGGTCGCCGAAGATCGGGTGGGTCCGGTAGCCGTAGGGAGAGGTAAGGGGACCCGCGGTAGGCCATAGCAGCTGCCCCCCCGAAACGACCGGAGCGGGAGCCGACGATGCCGCCGCAGCGGCTTCACGCGCCGCGAGGAGCGACTCGATCCGCGCCGCATCGGCGTCGAGCTGCTCGACGACCTGCAGGTACTTCCTCTCCTGGGTCTCCGCTTGAGCGAGGAGGCTCTCCTTCTGAGCCAGCACCGCACGCTGCGCGTCCAGGACCGACCGGCGCTCTTGAAGGATCTGGGCCAGCTCCGTCTTGTCGCCCTCCAGCTCCAGCTTCTTGGTCGCGATCTGAGCCTGTTCCTCCTCGACTTCGGCGCGCTTGACCTCGGTCTCGTCCCGCAGGACCTCGATCCCCTCCACGAGCTCGGAATCGGCATCGAGCGCGGACTCGTAGTACGAGGTGCGATCGACGACCTCGTTGAACGTCGTCGAGGAGAGGAGCCCTTCGAGATGACTGGTCGGTCCCGCCATGTATGCCGCTACGGCGCGGTTGGTGAAGAGATCCGTGCGCTTCTCGAGTCGCGTCAGGATCGCCTGCAGCTCTTCACTCAGGAAGTTCAGTCGTTGCTGCGCGGCGGTGAGGTCCCTCTGCACGACCGCGATCCGCCCGTTCAGCTCGTCCATGCTCGTGTTGAGCCGGTTCACCTCCGTCTGGATGCGCCCAGCCTCGATATCCAGCGCCGCGACCGTCTGCTCGAGCTGGTCTGCCCTCGCGTCGAAACGCTGTGCCTTGCGCGCCGCGACCTGACGGCGATCCTGCTTGCGCTCGAGATCCTTCTCCAGCGTCTGAGCAAGCGCGGGGATAGAGAGCGCGAGGAAACAGACCAACAGCACCAGGACCGTGGTCTCCCGCCCGCGAAGTCCACGAAGGGATCGCATTCGGGTCATCCTATGTAGCCAAAGTCCGATTCGCGCGGATTTTTCGACCTCCCACACATGTGGTCGGCCCTTAGAAGAGGTGTCTTTAGACCTCGAGGAAACGGCGCAGTGCCATCATCGAGCCAACCAGCCCCACCACGCAGCCGGTGCCGCCCAGAACCAACATCACCGTCACGATCTCTGCCGACGTGAAGCTGAAGACGGGGCCGAGGAAGGTGAGCGTCTCGCCGATGCGGGAGAACAGCAAGGAGTTGGCTAGAAGGATCACGCCCCCGGCGGCGATAGCACCCATCAGGGCGGCGAATACCCCCTCCAACATGAACGGGATGCGGATGAACCAGTTGGTTGCCCCCACCAGCTTCATGATCCCGATCTCGTCGCGGCGCGCGTAGATAGCGAGCCTGATCGTGTTAGCGATCAGCGCGGCGGCCGCGATCATCAAGATGATGGACATCACCAGAGTGATCGTGCGAAGCAACGAGTTGACCTTCAACAATCGTTTGATGATCTCGCCACCGAAGCGCACGTCCTTGACCCCGGGCGCGCCTTCGATCGCGTCCGCTACGGCCTCGGTGTCATCGGCGTCTTTCAGCTTGATACGCAACGACGCCGGAAGCGCGTCCTCCGGAAGGTTCTCGTAGAACTCCGGCTGCGTCTCGTACATCTCTCTGAACTCTTGGAAGGCCTGGTCCTTGGAGACGTAGATGACGTCCTGGACCTCAGGCATCTGTGCGATGTCCTCCTCGAGCGTTCCGATCTCACCCTGGGTGGCGTCGTCTCTGAGGTAGGTCGAGATCTCTACCTTCGCCTCCCAGTTGAGGGTGACGTTGTTGACGATCAACCCGAGGATCTGCGTCCCGCCCAACAGCAGCAACGAGATCGCGACCGTCGAGATCGCCGCGACCGTCATAAGGAAGTTCCGGCGCAGGTTCTGCACCGTTTCGCCGACGAAGTAGCCAAGTCTCAATGGTTCGTCCAGTCACTCGAGTTCGTTGCTGGCGAGTGCAGCGCAAGCATCGCAAGGCCGCAGCGGAGGAGCGTACCTGGAAGGTACGTGACGCAGCGAGAACGCAGCGAGGCGCCAGCGCTGCGCCGCCAGAACGGACGAGGTGTGGCTGGGCGAGCCATTAGGTGCCTACGCCGTAGATGCCGCGACTCTGGTCTCTGACCACGTGTCCACCCTCCAGCTCGATAACCCGGCGCCGCATCGAATCCACGATCGCGTGGTCGTGCGTCGCCATCACGACTGTCGTCCCGGTCCTGTTGATGCGATCCAGCAGGCGCATGATGCCGACCGACGTCGCCGGGTCAAGGTTCCCCGTCGGCTCGTCCGCAAGCAGGATCAATGGACGGTTGACGAACGCCCGCGCGATCGACACGCGCTGCTGCTCCCCTCCCGACAGCTCGTCGGGGAAGCGATCCAGCTTCTCACCCAGTCCAACGAGCTCGAGGATCTGGGGGACCTGCTTGTTCACGACCGAGCGCGGCCGGTTGATGACCTCTAGCCCGAACGCCACGTTCTCGAACACGGTCTTGTTCGGTAGCAGCTTGAAGTTCTGGAAGACACATCCAACGTTGCGTCGGAGGTAGGGGACGCGCCAGCGCGGCAACGTCACCAGGTTCTTGCCGGCCACGAAGATGTCGCCCGACGTCGGGTCCTCTTCCTTCGTCAGCAGCTTGATGAACGTGGACTTGCCGGATCCCGAGGGACCAACGACGAAGACGAACTCGCCCTTCTCGATCTCGATCGAGACCCTGTCGAGCGCGCGGTTGCCCGTCTTGTAATCCTTGACGATGTCGACTGTTCTGATCATGTGGTCTATAGGGTAGCGAAAGCTCAGCCGCCGGCGGTCGCCAAACGATCGAAATACCGCCGCGGATGCTCCTCGCCATGCAGGTCCTCGTACTCCCTCCACGCCTCGTCGTAGTACGCGTGGCCCCTGGCGATCACTGCCTCGCACGCCCCCTCGGACAGGCCTACGACCCGGAGGCGCTTGGTCAACGAGGTCAGAGAGAAGTTGCGCACCGCGTATGGATCCACCCGTAGGTTCGGCGGCACCTCCTCCGGGCCGATCGCGAAGCGCCGGTCAGGGGCGGCGACGATCCTGCAGGCGGACTCGAGCACCCGGAGAACGGTGGTCTCCACCCTCTCGAGCAGTGCGGGCTCACGAATGCCGGCCTCCATCAACGCCCGCACGCCGAAGTTCACGTGGCGCGACTCGTCGCGCGCCACGGCGGTGAAACCGGCATAGAACCCCGGCATGATCCCCATCTCTCTGAGGATCCCGAGGAGGAACTTCTGACCCGTGAGCGCCAGCATGCCCTCGATGATCAGGTGGTAGAGCGTGATCCCCTCCACCCAGGCCCCGTAGTCGTGCGGGTTCAGACGTACAGCCTCGGTCGCCTGGACCAGGTCACGGTCGAAGATCGCGCGGAAGCCTCCGACCACTCGATCCCGCAGTTGGGCCAACACCTCCGACAGCCCGCCGGGGATGCCGATGACCTCGGCGAAGAAGCGCGAGAAGAAGACCGAGTGGCGCGCTTCGTCCACGAGCTGCGTCGACAGGAAGATGCGGGATGGTTCGTCGGGGGCCGCGTGGACCAGGGGCGACAGTGTGTCCGTGACCGCTTGCTCTCCGACGAAGAACAAGGTGAACGATCGCTGCAGCTCGATGCGGAAACCATCGAAGCCATCGCGCATCGCCTGCCACTGCACGATGTCATCGGAGAAGTCAAGGTCCTGCGTTTTCCAGTTCTGCTTCTCCCACCGGTTGTAGAGATCCATCGGCGTGGCGCGCGACCGCAGCAGCCAATCCATCTGCGCGTAGACGTCGTCGATGTCGACGTGACGCATCTCCGGCAGCGTTGCAGCCTCCACGCGCGCAACTACGTCCGGCATCTGTTCGGTCATCTGGAGCATCATGGCACTTCGGATGAGGCCTCCGCCGGTGCCGCGTCCGAAGCGCCCCCTTTGGTCGCTTTGCGACGAAGCTCCGCTTCGATGAACGCGCGGATGTCACCGTCGAGGACCGCGTTCACGTTTCCCTTCTCCATCCCGGTGCGGTGGTCCTTGACCATCTGATACGGGTGCAGCACGTACGACCGGATCTGCGAGCCGAAGCCGATATCGCGTTTCTCGCCCCGTAGCGCTTCGAGCTCCGCCTCACGCTCCTCGATCGCTCGCGCCAGTAGGCGCGACTTGAGGATCCGCATCGCGACGTTACGGTTCTGCATCTGCGATCTCTCGTTCTGACAGGAGACGACGATCCCGCTCGGGAGATGGGTGATCCGAACAGCCGAATCGGTCACGTTCACGTGCTGGCCCCCGGCGCCGGAGGACCGGTAGGTATCGATCCGGAGATCCTCCGGGTCCACCTCGACCTCGACATCGTCTTCGACCTCGGGAGTCACATCTACCGACGCGAACGAGGTATGGCGTCGCTTCGCGGAATCGAACGGCGAGATCCGCACGAGCCGGTGGACACCTCGCTCGGCAGCAAGGAGCCCGTACGCGTGCCGCCCGCTGACGGTGAGGGTCGCGCCCTTGATCCCGGCTTCCTCCCCCGGCGTGACCTCGACCAGCTCCGCCTTGAAGCCGTCTCGTTCCGCCCAACGCTGGTACATACGCAGAAGCATCTCGGCCCAGTCCTGCGAGTCCGTCCCTCCCTCGCCCGCATGGACCTCGAGGATCGCCGGGTTGTCGTCGAACTCGCCCGCGAGCAGCGCGCTGACCTCAAGGGTGGAGAGGTCCCGTTCGATCGCCTCTAGCTCGGCGGTTGCCTCCGACGCGGTGGCCTCGTCGCCTTCGCCCTCGGCGAGCTCCCACAGAACCTTCACGTCGGAGATCCGCGCAGCCATCCGATCGTGCGCGGTGATGTCTTCCGACAGGCGTGACAGCTCCGCCATCACCTTCTGCGCTGCGGGAGGGTCGTCCCAGAACCCGGGGACGGCGGATCGTTCCTTGAGCTGATCTAGGCGAGCGCGCTTCCGATCGACGTCAAAGGTACTCCTTGACGTGCGAGAACGAGGCCTCGACCGTGGCGAGCCGGCCGCTGATGTCTTCCATGATTCCGAGAGTAGCCGCGCCGTGAAGCGGTCATCTCTGCGGCGTTAGGCGCGTCACGGTGTCTTCGGCCTGGTTAGCGACCCAGACGCTTCCCGCTCCGACCGCGATCGCCTGCGGCTGATCGCCCACCGCGAACACCTCCCCCGTCCACTCGCTCTCCTCCGGGTCGATCCTGATGATCGAGTCGTCATCGGGGCGCGCGACCCAGACGTACCCGTCGCCGGCCGCGATAGCGCTCGGCTGGCCCCCCACCACGATCGGCGCGCCGACCTCGCTGTTGGTGGCCGGATCTATGTGGGAGACGGTCGAGTCGTTGAAGTTTGCAACCCAGACCCCGCCCTCACCGGCTGCGATCCCCGTCGGACTGTCTCCGACGGGGATCGTCTCGCTGACGGAAAGGGACTCCGGGTCGATCCGGATCAAGACGTCGTCCACGACGTCGGTGACCCAGATGCTTCCGAACCCAACGGCTATCGCGGACGGGAACGCATCCGGTAGGCGAAGCGGCTCACCCTCTACCTCCCCGCTTACGAGGTCTATCTTCCAGATCGTCCCCTCGTCAAAAGCCGCCACCCACAGCGAGCGCCCGTCGCTCGCCACGGCCTGAGGGGTGCGCCCGACCGAGACCTTCGAGACCGAGCCGCGACTCTCCGACGACGGATCGACGCGCGCGACTTTGGATCCCTGGATGAATCCCACCCAGACGGCGTCTTCCGTCACCGCGACTCCACCCGGCAGCGCGTCCAGCTCCACGGGTTCGCCACGCTCGGCATCGACGCGTTGCAGCGTCTCGTCTGCGCCGTGCGCCACCCACACCCCGAGCGCGCCATACCCGATCGCCTGAGGCGCATCCCCGACCGGGATCGTCTCGACATCGAGCCCCGGCCTCGTGTCCTCACTGCGTGGTGCCGCGACGACCACGACGAGGACGCCTGCGACAGCGACGGCGATCAGCGCAACGACCGGGATTCCGAACCCGAGGAAGTGGACGCGGCGAGCGAAGAGCCCTTTCACCGGCCGTCGTCAGGGCGGCACAGGAGTTTGCTCATCGCCCGAGGTTAGCGACCAGGAAAAACAAAGAGGGGCCCGGCAAGTGCCGGACCCCTCGCTGATGAACGGTTGTCGCTTATGCCTGGGGGCGAGCCTTGAGGCTGAGCGCTCCCACTGCGATGAACAGCAGACCGATCGCGACCATCGGGATCAGGTCGGACGCACCGGTGAACGGAAGCACACCACCCTGAGCGGCGGCCGCTGCGCCAACCGCCGGAGCAGCAGCGACGGCTGCGGGGGCTACCGCTGCCGGCTGGGCGGCATCCAAGCGGATCCCGAGAACACCCTCCACGGGGCCCGCGGGGTTCTCCTCAAGTCCCGGCCCCGCGGGGTTCTCCTCAAGTCCCGGCGCCACCACGGGCGGCGTGTCGCAGGGCTGGATCCCCGGCATCGTTGCGTCTGCGTCACAGGGCCGACCCGGCGTGGTGATGAGGCCACCCTTGACCTCGCCGCACTTGCCGTTCGCCGGCATCTGCGAGCCGTCGGGGCAGGTCTTGGTGATCGTGTTCGGCTTGGTGCGGTCGGGGCCGCCACAGAGGCCCTCGTTGTCGTCATCGAAGTCCTGGTCGTTGCCGCAACCGTTGTTCCCGTCCTGGTCGTAGATGTCGGTGCCGCCGGTTCCGTTCGGCTTGTCCGCACCACAGGTGCCGTCGCCAGAGTTCCGCGCCGAGACCGGCTCACACCGCTCGGGGCCGCGACCGTCGTCGTCCGGGTCGGACTCGGAGTTCCCCTGGTTGCCCGAGCCGCCGCTCTCCACGGTACGGTCCTTGCCCGACGGGTGGCTCGAAGGCGTGGTGTCTTCGTTGTTCTTCTTGCCGTCGTTGTCGTTGTCCTCGGTGTAGGTGGTGTTCTCGTCCGAATCCGCGTCGCCGTCGTGATCGGACTGACTCCCCGTAGAGCCGCTGTTGCCACTGTTGCCACTGTTGCCGCCGCCCGTCTCGCTGCCACCGCTGTTGCCGGCGTTCTCCGAGCCGCCACCCTGGGTGTGGTCGGCGCTGTGGTGCGCCAACGCTGCGGGCGCGCCGAGGGCGAGCACGAGCGCTAGAAGTGCCGCGAAAACAACCAGAATCCCCGTCCGCCTTGCCATGTCCATTTCCTCCTGCTTCGCCCGATGACTAGTTACAAATGACCATATTCCACCTAGTGCCCGCTTTGAAACACGTCGTGACCAAACAAATGCGGAGCGTGGTGATAAGCCTGTAGAAGCCCCCATCGGGTGGGTGGATGACTACAACGAGTGAGCGGCGACCCCTAGGAGAGGGCGGCGGCGCCGGGGCGCCCATGGCACTGCTTGTACTTCTTCCCGCTGCCACAGGGGCAGGGCGCGTTGCGGGGGACCTTGTCCGAGCGGGCCTGTTCGATGGCCGCGACCTCCTGGCCCTCCGCGGGAGGATGCGCGCGACCATCGACGTCGCCGGGACCGGTGCTCGGCGTCATCGTCGCCATCGGGATCTGGCGGCGCTCCTCGCGCATCTTCGTGGGTGCGGGACGCTGCTCTTCTTCCCTGACCGCCTCCACGTGGAAGATGTAACGCGCGAAGTCCTCCTTAATCGTCTCTTGCATCTGCACGAACATGTCGAAGCCCTCGCGCTGGTACTCGACCAGCGGATCACGCTGACCGACGGCGCGCAGGCCGATCCCCTCTTGCAGGTAGTCCATCTCGTAGAGATGCTCCCGCCACCGGTTGTCGATCACGTTCAAGAGGACGAGCCGCTCGATCTGCCGCAACGCGTCCGCGCCCAGCTCTTGCTCGCGCTGTTCGTAGACCTTCAGCCCATCGGTGAGGAACGCTTCGAGGACGTCGTCGTAGGTGGTGTTCTCCAGATCGAACTGGTCGGTCGTGAGGTTCGTGGGGAAGATCTCGCGCACGCGAGCGAACAGCTGCTCCCAGTCCCATTCCTCCGGCACGAGGTCTGCGTTCGCGTTCTCTGCGACCGCGCTGCTGATGACGTCCGTGATGAGCTCGAGGGCCTGGTCGTGGAAGTCCTCGCCCTCGAGGATCTTGCGCCGCTCCTCGTAGATGATGTGGCGCTGCTTGTCCATCACCTCGTCGTACTTGAGCACGTTCTTGCGGATCTCGAAGTTCATCCCCTCGACCTGCGTCTGAGCGCGCAGGATCGCCTTCGAGACGATCTTGGCTTCGATGGGAACGTCGTCCGGGATCTTCAGCTTGTCCATCATCCCGGCGATGCGGTCGGAGGCGAAGAGACGCATCATGTCGTCCTCGAGCGAAAGATAGAAGCGGCTCTCACCCGGATCTCCCTGACGTCCCGACCGCCCACGGAGCTGGTTGTCGATCCGGCGTGACTCGTGTCGCTCGGTCCCCAGCACGTAGAGCCCGCCCCGGGCGACAACCTCTTCGTGTTCGACTGCCGTCTCAGCTTTGAACTTTTCGTACAGCGGCTGGAACTCTTCCTCGTACTGGCGACGGTCCTCGTCCGAGTACAGGCCGAGGACGTAAGACTCGTTGTCCCAGCCGCCGGCGGTCATCTCTGCCTGCGCCATCCCCTCGGGATTGCCGCCAAGGATGATGTCGACACCCCGTCCAGCCATGTTCGTCGCAACCGTCACCGCGCCCAACCGCCCCGCTTGAGCGACGATCGAAGCCTCTTTGCTGTGGTGCTTCGCGTTGAGCACGGTGTGCGGGATGCCCCGCTTCGACAGGATCCGGGAGAGGTGCTCGGACTTCTCGATCGACACGGTTCCGATGAGAACGGGCTGACCCTTCTCGTGACGCTCCTTCAGGTCGTCGGCTACCGCGTTCCACTTCGCATCGGCGGTCTTGTAGATGAGGTCTTCCTCGTCGCTTCGGATCATCGGACGGTTCGTCGGGATCTCCGCGACCTCGAGCTTGTAGATGTGGCCGAACTCGGCGGCCTCCGTCTGAGCCGTCCCGGTCATCCCGGCCAACTTGTCGTACATCCGAAAGTAGTTCTGCAGAGTGATCGTCGCCAGGGTCTGGTTCTCTTCCTTGATCCGGACGCCTTCCTTCGCCTCGATCGCCTGGTGCAGACCTTCGGAATAGCGCCGTCCCGGAAGCGTCCGGCCGGTGTGCTCGTCGACGATCAACACCTCGCCGTGCTGGACGATGTACTCGACGTCTCGCTTGTAGAGCTCCTTCGCGCGGATAGCGGCCTGAAGGTGGTGGACCATGTCCACGTTCACGTGGTCGTAGAGGTTCTCGATCCCAAGGATCTGCTCGACCGCGGCTACGCCGGCTTCGCTGATCGCGACCGTGCGCTTCTTCTCATCGACCTCGTAGTGGTCGTCCCGGTGCAAGCGCGGAGCGATGCGTGCGAACTGCTGGTACCACTTCGGGGACTCTTTGACCGACCCTGAGATGATCAACGGCGTCCGGGCCTCGTCGATCAGGATCGAGTCCACCTCGTCGACGACCGCCATGTAGTGACCACGCTGCACGAGCCGGTCCAGCTCGGTGACCATGTTGTCACGCAGGTAGTCGAAGCCGAACTCGTTGTTGGTCCCGTAGGTGACGTCGGCTGCATACGCAGGCTTGCGATCGGCCGGTGACATGTTCGACTGGATCAGGCCGGTGGTCATCCCGAGGAACCGGTACACCTGGCCCATCCACTCCGAGTCTCTCTTGGCAAGGTAGTCGTTGACGGTGACCAGATGAACCCCCTCGCCCCACAGCGCGTTCAGGTACACCGCGCTCGTAGCGGTCAGCGTCTTTCCCTCGCCGGTGCGCATCTCGGCGATCCAGCCCTTGTGGAGCGCGGCGCCGCCCATGATCTGGACGTCGAAGTGGCGCTGCCCGATCGCGCGAGAAGCAGCTTCGCGGGTCGCCGCGAACGCCTCGGGGAGGAGGTCGTCGAGGTCCTCACCCTTCTCGAGGCGCTGGCGGAACTCCGCCGTCTTCGCCTTGAGGTCGTCGTCCGAGAGAGGCTTGAAGTCGTCTTCCAGCGCGTTCACCAGCGGAACGATGGCCTCGAGAGCGCGGATCTTCTTGCCCTCACCCGCGTTGAGGACCTTCCTGATAAAGCTCATGGACCCATTATCAGGGGTCGTCGAAGGTTGGGTACCCGGCGGGTGAGGACCCGCCGACTACTAGGACCGCCTTGCGCGGAGCCAAGGGGGGCGTAGCACGAATGGTCGGCCTCAGGCGACCGTGACTATTTGATGTCGAGCAGCTTCTCGCGGACCGCGTACACGACGGCCTCCATGCGCGAGTGCAGGTGGAGCTTCTCCAGGATGTTGCGCACATGGTTCTTGACGGTGTTCTCCGAGATGAACAGCTCCTGGCCGATGTCCCGGTTGTTGAGCCCCTTGGCGACGAGCTTCAAGACCTCCAGCTCGCGTTCGGTGAGCCGGGGGCCGGGCACCTGCGCACGCTCGTCGCGACGCTTGACCATCGCCGCGAACTCGTTCAGGAGCTTCGACGCCATCGACGGCGAGATCAGCGACTGCCCCTGCTGGACGGCGCGGACCGCGTCCGCCACCTCCTCGATCGAGATCTCCTTCAGGAGGTAACCCGCGGCGCCCGCCTTGATCGCCTCGTAGAGGTCCCCCTCCTCATCGGAGATCGTCAGCATCAAGATCTTGGTCGAAGGAAGGGTGTCCTTGATCGCCCGGGTCGCTTCGATGCCCGACCGCTTCGGCATCCGAACGTCCATCAGCACGACGTCGGGGCTGGTGTCCTCGGCTTGCTGGATCGCCTCGTTCCCGTCGCTCGCCTCGCCAACGACCTCGATATCCGTCTCGGCCTCGAGCACCATCTGGAGGCCCTTCCGGAACAACTCGTGGTCATCGACGATCAGCACGCGGATCGCGTCGTCGCTCGATCCCACCGGAGCGTTTGCCACCGAGCCCCCTCTTGTAGCAGCGAACCGAATGTCCTGGCACTTCGGAGTCTAGTCCCAACCCACCCCAGATGCCCTAAGCAATAGTGCCTAGATAGTTCAAGCTACCTGTAGTTCCCCTGTGGCGGCGCTTGTTGCCTCCACTCACGCCACGCACGCCGTGGCGAGCGTGACCTGCGTCGCACCGGCAGACACCAAGCAGGCCGCGCACGCCGCCGCGGTCGCTCCCGTCGTTACGAGGTCGTCGATCAACAAGAGGTGGCCGGTCACCGGCCGCACCGCTCCGAAGGCTCCATCCAGATTCGACAGGCGCTGGGCGCGGGATAGCCCCGCTTGATCCGGCTGCATCCCGGTCCGCCGAAGCACCGGAGCCGGCGGCAGGCCCAGCCCGTGTGCAACGCCGCGTCCCAGCACCTCGGCGTGATCGAAGCCCCTCCGCGCCTGGTCCCTCGCTCTCGCCGGCACCCAGGTAACGGCATCGGCACCGAACCAGGCGGAGCGGCATGTCCCGACGATCCCGGCGACGAGGGGCACTGCAGCCGAGCGCATGTGACGCAGCTTCAAGGCCAGCACCAGCGCACGTGGGCCCCCCTCGTACGTCCACGGTGACAGAGCGCGGGCTATGCCCGGAATGACTACGGGAGTCGCCGGTGGAGCCGCTTCACGCGCGCAGCGGGAACATAACCAGCCCGCTCGGGCGCGACACGCGACGCAACGGGCGGGGCCGAACATGACCATCCCAGAAGACACCGCCATAGGCACGCACGCTAGTCAGCACCTATGACGAGAAGTCACCGCGCTGGAACGTCTAGGTCCCTTCTTGCCACCCCTCGAGGTACGAGCGCTGACCCTGCGTCAACTCGTCGATCCGCACGCCCATCGTCTCCAACTTCAATCGGGCGACCTCGCGGTCGATCTCGGTCGGGACGACGTACACCTTCTTCTCGAGCGAAGCCGCGTTCTGCACGATCCACTCTGCGCACAGCGCCTGATTGGCGAAGGACATGTCCATCACCGCAGCGGGATGTCCCTCTGCCGCGGCGAGGTTCACCAACCGCCCCTCCGCGAGGACATAGATACGGCGCTCGCCGCCCAGCGCGAACTCCTCGACCTCTTGGCGGACCCTCCGGCTGCCGGACGCCATAGAGCGCAGCGCCTTCAGGTTGATCTCGATGTCGAAGTGGCCGGCGTTGCACATGATCGCCCCGTCCTTCATCAGCTCGAAGTGCTCGGAGTCGAGGACGTGCTTGTTGCCGGTGACGGTGATGAACACGTCACCCTGGCTCGCGGCGTCACGACCGGTCATGACGCGGAAGCCGTCCATGGCGGCCTCGAGTGCACGTGTCGGCTCCACCTCGGTCACGATCACGTCGGCGCCCATGCCCTTCGCACGCGAAGCGACGCCACGTCCGCACATCCCGTAGCCGCAGACGACCACCGTGCGGCCCGCGAGGAGGATGTTCGTCGCACGGATGATCCCGTCGATCGCGGACTGGCCGGTTCCATAACGGTTGTCGAAGAGGTGCTTCGTCAATGCCTCGTTGACGCCGACGATCGGATAGGCGAGAACCCCCTCGGTCTCCATCGCGCGCAAACGGATGATGCCGGTCGTCGTCTCTTCCGTCCCGCCGATCACCTCGTGCACCTGATCGGGCCGCTGCGTGTGGAGCATGGTGACGAGATCGTTGCCGTCGTCCATCGTGATCATCGGCCGCCGGTCGAGCACCGACTTGATGTGGCCGTAGTACTGCGTCTCCCCGACGCCCCGGATAGCGAAGGTCGGGATGCCGTATGCCTCCACCAGCCCCGCGGCGGTCGTGTCCTGCGTCGAGAGAGGATTGGATGCGCACAGCGCGACGTCGGCGCCCCCGGCGGACAACGTCCGCATCAGGTTCGCCGTCTCGGTCGTCACGTGCAGGCAGGCCGCGATCTTCACGCCGTCCAAGGGGCGTTCCTTCTCGAAGCGTTCGCGGATGCGAGCCAGAACCGGCATCTGCCGGTCCGCCCACTCGATCTTCAGCCGGCCCTCTGCGGCAAGACCGATATCGGAGATGTCGTGTTCAACCGTCACCGCACCACTCCTATCTGTTCGACAGCTCTGCTTTGAGCTTTTGGATGACCTCGACGGGGCCCGGGTCGATGCCGTACGCGAGCCCGACGTAGATGGACGCCAGCTGGGTGATCAGAACCAACGACAGCAGCTGGGCGAGCGGCGACCGGCCCTCTGCGGGAAGCTCGATCACGTCGGCGAACTGATCCTCGATCAAGGTCCGCGTGATCTCGAAGCGCAGTGAGATGCGGTCGTGCTCGGCGCCGCTGCTACGCAACAGGATCAGCACGACGTTGCGGCGAGTGACGTCTGCCAGCTGGTTCCACCCGACGACCTCGTTGTGGTTCAGCTCGGGAAGCACGTTCCAGAAGGCCGGCGTCTTGCCGTACTCGTTGAGATCGCACTTGAACCTGTACGCGGCGGTCGCGGCGAGGCCGTAGCCGCCGTAGACGACGGGGATCCGTCCGACGATGCGCGCCGCCAGGTCCTTCGCGGGATTCTCGATCCGGCTCCTCTTGCGGTGGCACCGCTCCTGAAGGTCGCTGAGGACACCCACCGCCTCGTCTACGTCGTCTTGCATCTCGGGCACCAGCCCGACCTTGATCAACGCGGCCAGGATGGGAAGGGTGAGATAACCCAGAGAAGCGCGTGGCTGCAGGCCCGCCGGGATCTGGATATGGGCAAGGCCATCGCGCTGGGCGATCTCCGCAAGCGGGCCGCCGGACGAAACGGTGACGGCGCGCACGCCCCGCGTCCGCGCCTCTTCCAGCGCCGCGACGGTCTCCTCCGTGCTCCCCGAGTACGACACCGCGAAGACAAGGGTGTTGCGTCCGACCCACTCCGGCAGAGGACCGTAGCTCTTGATAACGCGCAGCGGGACGGCGAGGCGCGGCTCGATCACGGCCTGGATGACGTCTCCGGACACACCGGATCCACCCATCCCTAAGACCACGACGGAGTCCACCCCGTCCGCGTCCGGCAGATCGCTTGCCGCGCGGCCGATATCCCAGCCCTCCCGGCACTGCTCCGCGAAACGCTCGACGGCGCCGAGAACATCCTCTGAATCGATACGCGCCAGGGCGTCGAGGTCGTCCAGATCCACGTGAGAGGTCACGGTTTCTCCGCCTCGTCGATCAGCATGACCGGGATGTCATCCCGCACCGGGTAGCGGTAGCGACACTCGCCGCGGCACTCGATCACCTGTTGCTCTTCGAGATACTCGACGTCCCCGCGACAGTTCGGGCACGCCAGGATCTCCAGCAGCTTCTGATCTAGCGTCATCACACCTCGCCTCTGATAACCGCCAACACTTCGTCTCGCTTCTCCAACATCAACTCCTGCGTCTTCGCCTCGAGGTTCAGCCGCAAAAGCGGCTCGGTGTTCGAAGCGCGGCAGTTGAACCACCAGTCCTCGAACTCCACCGTCAGGCCGTCGGTGCGATCCTGCCTTCCGTCCGGATACGCCGCCGCCAGAGCCTCCAGCGACGCGGTCTGATCGGCAACGACCGAGTTGATCTCGCCGGATGCCGCATACCGATGGTAGGGCTCGACCATCTGCGACAGCGGCCGTCCCGATCCGGACATCGCCTCCAGCACGAGGAGCGCCGCGATCATCCCGGAGTCGGCCCGGAAGTTGTCGCGGAAGTAGTAGTGCCCGGAATGCTCGCCACCGAAGATCGCCCCGGTCTCGGCCATGATCTCTTTGATGAAGGAGTGGCCGACACGAGTCCGGATCGGCTTGCCTCCGTTCTCGCCGATGACCTCGGGGACGGTCCAAGAGCAGATCAGGTTGTAGATGATCGCCTCCCCGGGGAACTTCTCGAGGAGCCGTTCGGCCACCATCGCTGTGGTCGTGGACCCCTGGATCAAGCGGCCTTGATCGTCCACCAGGAACATCCGATCCGCGTCGCCGTCGAAGGCGATGCCGACGTCGCAACCGCCCTCGGTTACGGCTCGCTGGAGATCGACGAGGTTCTCCGGCTCGATCGGGTTGGCCAGGTGGTTCGGGAAGGTCCCGTCGAGCTCGAAGTACAGGGGCACGATCTCGAACGGGAGTGGCTCGAACACGATCGGAACCGTCTTCCCGGCCATCCCGTTGCCTGCATCGATCGCCACCTTCAGGGGCTTCAGGCTGGAGACGTCGACGAGCGACCTGCAGTGCTCGGCGTAGCGGGGCAGGATGTCGTGCGGCTCGACCCGCGGCGCCCCGGGTTCGACCCGCTCTCTCGCCAGCTCCTTGATCTCGACCAGCCCCGAATCGCCTCCTATCGGCGCCGCCTCGACCCGGCAGAGCTTGAGGCCGTTGTACTCGGGCGGGTTATGAGAGGCAGTGAACATCGCCCCCGGCAGCGCCATCACCCCCGACGCGTAGTACAGAGCGTCGGTAGAGACCTCGCCGAGGTCGACGACGGTTGCGCCCGCGGCCCCGGCTCCGGCCGCGAAAGACCGAACCAGCTGCGGCGACGACGTCCTCATGTCGCGACCGACGACGATCCGATCGGAGCCGCTCCAGCGGGCGAAGGCGTGGCCGATGGAGGCTGCCGCCTCCTCATCGAGCTGCTGGGGGTAGAGACCGCGGATGTCGTAGGCCTTGAAGATGAGATCCAGATCTGCGGGCACCGCGGCATCCTACGGGCCGCCTCCACGGGCCGGCCGGGGGCCGGTTTCCCCACCAAACCGCCTTGGACGGGGCGCGCGCCGGACCTTGATCGCCTGCGGGCGTTGACGAAGCTCACATTGCCTGGAACCATTCACTGCATGGCAATGAACATCAGTCCCTCTGCGCTCGACGAGCTGGAGTGGCGCGAGAGCGCTGCATGTCTCCCGTACCCGGCGATCCTGTTCTTCGGCGTCGACGACAACGAGTCCGCCACGGAGCGCCGCTCGCGCGAGGAGGAGGCGAAGGCGATCTGCGCCGAGTGCGTTGTACGAGCCGACTGCCTGGAGTATGCGCTGGAGATGCGAGAGCCGTATGGCATCTGGGGCGGCCTCACAGAGCTCGAGCGCAAAGCGCGGCTGCGCGGCCGCGCCAACTAGATCAGAACAGCCTCGGCTAGCTTCCGGGGGTGTCCGAGACCCGCCCCACCCTCCGGGAGAGCCTGTCAAAGACTGCAGCACGGGCCTCGAGCCGCGGCCTGCGTGAGGTCGCTGGCGAGCGGTGGCGACAGCTGCAAGAGGCGGTGCGGTCCGACGGCGCCCTGAAGCTGATGACCCGCGCCGTGGGAGGGGAACCACCCGGCGACGACCTCAGGTTCACGCTCGCCACGCCCGCCGACGCGGAGGCATACGCCCGGGATATCGGGACGGACTCCGCGGCCACGTTCCGCCGCCGTCTCAGCCCCACGACCGACTGTTGCCTGGTCCGGAGCGACGACACCATCTTGCATGCCAGCTGGCTCACGACCAGCCGCGCCTGGACGAGTGAGATCAAGGCTTTCCTGGCCCCGCCCCAAGGCGATGCCTACATCTACGAGTCCTTCACCCGATCGGAGGCTCGCGGGCGCGGCGTCTACCCGTTCGCCCTGCTCTCCATCTGCCACGAGCTCGGCCTCCGCGGGCTCTCCCAAGCGTGGGTTGCCGTCGAGGTCGGCAACCAACCGTCCATCCGCGCCATCACCAAAGCCGGTTTCTCGGAGGGCTTCGAGATCCGGTTCCGTCGGCGCGGGGGCCGCGTGCTGATCGATCCCCCAGCGGGCCCGCTCGCGGAGACGGCCACGGGCTTCATCTCTGGCCGAAACGGTGACTAGCCCGATATAGGGATGGCGCGAACCGCCCGAGACGCCCATAATGAGAACCGAGGGTTATGAGGTCCGCGGATCCTTAGGGTTTGCGGGCGCTCGGGAGCCAAGATCCGGCTGGCGCTCTGCCGGCGAGATTCGTCTCGTCCCCAGAGTCGCACCGGCACGACCCCCTCAACTGGCACCTGTTGCCGGACGGTTCTCCAGGCCCCGAGCGCCCGCACTCTCTGTGCTCGCTCAGCGGGATCCGACCGCGCCGAGGCAGCCTGTCGATCACAGAAGTTATCGGGCGACGAGCCCGGGACTCGGTCTAGCGGGATTCGGATTGCGCAGCGAGGTTCAGGACCTCGTCGAGGGCGATCGTGTCGCCCTCATGCTCCCACCACTTCGCCTCACAGCGACGACAGGCGTAGAACTGAACCCTGTCTTCCTCTTTGAGGTTGATGACGATGTGGGTGCAGTCCTCGCCCCCGCACTGCGGACACTTCTGCATCAGCTCTCCCTTGGATACCGGCGGGAGGCGCCGCGGCCCCCAACCTTCCCATTGTCCTTCTCAGAGCCACATCCCCGACATAGCCCCCGTGGAGGGTTTTCCCACTTCTGCCGGTACTAGTCCCGCGAAGTGGCGGGATCTTTCAACGCCGCTTTGACGTCGGCCGCGAGATCGCGGCCGATATAGCGAGACCTCAGCCGCTTGCCTTCACGGAAGTACGCATACCAGTAGGGCCCGTGCGGACACGACCTGCAGCCGTCCTTGCCGCATCTGACGGTCTCCAGGCGGTAGGTCACACCGGCTTCGCCGCCCACTACGGCCTCCGGCGCTTCTCCGCCGAAGTCATCGCCCAACGCATGCAGCAGGCCGCGGACGAAGATCAGGACCCTCCTCAGGTCGTGGCGGTCCAGCTTGCGGAGCTCGGAGAATAGGTTGCGGTCGATGGGCACGGCGCCTCTCTTAGGTAGCGCGTACCTAAGTTTAGGCGCTGTAGCCGAAGAACAACTGGCGGCGCAGAGGTTCCGAGTCGCCCTCATCGAACCCGGCGGGCGTGCCCGCAACGACTACCTCAGGCGGATCGGCGAACAGGGGAGGGTTCGCGCGCAGGTCCTCGAGCTCCCACCCACGTGGAGGCCGCAGTCTCTCGGCGCAGTGGGTGCACAGGACGTAGACGTGAGGGGACAGCTCGCCGTGGTCAGGGTCCTCGAGGAGGGCTCGGCGCGCCGCGTAGTCATACGCGAGGACAACCGCTCCGGGGCGCGCGCAGCTGGGCTTCGTGCACAGGTTCATGGCTCGGGCAGGCTAAGACAGGAACGGGGCTAACCCGCGGATTCGCAGGCCGGGGGGCGAGGGAGCCGAGCTAAGCGATCGGGCTGCTGTTCGCCTTCGCGAGCACGATCGCCGCTGCTCCGAAGGCGATCAACGCGAACGCCGCGACGAGCCACGGCTCGGTGTCCGCGCCCGTGTTGGCAAGAGCTTCGGACCCGTTCTGACCGATCAGCGTCGCCCCGGTCTCTCCCGTGCCCGTGCCCGCCGTACCCGCACCACCGGTGCCCGCAGCGCCGGTCCCGGCGCCCGCGCCCGTGAGCTGTGCCTGCGAGATCACCGGATCGAAGGGATCGCGGATCGCGAGGGCGGGGGCCGCCGTCGTTACGACCAGGACGAGCCCGAGCAACGAGGCAGTCAGAAACTTCTTCATCGCCGACAAGCGTACCCCCCTTCCACAGCTCCGTGCACATCTCTTATCGGCTGCAACTACCATCTCCTTCATGCCGATCGCCGACCTCGGGGCTTCGCAGCTCTACTACAAGACCCACGGAGAGGGACCGCCCGTCCTCGGGATCATGGGCTTCGGCCTCGACCAGCGATTCTGGTCGTCTCAGATCGCCGGTGTGGTCGGCACCCACAGCTTCATCACCTTCGACAACCGAGGCGTCGGCCGCTCCACCGGTGAACCTCCCCAGTCCATCGACGAGATGGCTGAAGACACGATCGCGCTACTGGACCATCTTGGTCTCGAGAAGACCGTCTTGTTCGGCGTCTCGATGGGCGGCGCGATCGCGCAACGGCTAGTCCTGGCGCACCCCGAGCGCGTATCCGCGCTGATCCTCGGCATCACGTGGGCGCGACCTCTGGACTTCATGGCGCGTCAAGCGGCTCTCGGACGGCTCATCATCGGCGCCGGTGGGATGGACGCGTTCGTGCAGAGCACGCTCGTGCGGATGTTCACACCGCAGTTCTTCGAGGTCGCAGGCGAAACGCTGGACCGGATGGTCGCGGCCATGTTCGCGGACAACGCACCGGACCCTGCGGCCCCAGAGGTGCTGAACGCGCAGCTCGACGCGATCGCGAAACACGACACGCTCGAGCAGCTCGGAGACGTTAGCTGCCGGACGCTGGTGTTCGGCGGTCATATGGATGTCATGGTGCCCGGCTTCGCGTCCGAGGAGATCGCGGCCGCGATCCCGGGGGCCGAACTCACGATGTTCGATACCGGCCACGGCTGCATGGTTGAGGAGATGGATGCGGTCAACGCCCGCATCGCCACCTTCCTGCGCTCCCTCCCCTCGTAGGTCGCGCTCCCGTCGCTCAGACCCGGGTCGAGGGCCGGGCCGGGACCCTCCGGGCGCAAAACCGAGGCGCCCTCCGGAACCCGACCCGCTCCTCTTCCCCAGAGATCACCCCGCCGGGGCGCAGACCTCTCCAACGAGCCGGCCGCGGCCTCGTGCAGCGAGCGGAGGGGCGGTTAGGTAACGTTCCGTACCTAAGATGGTTTTGTAGTTCGTTGGCGGCGCGGGCCCGGGAAGGGGGGGTGAAATGAGATGTACCCCGCAGTGACTTTCGGCCGAGGCCTACTTATCTCTGCGAGGTACCGGAACAGCTTACCGCAGCGCGAGATCGCGCTGCAACCCGTTAGGGCGAAGTTTCTTCGCGCTCTCCCATCTTCTCGTTGGTCAGGATGATCCAGCGCGCCGCGAGTGCGGGCGGGACGCACAGCATCGCGACGAGCAGCGCCACGGCGATCAGGGTGGCTGCGCGTGATGCCGGCAGCGAGTCGACGACCCAGAAGACGCCGGGGACGCTGACGACACTCCAGGCGAGGAATCCGGCCGCGACCATGAAGGTGGTGCGCGCGTTCAGCGGATCCTTCAGCCGGCGGAGGACGAGCCACGGGACGCCGGTGGCGCCGGCCCACATCAAGAGGTAGATCGCGATAAGTGTCGCGAACGCTGCGTCGGTGGAATCGACGAGCGTGCTCGCGTACCAGCGGCCGGCCGCCGAGGCCAGTGCGGCGCCCGCCAGTCCTCCGACCAGTGCCGCAAGACCCACGGCGGGATAACGAGCCGGGCGGTCTACAGGTAGCTCCGGAGGTCCCACAGCTCCGGGTAGAAACGCTTGTCGAGCGTCGTTCGCAGGTAGGTCGCTCCGGTCGAGCCGCCGGTGCCGGTCTTGGAGCCGATCTGGCGCTCGACCATCAACACGTGGCGGTACCGCCACAGGGCGAAGAACTCGTCATGGGTGAGCAACGCCTCCGACACGCGGAACTCCTCGATGAAGCTGTCGCGCTGGCGGGCGAGCCGAACCAGACTGTCTCGACGCGTCTCTTCGTCATCCGGCGGCATCGGCAATCCCCGCTGGTCCAGCAACGCACAGAACGCGTCCCACACCGTCGGCTCCTCGAGCCTGCGCGTCAACCGAGCTTGTTCGTGGCCGCTCGTCGTCAGGCGCTCGAGGTAGCGGGGGTCCTTGAGCCCCGAGATGAACTCGATCTCGCGGAACTGCACCGACTGGAAGCCGCTCGCAGGCGCGAGATGGGAGCGGAACTCGAGGAAGTCTTGAGGCGACATCGTCTCGAGTACCGGGATCTGCGAGATGAGGACGTGCTCGATCGCGTGAAGGCGCTCGAGGTAGTGACGTGCCCTCGCGCCGCGCCCCTCGAGCATCAGGTCCCGGACCGACTCCAGCTCGAACAGCATCTCTTTGAACCAGAGCTCGAAGACCTGGTGGATCGTGATGAACAGGAGCTCGTCGTGTGCAGGTGGGTCCGACTCGAGATGTTGGAGGTTCAGGAGCTCGGGGACCTTCAGGTAGCTCCCATACGAGAGCCGCCGGTCCTCCTCGCCGAAACGGGGAGGTTTGCGCTGAAGGATCGGCTATCCGTCCTTGCCGCCGCTGCCGGAATTGCTGCCCGAGTTATTGCCACCGCCGTCGGAACCTTCGTCGGCGGTGGCGTCCTCCGCAGACGTCGTCGGCGACTTGTCACCCTCGTTCGTGGGCTTCGGCGTCGGGTCCGGCGCCTTCGCGTACATCGGCTTCAGCTCGCCCGCGATGACGGAGACGATCGGCGTGCCGACCTCGACCAGGTCGTAGAGCTCGATGACGTCCGAGTTCGACATCCGGACGCAGCCGTGCGACGCGTTGTAGCCGAGCGAGTACTCGGCGGACGTCCCGTGGAACCGGATCGCGGGCGCCGACCAGTTGATGGCGCGCACGCCGAGTGGGTTGTTCGGCCCCGGCGGGATCGACTCCGGCATGTTGGCTCCCCAGGTGTCGGGAGCCGGGTTCACCCAGGTGGGCTCGTAGCGCAGCTCCGTCACCTCGTACAGGCCCGTCGGAGTCATGTACTCGGGCTGGCCTGTCGCGACCGTCCACTCGCGCTGGATCGCGCCGTCCTCGTACAGGTACAGCTTGTTCTCGCCGATCCGGACCAGAAGGATCTGATCGAACGCGTCCTCGGTGACTTTGGGCTCGACCTCTTCCACCGGAAGAGCGACCTCGTCGGTGTCGGTTCGGAGCGCCTGCATCAACGCTCGGTGAGCGCGCTCGACCTGAACCTCGTGCCCAATCTTCGAGCGCGTGATCTCGACCCACCCCGAGGAGTAATCGATCGAGGCATCGACCGGCTCCTTGTCGACCGTCTCTGCGATCCCCTCGAGGAAACCGCGGGCGCCTTGCGCTGGATAGCTGATCGCGACCTTCCGGTCGAAGTCGAGCTCCTCGTCCAGGAACCGCATCTGGACCTTCTCGAAGAAGGTGATGTCGGCGCTGGCGGCGAAGGCGGCTCGGACGACGCGGCGGGCGTTGCTCTTCGCCCCCAGCTCCTGCGGCGTGACCGTCCAGGTCTTGTTCCGCCAGGAGATGTCGATCAACCTGTTCAGCTGCGGTCCGATCGCGGTCTGGACCGCCTCCAGGGCCTCCTCCTGGGTCATGCCTCCGAGCGGCATTCCGGCGATCGTCCCGCCCGGCAGGATCCGGCCCTCGTAGTCCTCGCTGTACTTCATGGTGGCGTACGAGATCCCGGCCCCGCCCAGCAGCAGGAGCGCGAACAGAACTGCTACGGCGATCGCGAAGCGGCGCCCCGGTCGCGGCAGCCGGCGAGACCTGCGCGTTGGTTCGTCCTCCGAATAGCTCATGAAGACCCCATGCTAAGACGCGGCGGCGTTATTCCATAGACACCGGTCGGCTCGTATCGGTTGCCAACGTCTCGACCGCGAAGCCATTCCCGCTCATGGATGGGAGCCATACGATGAGCCGATGACGATCTACGACTCGTTGCTGGACGCGATCGGGCGCACCCCTCTTCTCCGGATGAGCAACATCGGTAGCGAGCTGCCCTGCACCCTTCTCGGCAAGCTCGAGATGCTGAACCCGGGTGGAAGCGTGAAAGACCGCATCGGACTGCGCATGATCGAGCAAGCAGAGCGCGACGGGTCGCTGCGGCCCGGCGGCACGATCGTCGAGCCGACCTCGGGCAACACCGGCGTCGGTCTCGCCATTGCGGCGACGCTGAAGGGGTATCGCTGCATCTTCACGATGCCCGACAAGATGAGCCAGGAGAAGGTCGCGTTGCTGCGCGCCTACGGAGCCGAGGTCGTGATCACGCCGACGGCGGTGGCTCCAGAGTCGCCCGACTCCTATTACAGCGTCGCCGACCGCTTGACCCGCGAGATCCCCGGGGCCTTCCAGCCGAACCAGTACCACAACCAGCGCAACCCCGAGAGTCACTACGAGACGACGGGGCCGGAGCTGTGGGAGCAGACCGAGGGCAAGATCACGCACTTCGTCGTCAGCGTCGGAACCGGAGGCACCGTGACCGGGGCCGGGCGGTATCTGAAGGAACGGAATCCCGACATCGTCGTCGTCGGTGCCGATCCCGAAGGATCGATCTTCACCAGCCAAGAGATGGCGCCTTACCTCGTCGAGGGGATCGGCAAGGACTCCTGGCCAGACACTCTCGACCGCGACGTGATCGATCGCTGGGTGACGGTGTCGGACCGTGACAGCTTCCTCACGGCGCGGCGACTGACGAAGGAAGAAGGCCTGCTGGCGGGCGGCTCCTGCGGCACCGCGCTGTGGGCTGCGCTGGAGGTCGGTCGCGAGCTAGGGCCGGACGACCTGGTGGTGGTCGTCCTGCCGGACTCCGGCAAGAACTACCTGTCGAAGCTCTACAACGACTCGTGGATGCTCGAGCACGGGTTCCTCGACCGGCCCGGAACGATGGCCCGGCTCGGTGAGGTCCTGGCGGAGAAACAACGGCTGGAGCCCGCGATCCCGGACATGGTCGCCGTACCGGCGACGGAGAAGGTGGGACGCGCTATCGACATCCTGCAGGAGTTCGGCATCTCGCAGGTCCCGGTTGCGAAGTCGACCAGCCCCTCGGACACGGCCGAGATCATCGGCTCGATCCAGGAACGGTCTCTGTTGGACCGGGTGTTCCGGGACCGCGACGCGATCGACCGCGAGGTGGCCGACGTGATGGACTCGCCACTGCCGACGGTCCAGGCTTCCGCGGGCGTAGAGGACATGTTCGCGGACCTGTCCAGAGG
>JALYHL010000010.1:0-32969 GCA_030776625.1 Actinomycetota bacterium | reverse complement strand
GTCGCGACCACTCGGCGTCCTCAGCCGCGCGGACCTGCTGGAGTTCCTCGCACACCAGAAACGCGCCTGAACCTCACGTTCTCGCCGCCCTCGGCGTTCTACTGACGTGCTGCCGCCATTCCAACGGTTCCTAGACGCTCACGCGCCCGCGGTACATCGCTACCTAAGCTCTTGCATGCCGCCGCACGAGGTCGACGACTGCTTCCAGGAGACCTTCATCGCAGCGCTCCGCGCGTACCCGAAGCTTCGCGACGGCTCGAACCTGCGCGCATGGGTGTTGACGATCGCCACCAGGAAGGCGATCGACGGCCATCGCGCCCGGCAGCGCGGCGGTCTCTCGGCGACAGAGCTCCCCGAGGTGGTCGCGGCCGCCGAGAGCGCGCCGGATCCCGAGCTCTGGGCGGCGGTGCGGGCCCTGCCGGCGAAGCAGCGTGGGGCGGTTGTGCTGCGCTACGTGAACGACCTCCCGTACCGAGAGATCGGAGAGATCCTCGGGTGCTCGGAAGCCGCCGCTCGTCAGAGCTGTAAGGCAGGATTGGACCGACTGAAAGAGGTGTGGAGATGACGCGGAAGCTGGAAAGCGCCCTCGCGAAGCGATCGCAGCAACCGACGCCGAGGCAGGTCACCGACGCGAAGTATGCGCTGGCGCGCCGAGCCGCGTTGAGCAAGCTGGTCGACGTGGCGTACGCGAACGTGGACTCCCCGCTCGGCCCCCTCGTCGTCGCCGTCACCAGAAAGGGTGTCGTCTGTGTGCACTACGGCAGCGACGACGCGGCGCTGCAAGAGCTAGCGCGGAAGATCTCGCCGCGCATCATGAACGCTCCCGCAGAGCTCGACGAGGTGCGACGAGAGCTCGACGAATACTTCGCGGGCGCGCGGCAGAGGTTCGACTTCCGGATCGATTGGGCCCTGATGGGCCCGTTCCAGCAGCGCGTGTTGAAGGCCACCTATCGCATCCCCTTCGGCAAGGTCGCCAGCTATCGGGACGTGGCCACCAAGGCGGGCGCCCCCGGCGCCAGCCGGGCCGCCGGAAACGCGCTCGGCGCGAACCCCATCCCGATCGTCGTGCCCTGTCACCGAGTGGTCCGGACCGGGGGGCAGCTGGGCGGCTACACCGGTGGGCTGCACCGCAAAGAGTTCCTGCTGGAGCTCGAGGGGGCGTTAGCGCGCTAGCGAGCGTGCCACCGCGTCCGGGAACTCAGGCGACGACATGCAGGCGAGCTGCGCCTCGGCCTCCGCGTCCATCCCGTCTGTCTGCGAGACGAGGTGCGCGCGATCCACCAGCCTCTTCGCCCACCGCTTGGCCGTATGCGGCGGCTCGGCGAGGCGCGCCGCGACCTCGTCCACGGTGACCACGAGGTCGCTCGCAGGAACCACGCCCTCGGCCAGCCCGATCCGCTCGGCCTGGCGCCCGTCGATCCGCTCGGCCAGCATGATCATCTTCTTCGCGCGCCCGGCGCCGACGAGCTGGGGCAACCTCGTGGAGCCGCCCAGGTCCGGGATCAGCCCGTAACGCATCTCGAGGAGGCCGAGCGACGCGTCTTCCGCCACCACGCGCAGGTCACACATCAACGCGAGCTGGAGACCGGCTCCGTAGGCATGACCCTGAACCGCGGCCACGGTCGGCATCTCGAGCGTGGCGAGCTTCCGGAACCCGGACTGCGCTCGAGCCACGAGCTCCGCCGGGGCTCCGGCCATCCCACCCAGCGAGGACACGTCGATGCCGCTCGAGAAGGACCGGCCCTCGCCCGACACCACGACCACGTGGATGTCGTCGCGGGCTGCGATCTCCTCGGTCGCGGTCGCGAGGGCGTCGAAGACCTCCAGGCTCATCGCGTTCAGGACCTCCGGGCGGTTGAGCCGCAGGTCAGCGCGGGGTCCCGAGAAGGAAAGCTCGACGACGCTCACTGCTCTGACGTCGCCGCACCGGCCCGCGGCGCATCGGCGGCGACAGAGAACGCCTGCGCCAGGTCGTCGATCAGGTCGTCGGGGTGCTCGATGCCCACCGACAGCCGCACCAGGCCCTCGGGAACCTCCATCCCGGACCCCGCGAGGCTGAGATGCGTCATCTCCCCCGGGTGCTCGATCAACGACTCGACGCCGCCGAGCGACTCGGCGAGGAAGAAGAGCCTCGTGCCCTGACAGATCTGCAGCGCCCGCTCCTTGGAGTCGACCTCGAACGAGACCATCCCGCCGAACAGCGGCTCGCCGGTCGCGTTCATCTGCCTGGCCGCGACGTCGTGGTTCGGGAAATGGGCGAGCCCGGGGAAGTGGATCTTCCCCACCGCGTCCTGTTCCTGCAGCCACTCCACTACCCGCGCCGCTCCCAGGCAGTGGGCCCCCATCCGCACCGCCAGCGTCTTCAGCCCCCGCAATAGGAGCCAGGAGTCGAAGGGGCCGGGGATCGCGCCGATCGAGTTCTGCAGGTACCGCAGCCGCTCCGCCAGGGCATCGTCGGAGGTCGCGAGAGAGCCCATGACCAGATCGGAGTGGCCGCCGAGGTACTTCGTGGCCGAGTAGATGACGACGTCGGCGCCGTGCTCGAGCGGCCGCTGGATGTACGGCGTCGCGAACGTGTTGTCCACCGCGACCACGGCTCCGGCCTCGTGTGCCGCGTCCGCGAGAGCCCTCAGATCCAGCACCTTCAGCAGCGGGTTCGTCGGCGTCTCCGCCAGCAGCATGGCCGCGCCATCCGCCAGCTCGGCGCGAACCGAACCCAGATCAGCCATGTCTACGGTGGCGAAGCCGAGGCCGACCTGAGCCAGCACCTTGGCGAACAGCCGGTACGTGCCTCCATAGACATCGTCGGGGATCAAGACACGGTCGCCGGAGCGAAGCGTCATCGCAAGGGTGGCGATCGCGGCCATGCCGGAAGAAAAGGCCACGGCGTGCGTTGACCCCTCCAGGGAGGCGAGACAGGTCTCGAGTGCCCTTCTGGTCGGGTTGTCGGTGCGGGAATACTCGAATCCCTTGTGCTTCGCTACAGCTTCTTGCACGTAGGTCGATGTTTGATAGATGGGCACGACCGCAGCGCCGGTCGCCGGGTCGGGATCTTGACCGGCGTGGATGGCAGCGGTCTCGAAGCGAATAGGGTCGGTCATCTCACTAGCTCCACAGGGAGGGATAGAATCAGCGACAGGGATACCACGGCGAAGGCGCCCGGACGCCCGTGGATCGCGGTAGTGGCTCAGTGGCGCAAGGGGTTGACCAGGATCCCCATCCCGTACTCGCACGCGGTCCGGTCGTCGGGCGGTCACACAAAGGTCCTGTCGGCGTTCGACCTGCCGGCGTCCGAGCAGGTGCCCGTCGGTCTCGAGGTCCTGACCGAGCTCGACCCTCACGACCCCTCACCTCTCGAGGGAGCGTCGGGCCTGTTGATCCCCGGCGGCGGTGACATCGACCCCGAGCTCTACGGCTGCCCGCGCCACCCGCGGACTCACAACGTCAGCAACCGCCGCGACCGCTTCGAGCTCACCCTCCTGGGGCACGCGCTCGAGCGGGACATGCCGGTATTCGCCATCTGTCACGGGATGCAGCTGCTGAACGTCTACTTCGGCGGGCGGCTCGTGCAACACCTCCCGGAGGACCCCTCGCTGCTGGAGCACGACCGCGACATGCCCCGTGCGGAGCCGGTGCACGGCGTTCGAGTGAAGCAGGGAAGCCGGTTCGAAGACCTGATCGGCTCGCTCAACGCCCCGGTGAACTCGCATCACCACCAGGGCCTCGATGGAGTGGCCGGGCCGCTCGAGGAGGTCGGGTGGGCCGAGGACGGCGTGCTCGAGGCGGTTGTCTCGCGCGACCACACGTGGGTGGTGGGCGTGCAGTGGCACCCCGAGGCCATGGCCGACACCGATCGTCATCAGCGCAGGCTGTTCGACCGCTTCGTGACCGCGACCAAGGCCTACAGCGGGAAAGAGTCGGAGCTCACCGCTCGTTCCGCTTGAGAGGCAGGCCCATGACGGCTGCGACGTCCGGCCCCTCCGCCGCGAACCGCTCCGCCACGACCGGGCCGTCGGCGTCCACCAGAACGGAGTAAGCCTCACCGCGGGTCCACTTCGTCAGCGGCAGCTGGAGCCTGGTGGCCCCCGTCACGAATAGGTCTTGCAGGGCGTCCGGCAGCAGGGGTTTCTCGCCTGGGCTCAGCAACGACAACGAGACCGACACCGCCTCCGCCCCCGGGTTAAGCAGCACGATCGAGTCGACGCGCGGTTCCGCGACAGCCGGTGCCGCGAGCCATCTGGAGGTCGCGCGCGTGGCCCCGACCTCCGACGCGGACCCTGTAAGGGCACCGGTTTCGTAGTGGACGCTTCGCTCCGCAACGACCCGGCCGCTCGTGGTGCGGACGATGACGGACGCTCCCCCGACACGGCGATCCGCGCCTCCGACGTTGTCCTTCAACGGAAGTGGCAGAAGCGTCTGGGGCGGGATGACCACCTCTAGGAGCTGGGGCGGCTGGATGGTCTCCGAACCGGTCGCAAGAGACACCGTCGCGACAGCCTCCTCGTCGGTCGGGTTGAGCAGCGATATGCGCTCCTCGATGCCTTCGTCGAGCGCCCCGCCCGGGAAGAACCATTCAGTCGCGGGGGCGGTCGCGCCAAGGGTGAACTGCGCGCTGTCCGGGCGCCCCGTCTGGCTCAGCTGCAGGGCGCGCCACACGATCACGCGACCTCTGTTGGCGATGATGGATGCGCCGACGAAGTTATGTTGGCGGATGTACTCGTTCAGCTCGATCACCGTGGCCTCGCCCGCCGGCACCGCGAGCCCCTCGGCGAGCCTCGCGTTGCTCTCGGGGCCCTTGGGCGTCAGCAACGAAACGCTCACGACCGCCTCATCCGGGAAGGGGTTGTAGACCAGCAGACGTTGCTCGGCGCCGACGGCGCTGGATCCCTCCGCGAAGTGCCACTGCGTGGAGGCGGCCTTCGAGCAGCGCGCGGCGCCCGTGCCGCCGACCTTTCCCGTGAACCTGGTGAGCGACGACGCCACGATCTCCTGGCCGTAGCCGACGAGGTCGGTCGGCGCCACGGTATCGACGACGAGCGTTCTCTCGGGGGCGAGCTCCACCCTTTCCTCCTGGTCGATCCCCACCAGCACCTCTCCAGGAGCCGCCGTGCCCAGGACCACGCTCGACGCCGTCTCGCCCAGAACGGGCGGCGGCGGACAGTAGACCGAGCGCTCGTCGAAGATCGGAGCGGCCCCAGGCGCCGGGCCTGCGGCGAGCGACTCCGTCACGAGATCCAGCGCGACGCCTCCGCCGAGCGCTACAACGAGGAAGGCGCCGAGCAAGGCTTCGCGGCTCAGTCTCATATCGTCGCCCGCCGATCACGCGGGTTACGCGAGAACGCGGCGCCGACGATCACGATCCAGGCCAAAGCGAGCACTCCGAGGGCTGCGGTCTCCGACACGGAGCGCCGATAGCTGATCGAGAGAACACCCTCGCCGCCGCCCCCCTCCGGGAGCGCAAAGCCGTTGCCCCAGCCCGCGTCCACCCGCTCGAGCGGGAGCCCGTCCAGGTCGCCCTGCCAGCGAGGATCATGGGACTCGGCGAGGAAGACCACTCCCTCTCCACGTTCCAGATCCGCTAGATATCGCGCCGGCCCCACCCGCTCCGCGTTCTCCCGAGGCGGAGACACGATGCCGCGGTTGACCGCGGGATCTCTCTCCGCCACCACCGAGATGATCGTCGGAAGCTCCTCGAACACACCGGCGCGAGGCAGAACCTCCCTGTTCGCAAGCAGCATGTACCGCTCCTCGGGGTTGTCGCGGGCCACCGCCAGGTCGGCTTGGCTCAACCAGCGGTGAGCGCCCGGCCCCCGTTCCAGCACCACGTAGCCAACGTTGAAGGCGCCCAGCAGACTGCCGCCGCGGTCCGTCCTTCCCTGCTCTACCGCGGCGATCACCGCCTGAACCTCGCTCTCGGCAGGTCCCGCCGGAGACTCGAACAGATCGGTCATCAGCTCGCCGCGTGCTCCCGTGATCGTGTGTCGCCCGACCGGACGGGGCAGCGACGGGCTCGGTGACCCCCACCGGTCTCCCACCCACAGAGCGCGGAACTGGCCCTCCGCCTGGGCCTCGCTGGCCATCAGGCCCGTGATCTGCTCGGTCTCTTCCGTGTCGGCATGGCCCGAGTCACCGCCTGGGTCCCAGCCGCCCTGGACGAAAGCCGGCCCGAGCCCGGCCGCCACCAAGAAGGTAGAGAGCGCGAGGCCGCCGAGCGCCAGAGCGTGGTGTCGCCCGACGCCGCGGCGCGGAAGGTCGAGGCGGAACGCGCCGACGGCTAACCCGGCGAGACCCGCGAAGGCCGCCGCTGCCAGCATGCCTAGCTCGGTCGGCGAGGCAACGATGGGGCGCAGCGCGCCGATCGAGATGGCCGCGGACAACCACGCCACCCCGACGATGACCGCCCACAGCGCGAGCGCCATGCGTCGCCTCTGTCCGTCGCCCACCAGCACCGCGATGGTCCCGAGCAGTGGCAGCGCCAAGCCGAACAGCGGAGGCGTCTCCGGCATCTGGCCGAGGATCGCGCTGATGAAGCCGTGCTCGGCGAACGGGGCGGCGAATGTGCTCCAGGTCCGGTCGGACCACAACAGGTCGAGCGCCCCGCCCGGTTGCAGCCAGGTTCCGCTCCATGGCAGCAACAGCGCCCACGCCACTACGAGCGCGATCACGCACGAGAGCAACCCGCGGGCCGGGTTGCTCCCCCGGCCGAGGACCGTCCTCGTCGCGGCCAGAAGGACCGCGGCCGCGAGGTAGACGAACAACGACCCCGGAACGAAGGCGGCCGAGATCGCCGCCCCCATCGCTACCCGCGCGATAGCGCGCCCGCGGTTCCAGCCAGGAGGACGGACCCAGCCGATCAACCTGATCATCACCATGAGCACGAACGGAGCCATCGCGCCGAAAACCATCGCGGCCAGCGCCCCCTGTCTGATCCCGGCATACCCGACCGCTCCCAGCGCGTACACCAGCCCCGCGACATAGCGGGATGGACGATCCACCAGCTCCGCGATCAGCGAGTAGGCACCGGCGAATGCGGTCGCGCCCAGCACGAACAGCAGGAGTTTCTGCGCGAACCCTGCGGCGCCGAAAGACACGATCGGAAAGATGCCCAGCAGCGCGAACGCGGGAGGAGCCGGTCCCGGCTGGCCGAACCCGACGCTGCGCCACGGTGACGTGAAGGCGCGCCACATCGCGGCCGCGCTGTCGGGATAGGGCAGGAGCTCGCCGACGGACGCCGGTGGACCGAAGAGGATGTTGCGGAAGCCGAGGACGAAGCCGATCAAGACGAGCGCGGCGACCAGCGCCAGGCGACCGGTGAAGCGCCTGCTCAGCCGACGTGCCTCCGTCGTCCGGCGCGACAGCAACTCGGCCCGGCGTCCCCACGCCTCTTCGAGCCGACCCGCCTGGTGGGACACGTAGAAGCGCACGCGCGTGCTCTGTCGGATCGTCAGGCGGCGCAGCCTTCGATCTGGGACCCTTCGGACCTTCTGCGCACGCGCTCGCTCCGACAGCGTCTGCGGGAGCGTCAACAGATTCCAACCCAGCGCCCGCGCGAGGTTGCCGATCTCGCGCGGTTGGCGAAGGACGATGAAGCCCAGCATCTCACCTAACGACAACAAGACGAACGTAGGGATCAACGTGAGGAGGCGGAGGCCGGAGGCGTTCTTCGTGATCGTGCGCAACCGGTTGCGACGGATGAAGTAGCGCGCAGGCGTGAACGGCGACCTCCGTTGACCACGCGCGAGAGCGATCGCGTGACGAACGCGAGCCGCCGGCTCGACGCGGATGGAGTGGCCCGCCACGCGCGCCCTCCAACACAGATCCAGGTCCTCGGTGAACGCGCGCATCCGCGCGTCCCACCCGCGCAGCTGCTTGAAGACCTCGTGCCGGATCAGCATGCAGGTGGAAGTGACATAGAACACGTCGGTGGCGGCGTCGTGCTGGCCGAGATCGATCTCATGTTCCTCGAGGCCCTTGTAGGGGTAACCGAATCTGTCGACCGCCATCCCGACCTCTTCGAGACGGTCCGGGTCGTCCCACGACACGATCTTCGGACCGACGATCGACGTGACGTCGTCCTGGTACATCCGCCACACCATGCGCTGAACCGCGGTGGGATCGAGAGCCGCGTCGTCGTGGATGAACAGCAGTAGGTCTGCGCGACTCCGAACCCGCGAGAGGGCCCAGTTGATGGCTCCTCCGTAGCCCAGCGGGCGCGGCGTCCTGAGGTAACCCCACCGCCGCCGCTTCAGATGCCTCTTGGCGATGCGTTTCAGCGTCGGGTCGACGTGAGAGTCATCCGACGCGTCGTCCACGACCAGCACGTCCAGGAGCGGATAGGTCTGTGTGTTGAGCGCGACCAGGCAGTCCTTGAACCACGTCCGTCCGTTGTGCGTCACGACGATGCAGAGGACGCTCGGCAGAGATGGATCGGGGACCGAGGTCGTGGGGCGCGTTCGTGCCGGCTGCGTTCGTATGGTCATAGGCGGAAGCTCTTCGAGGTCGGGGTAGTTACGCGGGCACGCCGTAGAGCGTGGTCCGGCGTCTGGGAACTCTCCCGATGGAGCGTACCAAGGCCTCCATCCGCTCCGTCGTGAGCTCTTGCCCGTGGCTGGCCCCCGCGGCCCGGGAGATGTTCTCGTTCATCAGGGTGCCACCCAGGTCGTTGGCGCCCACCTGCAGGGCCAACTTGGCGCCTTCTTCGCCCATCTTCACCCACGAGACCTGGATGTTGTCGATGTACCCGTGCAGCGCTACGCGCGCTACCGCGTGCACCTTCAGAGCCTCCTCGAAGGTGGGCCCTCGCCTCGACCTGCCCTTCAGGTAGATCGGCGCGGCCATGTGCACGAATGGGAGAGGCACGAACTCGAACAGACCGCCGTTGCGATCCGAGATCTCTTTGTGAAGGCTGCGCACCACCGCCAGATGACGCGCCCAGTGCCGCGGCCCCTCGACCGTCCCGAACATCATCGTCGCGTTCGACCGGAGGCCCAGAGAGTGCGCGACGCGGTGAACGTCGCACCACTGCTTCGTGTTGATCTTGTCCGGGCAGATGATCGCGCGGATCTCGTCGTCGAGGATCTCTGCCGCCGTTCCCGGCAGGGTGGCGAGCCCCGCTTCTTTGAGCTCCGCGAGGAACTCGTAAACGCTCACGCCCGACGCCGCGGCACCTTGCATCACCTCGAGCGCGGTGAACGCGTGCACGTGCATCTCGGGAACCTGTCTCTTCACCGCGAGCAGGTACTCGCGGTAGTTGTCCCCGGTGAAGGAGTGGTGGATGCCGCCCTGCATGCAGACCTCGGTCGCTCCGTCGTCCCAGGCTTCCTGCGCGCGGCGTGCAACCTCCTCGGGTGTGAGCAGATAGGGCTCGCCGCGCAGGTTGAGCGACTTCGGCCCCTTCGAGAACGCGCAGAAACCACAACGGAAGTAGCACATGTTCGTGTAGTTGATGTTGCGGTTGACGACATAGGTGACCTCGTCTCCGACGGCCGCTTTGCGAAGCTCGTCCGCGACCGCATACAGGCGTTCCGCCTCGGCTCCGCGGGCTGTGAACAGCAACGAGATCTCGGCCTCGTCGAGCTCTTCGCCGTCGCTCGCGCGCTCCAAGACCCGTGCCACCGAGGAGCGCACGACGCGTCCCGGCACTCGCCACGCTCCCTCGCCCGCGGCTTCGATCGCGCGCCGCGCCGTCTCAGGGGGGGCCGTGTCGATGCCCGAGTGCCATCGCTCGTCCGGTCGCGCCAGCCCCTCGGCGTCCGTGCGGTCCAGGACCGGACCCCGGAGGCGCGCGTCGACCCAGGTGTCCAGTGCCGCCGGCGTCGAGACGTAGCCGGGATAGACAGCCAACCGCTGCAGGAGCAGGAAGCCCCGCCCCTCGGTGACTTCTTGCAGCTCGTCGAGCTTCGGCCATGGCCGCTCCGGGTTGACGTGATCAGGCGTCACCGGCGACACCCCGCCCCAGTCGGACAGCCCCGCGTCGAGGTAGCGGCCGTATTCCCCCGGGGTGAGGTTCGGCGGCGCCTGGATCCCGACGTCGCCGCCCATGATCAATCGCGCCAACGCGATCTGCAGCGCCATCTCCGCGGCGGAGGGCTCGGGGTGGAGAGCCATCGGGGTGTCGGCTTTCGCGCGGAAGTTCTGCACGATCACCTCTTGGATGTGACCGTGGCGGTCGTGTGAGGCGCGGATAGCGACCAGCGCGTCGATGCGTTCGTCGAAGGTCTCGCCGATCCCGACCAGGATCCCGGTGGTGAACGGAACCCGCGCCTGGCCCGCGGCCTCCAGCGTCGCGAGCCGGACGGCCGGCTTCTTGTCCGGCGCTCCGAAGTGCGCCATCCCCTTCTTCAGAAGCCGTTCGGACAGTGTCTCCAGCATCGTTCCCTGGCTGACCGACACCGGTCGCAGCCGCTGGGCCTCCTCGAGCGTCAACGCGCCGGGGTTCACATGTGGAAGGAGCGCCGTGTGCTCCAAAACCGCCCGGCAGGCCGCGACCAGGTAGTCGACCGTGGTGTCGTACCCGAGCGCCTGGAGCTCTGCCCGCGCCTCCGGCCACTTCCGCTCCGGCTTGTCGCCGAGGGTGAACAGAGCCTCGCGGCATCCGGCGGCCTCCCCGGCGCGCGCGATCTCGAGGACCTCATCCAGCGTCAGGTATGCCCTCTCGCCCGGGCGCGGCGGATGAGCGAAGGTGCAGTAGCCGCAGGAATCGCGGCACAGCTTCGTCAGTGGGATGAAGACCTTCTTCGAGAAGGTGACCCGCGGCCCGGAGGTCTGGTCTCTCAACGTCGAGGCCGCCGCCAGAACGGTCGAGGGGTCGTGTCGCGCCGCTGCGGCGAGCTCTCGAACCTCGTCGTCGGACAGACGCTGGCCCCGAGACGCGCGCCCGGCCAGAGCGTCCAGACGAGTCATGGGGGGAGTCTAGTAGCCTGCCCTGCTGATGGAAGTCACGGCAGTGGCCGGCGGGGTCGGCGGGTCGAAGCTCCTCGTGGGACTCCAACAAGCGCAGCCAGACGGTTCGCTGACCGCCGTCGTCAACACCGCAGACGACGCCGTGATCTACGGGGTTCATGTCTCACCCGACGTCGACATCGTGACCTACTGGCTGGCGGGCCTGGCGGACACCGCCCGAGGCTGGGGGCTGGAGGCAGACACCTTCAACGTCGTGGGCGCCTTCGAGCGACTCGGCCTAGACACCTGGTTCGGCCTCGGCGACGCAGATCTCGCCACCTGCCTCTTTCGCACCACCCGCATGGCAGAGGGAGCCACCCTCAGCGCCGTCACCGACGAGATCCGCAGAGCGCTCGGCGTCACGACAACCATTATTCCGATGTCCGACGACCCGGTTCGGACGCGGATGGTGTGCGGCGACGGCCGGACGCTGGACTTCCAGGACTACTTCGTCAAGGAGCGTCAGCAGCCCGCGGTGAAAGACGTCCGCTTCGCGGGGATAGCCGACGCCAAGCCGGCGCCGGGTGTCATCGAGGCGATCAGAGACGCGGACAGGGTGGTTCTGTGCCCCTCCAACCCCGTTGTGTCCGTCGGCCCGATCCTGGCGCTCAGCGGGGTGCGCGAGGCATTGCGCGAACACCCGGACGTCGTCGCCGTCAGCCCGATCGTGGCGGGGCGTCCTATCAAGGGACCGGCCGACAAGTTGCTCCCTGTGCTGGGGGCCGAGGTCACCGCGGCAGGCGTCGCGACCCTGTACCGCGACTTCTGCAACACGTTCGTCGTCGACTCCGTCGATCGCCAGGAGCTGGCGCTCGTGGAGGAGCTGGGGATGCGCGCGATCGCCGTCGACACGATCATGAGTGACAGCGAGAGCTCGCTTCGGCTCGCGCAGGATCTGCTCGCTCTGCAGCCGTGACGGCGGAGGTCCGAATCATCCCCGTGACGGGGATACCGGAGGTCGCGGCGGGCGACGACCTCGCCCTACTGATCCAGCAAGCCGTCGCCGAGCAGCCTCTGCAAGACCGGGACGTGGTCGTCGTCACGCAGAAGGTCGTCTCGAAGTCCGAGGGGCGCACGGCGCCCGCCGGGACGAAAGCTGAGGCGGTGGTGGCGGAGTCTCGCCGGATCCTGCGCCGAACCGCCGGAGGGATGGTGATCTCCGAGACCCATCACGGATTCATCTGTGCGAACGCCGGAGTTGACGAGTCGAACGTCCCCGATGGATCCATGGTGCTTCTGCCGGTCGATCCCGACGCGTCGGCCCGGAGGATCCGGGCGCGTCTGGAGCATCTGACGGGACGGCAACTGGCGGTGATCATCAGCGACACGTTCGGGCGGGCCTGGCGGATCGGACAGACCGACACGGCGATCGGTGTGGCGGGGATCGAGGCTTTCAACGACTATCGCGGCCACACGGACACGCAGGGCCGGGAGCTCCAGGCGACACGCATCGCAGTGGCAGACGAGCTCGCGGGAGCCGCCGAGCTGGTCATGGGGAAGTCGCTCGGCGTGTGCGCGGCGATCGTCCGAGGCGCGACCGTGACGTTCGGAAGAGGCGCCGCTCGCGACCTCGTCAGGCCGCCGGGTCAGGATCTGTTTCGCTAGCGCTCGCGCCACCTGTCTCGATGCACCACCTCGTCGAGCGGCTTCCACCCCGCACGCAGCGAGGAGGATCGCCGGTCGGCCGCCGGATAACCCAGCGTGGCGACGCCCAGCGCCTCGACCCCTTCGGGGATCGCTAGTAGCCGGCTCAAGCCCGGCAACCGGTGTATCCCGAGGAAGCCTGCGGCGAGTCCCTCGTCGACGGCGGCCAGCAGCAACAGCATCAGCGCGGCGCCTGCGTCGACCAGGGCGTAGGGGACGGGCCAAGACGAAGGATCCACCCCGGTACGCGCCTTGTCGCGCGTGCTGTAGCGCGCCTCGTAGGCCCGCTGGTCGGCACAGACGACAACATGCACGGGGGCGTTCGAGAGCCAGGGATCGAACCCCCGCTCCACATGCGACCGCTCGTCTGCAAGCGCGGCGATGGCCGCCCGGGCCTCGGGAGCGGTCACGACGACGAAACATTGACCCTGCGCGAAGCCCGCCGAGGGAGCGCGTCGCGCTCTGTCGATGATGCGGTCGACCAGGTCTGGAGGGACCGGACGCGCGTCGTAGTTGCGCACCATCCGTCTTCTCGCCACCAACTCTGAGAACTCCATGAGCGCCGCAGCCTCCTCGTGCCGTGCGGAAAGAGCGGATAGATGCCCCTGTTAGCCTCTCCCGCCGTGAGCAAGAAGCTAGAGCAGAAGCAGCAGAGACGCCTCGCCGAAGAGCGCCGGAAGGCGGAGGCGAAGCGCGAGCAGCGCAAGAAGAACCTCGTGACGCTGCTTGTGGCCGGCGTTGTGATCGCGCTCGTCGCCTTCCTCGTCGTCAGCGAACGGCGGCAGCTTGCGGGACCCGTGGGGGTAGCCGGCGAAGAGGCAGGCTGCGGCGAGATCGAATCGGTCGAAGCTTTCGACAACCAGCACATCGAAGAGGGGGCTCCCCACGACGAGTACAACTCGAACCCGCCCACAAACGGCCCCCACTACGCGACCCCGTCGGACACCGGCTTCTTCACCACGGCGATCGAGCCCGAGCGGGCCATCCACAACCTCGAGCACGGCCAAATCGTGATCTGGTACGACCCGGCCTCGCCCCAGCAGGTCAAAGACGACCTGGAGGCGCTCGCCGAGAAAGCGCCGGGCGTCCTGCTGGTCACTCCGTATGAGGGACTGGACGACTTCAACTTCTACCTGACGGCCTGGAACAAGTTGCCTAACGAACCCAAGGAGTCGTTTGGGACCGGCTACCTCCAGGGCTGCGACGCGGTCGCACAAGAAGTGGTAGACGAGTTCCGCAGGAGGCACCAGGGCAAGAGCCCGGAGCCGATCACCGATACCTTCGAGGGCTAAGCCTCACGCCGACCTGCGCGCGAGAAGCGGGGCCGAGCGCCGCATGCGGGCGCAGTGGATCCTGAGGGTGGCTTAGCCGACGCGGTCGCCGTCGGCGACGGTTCGGCCGACGACCTCGGCTCCGGGCGCGACCACCACCCCCTGTCCCAAGATGGAACCTGTGACGGCAGCGTCGTGCCCGACGGTGACGCCCGGCAGGAGAACCGATTCCGTCACCCGCGCGCCCGCCTCGATGGTGCAGCCGGAGCCGACGCAGGCGGCGGACACCTCTGCCTGGTCATCGATCTGAGCGCCTGCGGCGACCGCCGCCCCCTCCGCCACCCGGACCCGCGCGGCGATCGCGTCGAGGTTCACCTGCAGGTACTTCTCGGGGGTCCCGACATCGTTCCAGTAGGCGTCGGTGGCGAGGGCATACAGAGGAGCGCCTTGCGTCACGAGCTCGGGGAAGAGACCCCGCTCGACCGACCACTCGCGACCGGCCGGGATCCTCTTCAGCACCGAAGGCTCCAGGACGTAGACGCCCGCGTTGATCAGGTTCGTCGGGGCCTGGCCCGCGGGGGGTTTCTCGATGAAGGCAGTCACGCGCCCGGCGTCATCGGTCGGAACCACGCCGAAGGTCGAGGGATCCTCCACCGGCGTCAACAGGATCGTCGCCTCCGCTCGCGCCTTTTTGTGGAAGTCGACCACGGCTTGCAGATCCACGTCGGTCAGGATGTCGCCGTTGAAGACTAGGAAAGCTTCGTTACCTATCGCGGCCTCGGCGTTCTTCAGGGCCCCCGCCGTCCCCAGCGGGACCTCCTCATGCGTCACGTCGACTCTGATCCCTCTCTCCCGCGCCCGCTCCACGGTCGTGGCGAATGCGCCCGCCAGATACGACGTCGTCAGGATGATGTCGGTGACCCCGTGACGGACCAGGAGGTCGAAGACGTGCTCGATGTGCGCCCTGTTGAGGATGGGGAGCAGGTGCTTGGGCCTCGTGTACGTCAGCGGACGAAGACGCGTCCCGAAACCACCCGCGAGGAGTAGGGCCTTCAACTCCCGCCGACGGTTTTCGAAGACACCCCTATGAGCGCGATTCCTACCGCGATGATGCTCACGCCGACCCATCTCAACGTCGGCACCTGTTCGTGGAACATGAAACGCCCCAGAGCCACGACAACTATGTAGGACAACCCCACGAACGGATAGGCGAGGGAAAGGTCGACGCGCGACAGGACGACCAGCCAGAACACCGCCGAGAAGCCGAACAGGGTGAGACCGATCCACAGCAGCGGCTCTCTCAGAGCCTTGCCCAGGGTCTGACCCACGTCGGCGACCTCTGCGCTTCCGATGCGGCCGATCGATTCCATCGCGGCCTTCAGCGTGAGCTGTCCCGCGGTAGCGAATGTCACGCTCACCACCAACAATGCGACCGAGATGAGGGTCGATGTGGTGCTGGCCGGTGCTGCTACGGGGAGGATCTCGGGAGGGGGAGCTTCGAGCGCCATGGGCCGGAGTTTAGTGCGACGCCGCGGTGACCCAACCCGTCAGCTGCAGATGTCGCTCCTGGTGCGGGCCCGCCCTAGGTATCGCGAGCGATCTGCACCCGGAAGAGAGAGTCCTTTAGACCCAGCGCGGAGCGGATGGACCAGCCGCTCACCCGCGCCGTCTTCCTCGACCCGACGATCTTCACGCCGCCGGTGTTGTCCGGCTTCACGACCGTCACGCGGCCGGAGACGCCGAACGGTTTGATCAGTGCGAACCGCTCCACGGTTCCGACGCCGTAGGCGGCGTCGAGCTTCGATTGGAAGCTCGAGTAGCTCATCTCGAGCGACCAGGTGTGGTTGGGGTTCGCATCGTTCCCGTCGGGAGCATCCGGAACGCCGCGCAGGTAGGGAAGCGGCGTCCCGCCCCACACGTTCTCGTTGTTCTCGGTATGGCCGCCCGATGAGCTCGAGTAGAGCGCCTGGATCGGCGCGCCGCGGTAGAGGATGACGCTCGCCTTGGTGTCGTCAACGGCGGCCTTCCAGTCGTCCCAGTAGTGGCCGGACGGGACCCGCTTCGCGTCGCCGCTGTAGACCTGGTCCAGGGTCGAGTCGTACACCGCGCAGTCACAGGGGTAACGGTGCTGCCCGCTGCGCAACGTCTTCTCGTAGGCATAGGTCCGCGCCGCTATGACCTGGGACCGCAGCGCGGCACCCGGCCACGAGAACGGCACCTCTCCGAGCCCGTACAGGTACTTCTGCATGGGCAAGCTGAGCACCAGGCGAAGACAATGGCCCGCCGAGCAGCGGTCGGTCGCGAACGTGCCGAACTCCATCCGTCCGTAGGCGTAGCTGATGCCCTTCTCGTTGATACGCAGCAGCGTTCCGAAGTGCTGGTAGAGAGCGACCAGCGGGTGGGAGGGGTCTCCGAATACGCCTCGGCCGTCGACGCGGACCCGGTCGCCGTTCTTGTAAAGGCGCAGCCCGCCGGTGGTGCTGGGCTCGACCCGCCAGTCGGCGCCCGATCCTCCGCGGGCGATGGCTCCCGGCGTTCCCTGCACCTTGAAGACGACCTCCCCGCCGCCGTCCTCGAAGGGCGAGGAGGTGGCGGTGACCGCGGAGCGGTACTCGAGCAACCCGACTCTGATCTTGCCGGGCATGTCGGCCGCCGTGACGTTGGCGCCCGAGTAGTAGTGCTCGAGGATCTGCGGTGCGTTATCCCCCCGCTTGGCGCGGCCGTAGGCGCCGTACTGGGACATGCCCATCCCGTGCCCCCAGCCACCGCCGGTGATCGTGACCGTGCGGGCGGCGAGAGCAGGTGCCATCGATAGAACGCTTAGGAAGAGGGCGACCCCCATCACCCTCGCGATGAACCGCATCGACCCATGATGCACCAAAGTCGCACAACCGGCATACGTATTCCTATGTAGAAATGACGCTCTCGTAGACCCTCGCAGTGCCGGCCGCCGTTTCATCCCACGTATAGCCGGCGGCATGAGCCTTCCCGGACCGCGCCAGGCGCTCGCGCAGGGTCGCGTCGCCCACCAGCCGGAGGAGCGCGTCCCGCAGGGCATCAGAGTCGTTTGGGTCTACCAGGATCGCGGCGTCACCCAGCACCTCCTCGGCGGCCGAATACCGCCCCGCAATGCAGGCGGTCCCGGCCGCCATCGACTCGAGCGGCGGCAGTCCGAACCCCTCGTAATGAGAGGGGTAGCAGAAGACGTCCGCCGCAGCCATGAGACCGGGGAGGGTCTCGTCACCGACGTAGCCGATCGGCATCACGCCCTCGGTCGGCGGGAGGTCGGGACCCCAACCCTTAGGACCCGCGAGCACCAACGTCCAGCCCTCTAGCCGCAGCTTGCTCGCGTTCCACGCGTCGACGAGACCAGAGAGGTTCTTGCGCGGTTCCAGCGTTCCGACCGCGAGGACGAAGGGTCCCGGGATGCCCATACGCCCGAGCGCGAGCTCCGAGAGGGGCCGGGCTCCGAAGAAGACGGGGGAAACGCCCTCGGAAGTCACGGTGATCCGCTCGAGCGGGTACTCGTAGCGACTGGCCAGCTCGTTCGCGATCGTCGCGGTCGGCGTGACAGCGGCGGCGGCATGGCGAAGCGACCACGGAACCAGCTCCCGCAACCTCTCCCCGCCCGGAAAAACGTCGTCGCGCAGGAAAGAGAGGTCGTGGATCGTCACCACACCGCGCAGCGCCCCGGTCGGCGGGAGAACGAAGTTCGTGGCGTGGACCACGTCTGCCCCGCCGACGAGACCTCTGGGAACCGGGGCATCGAAGCGCCGCCAGGCTTCCTGCACCACCCGAGCCGGGAGCCGCCACCGCCGCACCTGCTCGGATCGCGGAGCGCTCCAGGAGATCGCGTATCTCTGGAGAGAGATGCCGCGCGCCTCGAGTGCGGTCGCAAGCTCGCTCGCGTAGCGTCCTACTCCCGTACGCGATCCGAGCAGAGGACCGGCGTCGTACGCGACCCTCATCAGAAGGAGGCGGCTTCTGCCGTCTCCCGGTTCTGGACGTACCACTCGATCGTGGTCTCGATCCCCTCCTCGAGCGCGGTCGCGGCCTCGAAGCCGAAGAGCTGCTTGGCCTTGCTCGTGTCCAGGCTGCGCCGAGGCTGACCATCGGGTCGCGAAGGGTCCCACACGAGGCGGCCGTCGTAGCCGGCGAGGCGGGCGATCAGCTCGGCGAGCTCTGCGATGGGCACCTCGCGTCCCGAGCCGAGGTTCACGGGCGCGGCCCCCTCGTAGCGTTCCGCGCCGAGCACGATGCCCTCGGCGGCATCGTCGACGAAGAGGAACTCGCGCGTCGCTTGTCCGCTCCCCCAGACCTCCACCTCACCGGCTTCCCGCTCCTTTGCGTCCACGAACTTCTTGATCAGAGCGGGGATCACGTGCGAGACGTCGGGATGGAACTTGTCCCCGGGCCCGTAGAGGTTCGTGGGGAGCAGGTAGATGACGTTCTGTCCGTACTGCGCGCGGTTCGCCTGCCCGTGCACCAATAGAGCCTTCTTCGCGATCCCGTAAGGAGCGTTCGTCTCCTCCGGATACCCGTTCCAAAGGTCCTCTTCACGGAACGGGACGGGGGTGTATTTCGGATAGGAGCAGATCGTCCCGACTACGACCGTCTTCTCCACCTCCCGGCGCCGCGCCTCCTCGATCACGAAGGTGCCCATGAGCAGGTTGGTGAGGTAGAGCTCCGCGGGGCGCTTCATGTTGGCGCCTATCCCTCCCACGCGAGCCGCGAGGTGGATGACGACGTCTGGGCTCATCTCGACGAAGAGCTTCTCGACATCGTCCGCCCGCGTGAGATCGAAGTCCCTGCTGCGCGGGATCAAGACCTCCGCCGCGCCGCGCTCGCCCAGCTTGCGGCAGATGATCCGGCCGAGGAACCCGGCTCCGCCCGTGACGAGGACCCGCTTGGACGCGAGCAACGACTCCATCGGGTCATCGTAGAAGACCAGGATCGTCCCTCTGCGTTACCTCCAGGCGTCCCATTCGTACCTTTTCTATGCATGCTCAGGAGTTCGGTCATACGCTGGGGGCGACTCGGACACAGGAGGCGGACATGAGGCTTGGACGGGGACGGCGGAAGCTCCAACTGGTGGCGGGGGCGGCCGCGCTGCTCGTGGTCGCGGTGACCTATGCGCAGCCCGTTGCGGCTGCGTCGGGCGAGGAGAGGGCGAGACACAACGACATCACGATCAATGGGGATTCGAACTTCACCGCCACGAACGGCGTGCGCTCCGGCAGCGGGACCCATCACGACCCATACGTGATCTCGGGTTGGAACGTAAGGAACCTCACGATCCGCGACACGGACGCGTACGTGGTGATCGAAGACAACACGGTGACCGGCAGGCTCACGCTGAACTGGAACGGCGACCGTGTCACCCTCGTCGACAACGAGGTCGCGGACCTGCGCGTCAACCAGAACGTGAAGAGGACGGGCGCTGCGACCAGTGGCCTGATCGCGGGCAACACCTTTGGGGTCGTCGGGCAACTGCGGCACTTCGACGGCGTGTTCGAGAACAACATCGTGAAGGGCCGGGACTCAATTTTCGACGGTGTCTTCTCGAACAGGGCCGTCAACTTCGACGGGTTCCACGGATCACGATTCCGCAACAACACGATCAACGGCTACGTCGAGGTGAGACTTCACGGCCACCATCACGGATCCAGCTTCGACGCGGGCAGCCACTATCACGGAGCCGGCCACGGAGACCATGGCAAAGAGGTCGATCACTCCAAGCGGTACCACGAGGTCTTCATCACGAACAACCGGATCTACGCAGACGCCTCTCCTGCGCTGGTCTATACCGATACAGCCCATTCCGCGAACGACCGCACCGCCGCCTCGGAGACGAACCCGGCGCTGAACGGCGACCACATCCACTACACGCGCGTTCACCTGACAGGCAACAAGCTTTACGGAGGGGGCCTGATGGTGGACGTGTTCAACGCCGACGACCGCAACCACGTCGGGACGAACACCGGTTTCATAGACATCCGCAACAACCGCATCGAGCTCGACGGCGAGCGCCGCGATCATCTGTGGGACCGGAACGACGGCATCTGGCTCTACCGCGTGAGAGACGCGCGGGTAAGCCTTTCGGGAAACACCGTTATCGGCCAGCCGCCCCAAGAGAGGGATCTGCTGGAGCAGCGGTTCGCGAAAGATGCCGGCATCTTCCTGAGCAACATCGATATGGCGGATGTGACGATCCACGACAACGAGGTCACAGACCTTCTGTACGGGGTCAAAGCGTCGGTCATGAGCGAAAGCGTGACCTGGTCCATCACGAAGCTCCGGACGAACGGCGTGCCTCACCGCGTCCACTACGACAGCAGCGTGAAGAACCCGCCTCGGAACCAGCCTTGAGCCGCGAGGAGATCGACGAATCCCGCCACGCCTCAGGCCTCGCGATGACGCTGCCTTGCCTAGGATCGTCCGGACGGGCTGGACGCGTGGGGGCGTGTGATGTCGCCGGAGGCTAAGCGGGACTTCGAAGCCGAATGGCCTGTGTTGTCGCGCCGCCTCCGCTCGATGTTGGCGAGGAAGCGCGTCCCGGCCTGCCAGGTGGACGACGTGATCCAAGAGACCGCGCTTCGCCTCCTCAAGATGTGGGAGTCGGTCGACCGTCGCCGAGCCCTATGGCCGCTCGTCGCAACGATCGCGCTCAACCTGCTGCGCGATAGGTCGCGCATCGGCCAGAGACACGACCTGGTCGCGGAGCTTCCCGAGGTGCAGGGGATCCACGACGTAGAGATCGTCAGCATCGCCCGCCTCGAGCTGAGACGCGTACACGACTGCATGGACAAGCTGAGCAGCGGACAGCGCTCGGCTTTGATGAAGGAGATAGGCGCGCATTCCGGCGCGGCGGCGCCCGATGCTGTCGGCGACAAGATGCTTCGCATGAGGGCGCGGAGAAAGCTCCGCTCGATGATGGAGCGGGTGTCGGGCCTCGTGGCAGTGCGTTTACGTCATGCGATCCAGCTGACGGAGGGCGCGGTGGTGCTGCAAGACGGTGGGCTGAAGGCGGCGTCGTGTGCGATCTGCTTCGCGTTGGGCATCGGCGGAACCGTGCTGGCGGGACCACTGGCGCCGGCGGCATCCGCGGCGGCCGCTCCTGTGACGGTGCAACGGCTACTTCTCCCGGCGCCGCGCGGCCTCCGCGCTGCCGCATACGAACGACCAGACGTCGCGGCGGCAGAGGCACGCGCGGTGGGGGCCGCGGCCAGGGAGGCGGCAGCCAGGAGCTCGACGCGCAAGAAGGCGCAGAGAGAGAGCGCGCGATCTCAGGAGGGGCTGATCCAGAGCATCCCGACAGACGCAAATGGACAGGTGGCCGTGTCGGACGGAGCGGTGGAAGCGCCGGAAGCCGGAGGACCTCCCCCGCTTCCCGGAGATGACGGGGATGGGTCAACGATCACGCCACCACCGACGACCCCTCCGCCCACACCGGAGCCTCCGACCGACAACAGAGAGCTCGTTCCGGCGGAGGTACAAGAGGTAGCCGACACGCTGCTGTAGCCCGGCACCCGACGGGCGGCGTGGGACAATCCCGCGGTGCCGACTCTTCCCGCGCGCGTCGCGCTGACGCTCGAACAGTGTTGGCATCGGGTTCCCGGAGGGACGGCCATAGCGGCACTCGGGATGGCGCGCTCGCTCTCCGAGCGGGACGACGTGGAGGTGGTCGGCGTCGCTGCCGCTCATCGCTCCCCGGCCCCCAGCGCGTGGACCCCGCCGATCGAGGTCCGCCATCTAAAGCTCCCGCGCGTGGCCCTTTACGAGTCATGGCACCGGCTCCGCCGACCGCCGGTCGAATCCGCCACCGGCGCGATCGGCGTCATCCACGCCACGACGATGGCGATGCCGCCGCGGACGGCGCCCGTGGTGATGACGGTGCACGACCTGGCCTTCCTGCACGACCCATCGCACTTCACGCCGCGGGGGCTGCGGTTCTTCCGACGAGGCCTCGACTTAGCGCTGCGCGAGGCAGATGCGATCGTGTGCCCGTCCGAGACGACGCGGCGAGACTGCGAGCGAGCCGGGTTCGACCCCGGTCGCCTGCGCGTGATCCCGCTCGGCGTCGACGTAGCGGCCGCGACACCCGAGCAGGTAGAAGCGGTTCGGCGCCGCCACCAGCTGGCCAAACCGTACGTCTTGTGGACCGGGACCATCGAGCCTCGCAAGAACCTGCCACGGCTTCTGGAGGCGTTCCGGTCCCTCGATGCCGACGTGGAGCTCGCGCTCGCGGGACCGAAAGGGTGGAACGAGGACCTCGCGGCGCTGCTCGCGGGGCTCGAGGGACGGGTGCGGCCGCTGGGCTTCGTCGCCCATTCCGACCTGGGGCCTCTGTACGCCGGGGCCGAAGTCTTCTGCTTCCCCAGCCTGCTCGAGGGGTTCGGGTTCCCGGTGATCGAGGCGATGGCACAAGGGACGCCGGTGGTCACCTCGAGGGGGACGTCGACCGAGGAGCTGGCAGGCGGCGCCGGGGTCCTGATCGACCCGCGGGATCCAGCATCGATAGCAGACGGTCTGCGTTCCGTGCTCGAAGATGCGACTCTGGCTGCGAATTTGGCGGAGGCCGGTCGCGAGCGTGCGACCAAGTACAGCTGGGGGAACACCGCCGAGGGGCTCACGCAGGTCTACCGAGAGGTTGCGGCATGAAGAAGGTCGGGATCAACCTGCTGTGGATGGTGCCCGGAGTGGTGGGCGGGTCCGAGACCTACACGACGCGGCTGCTGCACGGGCTGGCCGAGCGCGACTCGCGGATGGAGTACATCTTGTTCGCGTTGCCGCAGTTCGCGTCGGCGCATCCCGACCTCACCAGCCGCTTCGAGACCAACTACGCGCCGCTGACCGGCCAGTGGAAGTCTTTCCGGGTCGCGGGCGAGAACAGCTGGCTGGCGACACAGTCGCGCAGGAACAAGGTCGATCTCCTGCATCACGCGGGCGGCGTGCTTCCGCTGTTCCCCTCGCAGCGTCCGGTGCTGACGATCCACGACCTCCAGTACTTGTACTACCCCGACTACTTCACGAGAACGAAGCTCCTCTACCTGCGACGGATGGTGCCGCGCTCGGCCGAGGGGGCACGCCTGATCCTGACGCCGAGCGAGTTCACGCGCAGGACTGTCATCGAGCGTCTCAACATCGACCCTAGCCTCGTCACCACCGTTCCGCACGGAATCTCGCTACGGGAGGACAAGGTCGACGCGAGCGACATCCGCGAGCGCTACGGCATCCCCGGCGCGTTCTTCCTTTATCCCGCGGCCACCTACCCGCACAAGAACCACCTCGTGCTGCTCGAGGCCTTCGCGAAGCTCCTCAAGGTCCACCCGAAGGTGTCGCTCGTGCTCACCGGAGCGCGGGCGTGGTCGGAGTGGAAGGTCGCAGCCGACATGCGAGACCGCATCGTCGAAGAGATCCATCATCTGGGCATCCACGACGAGGTGAAGATGCTCGGCTACGTCTCCGCGCGCGACCTAGACGCCCTCTACCAGGAGGCCACGGCGGTCACGTTCGCCTCGCGCTTCGAGGGGTTCGGCGCGCCGGTGCTGGAGGCCATGGCGCGCGGCTGCCCGGTCATCGCGTCGAACGCGACGGCGTTGCCGGAGGTGGTCGCGAACGCAGGCGCGCTGGTATCGCCCGACAACCCCGACGAGTGGTGCGACGAGATGGCGCGTCTGCTGGAAGACGAGACGCAGCGGACGATGTGGACGAAGCTCGGCCACGAGCGCGCTAAGGATTTTGGCTGGACCCGCTCGGCCCGGATCCTCGAAGACTCCTACAACTACGCCCTGGAGACCACACTGTGAAGCTGGTGGTGGTCACCCCACACTTCGCGCCCGACGTCGCGCCGACGGGCAACGTCGTCACGCGTATCGTGCAAGAGCTGGCGCGGCTCGGACACCGGGTCGAGGTGATCACGTCACTGCCGTGGTACCGCGAGCACGCGGTCGAGCCCCAGTTCGAGGGACGATTGGTGCGCTATGAAGACATGCCCTGGGGGCGCATCGTCCGCTTGCATCCGTTCCCAGCCCCCGACAAACGCGCGCTGGTCCGCCGGGCCGCCGCCTTCGCCGGCTTCAGCCTCATGGGCGCGGCGATCGCGGCGCGCGGGCCGAAGGTGGACGGTGTTCTGGCCGTCTCGCCTCCGCTGACGTTGGGCGTCACGGGGTGGGCGATCGCCCGGCGACGGGGCGCCAAGCTCGTGTTCAACATCCAAGATGTCTATCCAGACGTGGCCGTGGAGCTCGGCGTTCTGTCCGAAGGAACGCTGCTGCGCGCCGTCCGTCGACTCGAGCGGTTCTGCTACGACAGGGCCGACGCGGTGACGGTTCTGTCGGAAGAGCTCCAGGACAACGTGCGGGCGAAAACCGCAGAGCCCTCCAAGGTCCGGGTCATCCCGAACTTCGTGGACGCGGCATGGATCGCACCGGCTCCGCTCGAGAACGACTACCGGCGGCACTTCGGCCTCACCGGGAAGACCGTTGTGATGTACGCGGGCAACGTCGGGTTGTCGCAGTCCCTGGAAACGGTGCTGGAGGCCGCGGGCGCTCTCGGCCACGAACGTGACCTCGTGTTCGTGATCAACGGCCAGGGCGCGGCGCGCGCGGACCTGGAGCGTAAAGCGCGCGGCCTCGCAAACGTCCGCTTCGTGAACATGCAGCCTCTGGAGCGATTGCCTGAGGTGCTGGCGGCCGCGGACATCCACCTGGTCCCGTTGAAAAAAGGGCTCGCGCATTCCAGCGTCCCGTCGAAGACGTATTCGATCCTCGCGGCCGGGCGTCCGCTGATCGCGAGCGTCGATCGCGGAACGGAGATAGCGCGTCTGGTCGAGAGGTCGGGTGCCGGCGTGGCGGTCCCTCCCGAAGATGCCGAAGCGTTGACAAAGGCGATCCGCCAGATGCTGGATTCGCCGGAGGACCGGCGGGCGATGGGAGACGCGGGTCGCAGCTTCATAGAAGGTTGGGCCTCGCCGGAGGCGGTTGCAGCGGCCTACGCCGCGCTGTTCGAGCAGCTTGCCGGGGGTCGCTGAAGGATCACTAACGGGCCGGCACAACGCGCTCCACCCAGCTTCGGATCACGCTCAGGAAGTCGGGATCGATCGTGTGGTCGATCGGCGACTCGTGATAGAGGACGTGTGCCCCCGCCTCCTCCAGGCGCCGGCGAGCGTCCCGGCCCCACTGCACGCCGATGACGGGGTCGTAGATCCCGTGACCGATGGCAACCGGCCAGTCCTTCACCTCGGCGAGGTCGAGCTCGAAACCCTCCAACGTCGGCATGAAGCCGCTCAGGCCGATCAACCCCGCCGGCGGCGGGCGCCCCGCCCCCAGCGCGAGTGCGTAACTCATCACACACCCCTGCGAGAACCCGCCCACGACCACGCGGTCGGGCATGAGATCAAGCTCGTCCACGAGAGCGTCGAACCAGCGCGTCAACCGGTCGAAGGTCGGACGGAACGTCGTGGGGTCCGGATAGCCGACCTGCAGGACGCGGTACCAGTGCGCTCCACCAGGTGGAAGCGCAAGAGGGCCGCGCGGGCACACCCCGATGAGCCTGCGGTGGGGGTCGAGCATGTCTAGCAGCGGATAGAGATCATGTTCATCTGCCCCGCGCCCATGAAGAAGGACGATGAGACCATCGGGCTCGCCGTCAGCCGGTCGCGTGATCGATGTGAGGCTCATCGCGCCAATCTAGACAACGCAACGAACAGCGCATCGGGCTAGGCCGCGACGCCTCGACTCCTTATCCTGTTTCCATGGAGGCGAACACCAGCACATCCCCCACTCCTGCCACGTCGCCGGTCAAGCCGGATCCCGAACGCACGCTGGACGCAGTGGCCGCCGGGGAGACGGTCCTGGGCGAGAGGTTGCTCGTTGTCGGTCGCGGACCTGCGGGGGTTCCCGGAGCAATGGGCGCACTGGTTGCAGTTGCGGAACATGGAGAGCTCGTACTGGTCCTGCCGATGCCGCGGGTCGGACCCGAAGCGGCAGCTACCATCGCCGACCGCCTGGATGAGCTCGCCGCCGTGGGTGACTCAGACCTCCAGGCGGTAAGCGGTCGCCCTCTGCCGCGTGGAGAGGTGATGCGTCGACACTCCGAGTTCTTCGAGGGGGCCGAGCCGCTCGAGGCCTTGAACCGCGAGCAGAGGGTGTTCTTGTTAGTGCGGGACCCTCCTTCGGTCGAGGCATGGAAAGCGCTCTACATCGAGTTGGGCAACATGCTGGCCGGCGTGTGGGAGCTGCGTGACGGCCGGGCGACCCCTGTGCAACCGCCCGGCGAGATCCTGCGCAAGAAGAAGTCGCGCGAAGGCGCCTCCCCTTGGGCCACAGCGTTTGGTGCGGTCGTGGTTCTTGCAGGCGTCGCGCTTGGGGCCCTGGCATTTACTCGGGGCGCGGCCGAGGACACGCCTCGGGCGGTGCCCGACCCGATCGTGGAGCCGCCCATCCGAGACGTCGCGTTCGATGTTCCCGCAGACGCGACGCACTCCCAGTGGATCGGACAACAGCGGCTCCTGCGCACGTCCGACGGGAAACTGGTCGCCCTGTACCCCGGGGAGGAGGGCCTGCAGGTGGTGCTGGATCAGCGGAACCAGGGGCGAAGCTGGCGATCGCCGATCCTGTTCCCGCAGATCACCCCGACATCGCTCTCCGCCGCCATCGACCCCGAGAACAACCTGCACGTCGCTTTCAGCGACGGGTCCAGCATCTCGTACGCCCGGCTCGAGGCGACCGGCCGCGGGTGGAAGGCTCCGCTGGTTCTCACGCTCGACGACGCCTCCGATTCTCCGGTGGTTGACATCGACTTCGCCGACGGTCTGGTGCACGTGGTTTGGGCAGCGGACTCGCCCGAAGGCCAGCTACCTCGCTGGGGCGTCATCACGGCCATCGCAGGTGACCCACAAATCGTCGAGATCGGTGAGCTGACGGAGGCTGGAGACGAGATCCCGGTACTGGTGAACGTGGCCGTGGGCCCCAACCGCACGATCCACGCGACCTACCGGAGGGGAGATTCTCCGCTCGGCTGGTTCGCGCGCCGCGGCACCGTCCTAGACACCGGCCAGGTTGCGTGGTCGCCCGAAGACAGACTCTCCAGCGGGGAAGGCTTCGGGGCCGCCGCTTTGGCGGTCGACCGCGCGGGTGTGGCCCACCTGGTGTTGAGGGACAGCACGAGCTTCCAGCTCCTGTACTTCCGACGGAGCGAGCAGGGTGGCTGGTCAAGTCCGCAAACCGCCGTCGACGCCACAGCTACCGTCGAGATCGACTTCCCTGTCCTGTCTCTCGACGCGTCCTCGAGACTGGTCTATCTCTTCTTCCAGACGAGCGAGTTCAACCCGGCCAACGAAGTAGCGCTGGCGGTCCGAGACCCCGCAACCGGATGGGAGGGGCCATACCGGATCGCCCCGACGAGCGAGGGCGCCCTGTACCCGACGGCGATCGGGGTCGCCAACGGTCAGCCGATCGCGCTATGGACCAAGGGAGGAGCCACTCCTGCGATCCAGGCGGCGCGCATCATCGCGCCGTGACGGAACTCGACCACCTATGAACCTTGCGGGCTCGGGATCGCCGCTGGCGATCCGCGACCTTCGCTGGTCCCTGCGGCTGCGGGCCGCTGTGCGCGCGAGGACGCGGAGGTTGAAGCGTCCGCCTGCCGCTTCCGACGATCCGGAGCGTTGGGAGATCGTGACCAGTCTCGCCGCCCGAGTCGGTCTCGGGCTAGCGGTTGCGGGGTACGTGGCGGTCTTGGTGCCGTGGGTACTCCGACAGCACTACGGCTTCTCTACCTTCGGGTTCGACCTCGGCATCTTCGATCAGGGCGTATGGCTGCTCAGTCGGTTCGAAGAGCCCTTCGTGACCGTCCGAGGTCTCAACCTCTTCGGCGACCACACGTCTTTCATCCTGTTGTTGCTGGTGCCGTTCTACTGGCTGGCCCCCTCCGCGTCCGTGTTGCTCATCGCTCAGACGGCGGCGCTCGCGGGAGCCGTGCTTCCGGTCTGGTTCATAGCCCGGGACAGGCTCCGCGACGAAAACCTTGCTCTCGCGGCGGCTATCGCCTATCTGGCCCACCCGGCCGTCGCTCTCACCAACCTCGAGAACTTCCACCCCGACTCGTTCGAGATCCCGCTCGTGTTCGGGGTCCTCTTCTTCATGATGCACCGACGCTGGGTCGGTTACACGATCTGCCTGATCGGCCTGCTTCTGGTCAAGGAAGACGTGCCGTTGATGACGTTCGTGCTCGGGCTGTACGTCGCCGTGCGCTACGACCGAAAGGTCGGGCTCCTCACATCGGTGGGTTCTCTCATGTGGCTGGGCGCAACCCTGTTCCTGATCTTCCCCGCGCTCAATGGGTCCGGAACCCTCTACGGATCTCGTATCGGGGGCGCGTTCGGCGGGACGGCAGGGCTGCTCAAGACCGCGCTTCTTCGTCCCTGGGACGTGCTGGCGGTGGCGTTCGGGCCCGACAAGCCCTGGTACCTGTGGCAGATGGGGGCGCCGCTGGCGGGCATGTTCCTGCTGTCGCCGGGGTTGGCAGCCGTCGCGCTCCTCCCGCTGCTTTCGAACCTCTTGAGCAGCTTTCCGTACCAACACCAGATCGAGTTCCACTACGGGACCTTGATCGTTCCCGTGCTGGTCACCGCAGCCATCTTCGGGATCGCCCGGCTGCGATCGCCCGCGGCACGGACCAACGCGGTCATCGTGATGACGGCGTCGGCGCTCGTCTCCGGCTACCTGTGGGGTCCCGTGGGCCGCGCCCCCCGAGGCCTCGCGGATCCTTCGTCGGAGCGCGCCGTAGCGATACGAGAGGCGATCGCGCTGATACCCGAAGATGCGGCAGTGTCCGCTGCGTTCTTCACCGTTCCCCACCTGACGCACAGAGAGCACATCTACGAGTTCCCGGTTCCGTGGCGTGCCCAGAACTGGGGCGACAACAGCTCGAACGGGGCACGACTGAGCCAGACCGACCTGATCGACTACGTCCTGGTCGAGTATCCGATGGCGCCGGAGATGCAAGAGATCGTGGACTCGCTGGATGCAGAGGGCTTTTCCGAAGCGTTCAGATCGGACGGGATGCTGCTCCTGCAGCGGGAGGGCCGATGAGAACCTCGCGAGACGAGGCGGACCAGGAACAAGCGCAGCAACAACGGTCTTTCTGGGACCTGGCGGAGCGGCCCTCCCCGCCGGCCGTAACCCGCCGCTTTCCAGGACCGCGCCTCGCGAAGATCGTCCGAGAGCGGCACGTGTTCCTGCCGGGGCCGATGGCGGCTCTCGCCGACACCACCATCCTCATGACGTTATTCGCCCTGCTGCTTTCGTTCTTCCGGCCCGAGCTGCTCTTCTCACTCACCACGACGACGGGAGGAGACACAGGAGCGCACGTCTACACCCCGTGGTACCTGAAGACCCACCTCTTGCCGAAGGGGATGCTGTCGGGATGGTCGCCCGACTGGTACGCCGGCTTCCCGCTTCTCCACTTCTACTTCCCGCTCGTCGTGACGTTCCAGGCGATCGCCAGCTACGTGATCCCGTACGAGATCGCCTTCAAGCTCGGGACGGTCGCCGGTACGTTCTTCCTGCCGCTGTCGCTCTACATGATGTTGCGGCTCATGCGGCTGCCCTTCCCTACCCCCGCGGTCGGTGCGGTTTTCGGCGTCGCCTTCCTGTTCATGGACAGCTTCACGATCTACGGCGGGAACATCCCCAGCTCGCTCGCGGGTGAGTACTCGTTCTCTCTCAGTGTCGGCCTCTGCTTCGTCTTCTACGGGCTCGCCTACCGCCTCGCGACCGAAGACGAAGGTCGACCGGTGCTGGCTGCGGTCACGCTGGCCGCCGCCGTGCTCAGCCACGCGATCCCGGTGATCATGGTGGTGGTGTCGTCGCCACTGGTCCTCGTGTGGTCGGTGCGGCGTCACGGCCTCAAACGAACGGCATCGAGGTTCGGGGTCGTGTTCGGGCTCGCCTTCTGCCTCAGTGCTTTCTGGGCGATCCCGCTAGTGGTGAGGCTGGGCTACACCGCAGACATGTCTTGGTTCCCGTTCAGGGAGCTCAGCTCCGTGGCGCCCAAGGAGCTGTGGCTGTATCTGGCGGGGGCGGTCGTGGGAGCGGTGCTGGCGGCACTGCGGCGCGACCGGCGACCTCTGCTGTTTCTGGTTCCGGGCGGGATCGGGTTACTCGTCTACCTGCTGCTGCCACAGGGCCACGTGTGGAACGGGAGGTTCATCCCATTCTGGTACCTCGGCGTATTCCTCACCAGCGCCTATGCCGTCGGCACGACGCTGCCCGCGTTGGCGCGGCTGTCGTGGAGACGACAGGCAGCCGCCGTCACACTGGCGGCGACGGGTGTCGTCGTCCTTGCGTCGGCAGGATGGGTGCTCTGGAACCGCGATAAGAGCTTCATCAACTACTGGATCGAATACAACTACGAGGGCTACGAGGGGAAACCGGCGTATGCGGAGTTCCAAGCGCTCAACGCGCGCATCGCGGCGCTCCCTCCCGGACGTGTGATGTGGGAACCATCGCCTGAACTTGGCCGGTTCGGAACCCCGATCGCGCTCATGACGCTGCCCTACTTCGCAGGGCACCCGACGATGGAGGGCATCTACTTCGAGTCCAGCATCACGACTCCGTTCCACTTCCTGACGGCGGCCGAGGTCGCCGAGACACCGTCGAACCCGATACCTGGACTGCCCTACAGCGAGTTCGACATGGAAGCGGGTGTCGAGCACCTGGAGCTGATGGACGTGTCATATCTCGTCACTACGTCGAACAAGGGACGCGAAGCGGCCATGGAGTCGCCGGACCTGGAGCTGATCGACCAGGTGGAGAGCTCGGCCATCTTTGCGCTCGAGCCATCGGGTCAGGTGGTGGTGCCCGAGTACGAGCCGGCCGTCTTGGAAGGCGGCGACTGGCTCGCGGCCAACCTGAGCTGGTTCACCTCTAGGGACGCGCTCGACGTGCCTCTGGTACGAGATGGCCCTTCCGGGTGGCCGAGGGTGTCGTCGGCCGAGGATCTGCCTCGAGCCCCGCTCGTTCACGGTGGCAGCACCTACGAAGCGACGATGGACAACGATCGCATCGCCTTCACTACGGATGCCGTGGGCGAGCCGCACTGGATCAAGACCTCTTACTTCCCGAACTGGACCGCCCTGGGGGCCGAGGGGCCTTACCTGGCGTCGCCCTCGCTGATGATCGTCGTGCCGACGCAGGAGCAGGTGGTGCTGACTTACTCGCGCACCTGGGCCGAGTGGCTCGGGCTGGGGCTGACGTTGGGTGCCGTTTTCGGGTTGATGGTCGTGGCGATCGCTACACGCATCAAGCGGTGGAGAAGCCGGTGAACGGCGCTCCAACTGGCCGCGCGGCCCGTTTGCGCGCGGTCGCGAAACAACTCTCCACCTTCGGTGCCGTGAGCGTCACCACCACGATCCTGGACTTCGGCCTCTTCAACCTGCTGATCCTTGCCGAGGGCGTACCGGTCGTGGCCGCGAACACGATGTCTTACTCAGTGGGCATCGGCGCGAGCTACCTCCTGAACAAGCGCTTCACCTTCGGCGGGGGCGGCCGGGACAAGAGGAGTCACGAGGTGGCGCTGTTCGTACTGTTCAACGTGGCCGGCCTTGGGCTAAACAATCTCGCGGTCGCGCTCGTGGCAGACATCCGGTCCACTTTGCTCCTGAATGCGATGAAACTCCTCGCAGGAGCGGTCGCCGCGGTCGCCAAGTTCATCGCTTTCAAGCGATGGGTCTACCCGGTCGGCCTCGCGGCCGCGGAGGACCAACCCGCCGCTTAGCTAGAGCTAGACGGCGACGTCGACCGCGTTGTCGGCCGCGGCCGCCGGGAGCGGCGTTGCTCGCGTGGAACGAGCCAGCCGCAGATAGAACCGCAGTCGCAGAAGCCCCCACACGGTGCGGGGGATGCGTCGCACGATCCCGGAGCGAGAGTGACGAAGCTCTTTCGTCTCCACGGGCAGCTCGGTGATCGTGCAACCTCTGTACTCGGCGCGCGCCAACAGCTCGGTATCGAACAGGTCCTTGGTCCGGAACACGTTGGGCAGCAGCGGCGCGATCGCGGCGCGGCGGAACAGCTTCATGCCATGGGTCTCGGTCACGCTGACGTCCAGCAGCGACCGCACGAACCAGCCGAAGCAACGCGACACGATCCTCCTGCTCAGCACCCGCGCATCGTGGGAGCCGAGGATGCCTTTGGCCGCGACGACGATGTCGCCTTCGGTGTCCAGAGCTGCCGCCAGGAAGTCGAGGTCGTAGTAGTCCGCATCGAAGTTGACGATCGCATCGCCTCTGGCGGCGAAGAATCCCGCTCTCATCGCGGCGCCGTAGTTCGGCCGCTCCAGAACGATCACTTCTACCTCGGGGATCTCGGCGCTCAGTCGAGCGGCGAGCGCCGGGGTGGAGTCGCGGCTCCCGTTCTCACACAGAAGGATCTCGAACCGATCGAGGTCCAGGCCGCGGATCCCCGTCACGATCGTCTCTACCGTGTTCTCGAGGATCTCCTCTTCGTTGTAGACGGGAATGACGACGGACAACGAGCGCGGCCGAGCGCGTTCCGTCATCCGGAGACCGGTCACCACGATCGAGCCCCTCGTTCCCTCGGGGTCCCTAGCGGCGCTTGCGCGAAGCCAGCATCAGGCCGCCGCCGCTCGACAGCAGCAGGCCCGCGAGTCCCAACAGGGCCGAGGGATCGGCACCCGTGAGAGGAAGCACCTCGGCCGCCGCCTGCGGTGCCGCGGGCTGCACGACCTTGCCGAGCACCTGATCCTCGTCCTCGACGAGCACCTCGTCGTCCTCCTTACGAGGCCCTGAGGGCGCTGCGGTGATGAGAGTCGGGAGCACCTGGTCCCCCAGCGTCGTCGTCGTGGGCGCCAGCGTGGTCGTGGTCGGCGCCTCCGTCGTGGTGGTCGGCGCCACGGTCGTGGTCGTCGGTGGAAGTGTCGTCGTAGTAGGCGCCTGGGTCACGACCGTCCCCGACACCGCCGTTGTAGTCGTCGGAGCTGCCGTCGTCGTGGTCGGAGCTGCCGTCGTAGTCGTCGGAGCAGCCGTCGTCGTGGTCGGAGCTGCCGTCGTAGTCGTCGGAGCAGCCGTCGTCGTGGTCGGAGCTGCCGTTG